>NZ_BAABRO010000002.1:900000-1021648 GCF_039545035.1 Novipirellula caenicola
GACTTCGCGAGCGATTGAGGCGAAGAACGGGTTCGACAGATCGGGAACGACCACGCCGACGAGTCCCGAGCGTTTCAGTCGCAGCGACCGAGCGACCTGGCTAGGCCGGAAGCCGAGTTTGGCTGCCGCCTTTTTGACTGTCTTCTCGGTGGCCTCACTAATCCGGTACTCACGAGCGCGACCGTTGAGCGAGCGTGAAGCGACGGAAACGCTCACCCCTGCTGCATCTGCCACATCTTGTAGAGTCAGCGACATCTTATGATCCCGTCGCATTCATCTCTTCAGGGTCATGAACGAATCCGTAGTGGACGAGGCAACGAGTCCCTGTTGAGAGACTAATTCGTGGAAGAGGCCACCGTTGAGAAGAGGCAACGAGTCCCCGCAAGCAGGCTTTCCGCCGTCCCTAATCCCGCAAATCGCCCAGCTGCCGCACATCTAGCACAAACGATTGTGCCACTTTACACCCGGAACCCACCCCCGTCAACCGTTGTCTATAGAGCAATCCCCACCCGTAGCACAGGCTGCCAGCCTGTCACCGGCCGGGGATCCCCTCACGTAGCGAAAGTCGCGAAGACTTTCGGCGGGTAGCACAGGCTGCCAGCCTGTCACTGGTCGGGGGTATAGCGCGAGGGATCTTTAGCAAGATCCACTACGGGACTGTTGTCGTCGCACGGCTTTCCAAGCCGTCAGCGTGCATCGCGCTCGACCGCCGCGGCTGAAAACAACCCACCGGCCTCGCGAGCCATCTAATCACCGCACCGCTACCAGCTTGGAAAGCTGGGCGACAATCTCCGTGCCCCATGACTCTCTCCGCTGCGTTTAGTCACCGGCCCACGACACCTCACACCTCACACCTCACACCTCACACCTCACACCTCACACCTCACACCTCACACCTCACACCTCACACCTCACACCTCACACCTCACACCTCACACCTCACACCTCACACCTCACTCCTCACTCCTCACTCCTCACTCCTCACTCCTCGGTCCGTGTCTCCGTGTCTCCGTGTCTCCGTGTCTCCCCCTCTCCCCCTCTCCCCCTCTCCCCCGCAGGGATCGGTTACAATTGCATGCGTCCAAGCGGGTTTGTGTTTCGCGTTTCTTGATCGAATGCAATGAACTAGGAGGCCGGCGATGCCGTTCTTGTACAAATTTGATCCGCCGTCCGCTCGCACCCGTGCACTTGATCGCGAAAGCACCACGGACGAGCGTACCGCGTCAGGGTTGCTGCGACTGCGTGAAAAACTGGCCGAACAGGTTCCCAAACGGACGATCAATGAGACGTTGCTACTGGCAACTTGGAACATTCGTGACTTTGACAACGCTAAGTATGGTCTCCGCAGCGACGAATCGATGTACTACATCGCGGAAATCATTTCGCATTTCGATCTGGTTGCGGTGCAAGAAGTGAATGCCGACTTGAAGGCACTCGATCGATTGACCACGATTCTCGGTGACTGGTGGAAGGTGTTGATCACCGATGTTACCGCAGGCACGTCCGGAAATCGCGAACGCGGAGCTTTTATCTACGATTCACGCAAGGTGATTTTTGGCGGCTTGGCTGGCGAGATCGTGATC
Organism: Novipirellula caenicola; assembly: GCF_039545035.1. Taxonomy (NCBI): domain Bacteria; kingdom Pseudomonadati; phylum Planctomycetota; class Planctomycetia; order Pirellulales; family Pirellulaceae; genus Novipirellula; species Novipirellula caenicola. The sequence goes on from NZ_BAABRO010000002.1 coordinate 901,584, forward strand.
CCCGACAAGAAGCTGCCTGATCGCACGCTGCAACCACAACGACAACTTGCTCGCACTCCTTTTTTGTGCGGGTTCGAATCGGGGTACCTGCGGTTCATGCTCTCCACCGTGCATATCTATTACGGACGGTCCGTCAGTGTTGACCCCACGCGGCTTGAAGAGATTCAAGTGCTCTCGCAGTTTCTTGCAAAGCGTGTTGCCGAGGATCACGTTTGGGCTCGCAATCTGGTGCTGCTGGGCGACTTCAATATCTTTTCGACCGAAGACGCGACGTTCAAAGCGATTGAGGAAGCGGGCTTTTTTGTCCCGCCTCAATTTCGCGAGGTCACCTCCAACGCAGCTGGGGGAAAGCACTTTGATCAGATGGCCTTCATCAGCAAAGCTTACGACACCGAGGTTGTGCAAGAACGCATCGCGAAGTCGAAGGCTGGCGTCTTCAACTTTTTCGAGCACGTGTACCGAGACGATGAAGAGCCGACGTATGTTCCCGAGATGGGGCCGAGCTATGAGAATAAAACGAACGGCGAAGTTCGTAGTGAGCGCGAGAAGCACAATTATTACAAGCAGTGGCGAACTCACCAGATGTCTGACCACTTCCCGCTATGGCTGGAGCTGAAGATTGATTTTGGCGAAGAATACCTCCGCAGGGTCGCTGGCAAAGAAGTCAAGGGTTAGCGGACCGTGCAGTCGGAGCGGAATCGACCGAACAACCGGGCGTTCCACACCGCACATTGCGTCTTTGCGTTTCTGCCTCGACCGGTTCCAGCTTGGAAAGCTGGCCGACAATTGTCGCACGGCTTTCCAAGCCGTTAGCGTGCGTCACATGTGATCGTCAAAGCAAGAAGTGTCTCACATTCAACGCCAACCGCACCCTATCCTCGATCGGTACCAGCTTGGAAAGCTGGCCGACAATTGTCGCACGGCTTTCCAAGCCGTTAGCGTGCATCACGTGTGAACGTCAAAGCAAGAAGTGTTCACATTCAGCGCCGACCCCACCTTACGCCCTCGATCGGCACCAGCTTGGAAAGCTGGCCGACAATTGTCGCACGGCTTTCCAAGCCGTTAGCAGGCCTCACGTGTGAACGTCAAAGCAATAAGTGTCTTGCATTCAACGCCGACCCCACCTTACGCCCTCGATCGGTTCCAGCTTGGAAAGCTGGCCGACAATTGTCGCACGGCTTTTCAAGCCGTTAGCGTGCATCACGTGTGAACGTCAAAGCAAGAAGTGTCTTGCATTCAACGCCGACCCCACCTTACGCCCTCGATCGGTTCCAGCTTGGAAAGCTGGCCGACAATTGTCGCACGGCTTTCCAAGCCGTTAGCGTGCATCACGTGTGAACGTCAAAGCAAGAAGTGTCTCACATTCAGCGCCGACCGCACCTTACGCCCTCGATCGGTGCCAGCTTGGAAAGCTGGCCGACGATTGTCGCACGGCTTTCCTAGCCGTAAGCGTGCATCACGCGTGATCGTCAAAGCAAGAAGCGTCTCACATTCAGCGCCGACCACACCTTACGCCCTCGATCGGCACCAGCTTGGAAAGCTGGCCGACAATTGTCGCACGGCTTTCCAAGCCGTTAGCGTGCATCACGTGTGAACGTTGCGGCCTGGAGCAACCGCGTTCGGTATGGAAACTCGTTCGATGTAACGCAACCAGCTTGGAAAGCTGGGCGACATTGGTTAGCAACGTTACGGCGACAATTCGAACAGATCGCATGAATTGGGCATGGGGTGCGAAGCAACGATCGCAGTCAAAAAACGGGGCTGCGGAATCACTCGTTCGCGGATTGGGCGATCGCCTCGCCGATCATTTCACGGATTTGATCCAATTGGTCGAGTCCGAGGGTGCGTTTGGCCGCGATTTGCTCTGGCAATTGGTGTGCTTTGACATCCACGACCACCGGAATCACCAAGCGATCCAACCCTGTTGCCAATCCCACTTCGTATTGCATCCAGTTCGAATCGAGCGAGTTGGGGGTGACCAGCGTCACGACCGCGTCCGATTTACCAATCTCCTCCTTTAGCCAACGGCGTTGCTCGGTTTCCTGATGCGTTTCCAAGTCGTCACTCGACGCATCGATGCCCATGTCCCGCAGTTTTTGCGATACAAATCTCGCCAGATCGCGTGTTTCTTCACTATGGCTGACATAAACCCGTTTTGCTTTTGCGGGCGTTGGCGTCGCTTTTTTGGGGGATTCTGGCATCAAACGCTCTCCGTGGTGGCGCCCATCGCATCGAAGTAGTCGGGCAATTCGTTGATGGAGATTGCGCGACGGTCCTGCAGTGGCTTCGGTCTGTCTTCTAGTTTAGCGTGCATCATGACGAGTGTAATCGGCAAATCGAGCGCATCGGCAATACCGGCTTCGCGTTTGACCCAATCCGATTGGATCGAAGCGGGCGAAAGCAGCACCAATAGTTCGTCGGATTTCCGCAGCCCCGCCTTGATTTCTTCGCTGATATTGCGTCCTGCGTCGATGTCAAAGACGTCCACCCAAACGCTACCGCCGGCTTGTTCAATCTTCTCGCGAATCTGATGACAGACCCATTTGTCTTGTCGCGAGTGACTGAGGAAAATTCGATGTTTCGCTGTGGTCGATTGGCTGGTCATCATCGTCGTTGCGGCAAATGAGAAAACGCGATTCGCTGCGGCCGAAAGTATTTCATTGCGATCATATCTTATCGGTCGTGGAGTCGCCGTTGCATCTCTTGAAACCAAGTGGGGATGCTGGCGGGTGGAGTTGTCCCAACAAGTTCTTTCGAAAATGTATCTGTAACGATGTGTTCACCGAGTGCACGATAAGATTCAAATTGTTCTTCGTCATAAGCGAGATCGGCGGTCGATTGATGCGGGAACTCTGGCTGCCGTTCGCGATAGCTCTCGATCGCTTTGCCCTCGTTGCCGCTGATTGAACTTTTTAAATACAGCAGCCATCCGGTTTTGTCATCGCCATAGTCGATCTCACCAAGGGCAAAGTGGTAATCAACCGTGGGCGATGCCGCCTTGCCCGTGGGCGGTTTTTCGGTCGGGATGCCAGCATCGGTCTCGGCTCGTGCATCTGCAAACTTCAGCCGTGACAGATCAATCTTGATGTCGATTCCAAAATCGATTTTTGCATAGCGAATGACTTGCAAGAAACTGCCGCACGTGATCCCCGGATCGCACTCGCCATCGACCAACACGATGTAGCGGCAACGCCGACGTAGCAGTTCGTAGATGCCCATGTTCTCGATATGACCGCCATCGGACAGATTGACGTAGGCGTAGGTGTCACGCACATCTCCGATAAATTGACGCAGCCAATACAGCGGTCCGGGGTTGCCATCGAGCCAGCCTTTCGCTCGATCTGGGACTCGCAGCCAATAATCCAGGCGGACATTGAGCAGCGCGGCCCAAAAATTGAAACGACTGCTGTTCACGCCCATGAACGGGGACGCGGCGGCGCCTGAAATGGCCACGGCCGTGGCAAGATCGACGCTGGGTTCGGTCTTCTCGATATCAGTCGTGTCAAAGTAACCCGTGGATTCGCTGCCGCAGTAATGTTTGCTAAACAGAAAGAAGTCCGCGGTGCGTCCACGAAGCGATTCGCGGTGCCCAGCCGGCGCGTTGAGCGATGCGTTGATCAAGTGATAGGGTGCTTTCTCGGTTAGTTCGCTTAGCTTTTGCGGTGAACTTGCAATCACTTTGCCTTGCGAGTCCAGTTTTAAGTGATAAGCACGAGCCAAACGATCGCGATAGAACGGATGTAGCGAACAAGCATTGATGTTGAGAAACCAATGAGTCGCGGCAAACACGACCACGGCCAGCCCAAGCAGCCACCCCCATCGATTCATATCGAATTCGCGACAATCGCCAACGAATAAAAACTGGCTTGCAATCAGGGTGGCGACCATCCAGATAAACAGCAACGGCAAGATCACAATTGCGATCGAAGCAAGGATCGGTTTCCAGCGGCTGGTTTTGCCGGTCATTGTGGTTAACCGCGAAACGATCGGAATCGCGATCGCCGACAACGCCGCGATTATCGATTCGCCGGGGAGCGAAATCGACGTTTGGGTTGCTTCGTTGATCCAGTGGCTAAGCATGGCACCAAGTGGAAACGCCCACCAAGCAAACATGGCCAAGATGGCGAGGAACATCACTCCGCCCAAAATCAGCGCCGTCTCAGGCAAATTGGTCATCCCTTGTTTCCGCCGATAATGCTGTCGCACCGTGATCAAGACGAGCTGTAATGTAAACAATGCCAATGCGATGGCGATAATCGCCCGCTCCCATCCTGATCTACGGTAAGCTTCTCCTTGAAGGGCGTGCGAGATCGCCTCTTGGTTCAGCAGGCAAATCACCAGGGTGAACAACAGCAACGGAGGCAGGACGACGAAGAAGCTGGCCAGCCAACCGGCAAACGCCAGGACGGGAATCTCCAGCCGTTTCCAAAATCCGCCGGTGAGCAACGACTTGCTGCTGGATCGCAAGTGACGCATCGGTGCGGATTCTTGCGTAGCGGTTCTAGCAAAAGGCAGAGTGTCTTTGCCGAGTCCAAGCCCAGGCGGCTGCGCCGATGGAGCATCTGCATTGATCGGGTTTGAATTCAATAAGCAAGTCAGAAACGACCCCGCATAGCCGCCGCCCGAGACGGTCGACAAATAATCAAAGTTCGCAAGCATGCCTTGCTTGGCGAGTCCTTGCAGTGCTCCGAGTGCAAACGTCGCCGAACGAAGCCCGCCGCCGGAAAGGGCGAGTCCGGTCAGATTGCTGGCCTCGTCATCAACCGAGCCACGTCGTGCTCGGATCGCGGTCAATTCATTTTCATGAACTTTGGTGGCGGTTGTACCGTCGACGCTAGGCGAAAACAGGATTTCCGTATAGGGCCATCCCGGCTCGGTATCGCTGCGAAGCGAGGGAATGGGTGTGTGAGCGTCGGGAACGGTCGACGATGAGACACGAATCGGCTGGTTCCGAGCCAACGCAAGAAACAGCTGTTCAAAGTAAACCACGATGCCTTGCAGTCGCTCAAGTTCTTCGCGGAAATCGTGGTTGTCATCTTCACTCAGTTTGCCGCTGGAGAACGGCTTGTGCCATTTCGAAGTGAAAGGCCGTACATCGTTATTGAGAAACGCCCAGAGGAGATCGGCAAACCGATGCGCCTCGGGGCCCGTCTTTTCGCAGATCTCACGTGCACACTCGAACAGTCCATGGACACTCTCGAGTGCCGATTTTTCATCCCCACGCAAATAGGGAAGCGGCCGAGTCACAATCCGGCTACGTAATTGGTTGTAAAACTCCCAAGCCGCCCGTTTGTCCGCATCGCTCGGATCAAAAGCCGCCTCGATCCAAGCATCCCCCAGCCGCATCACCAATTCCCGAGCGGTCGCATTGCCAGAATCCGCTACGACTGCATCGGAGTCCTGCTCGGGCGACTCTCCTAGAAGCCATTGTTTCCAGGTGATCATTTCGTAGATCCGTTTTCAATGTGTATGCATCTGCGGCGTCAAAATCAAAGCTTGGGGGCAAGCATTAATTGCAGGGAAAATTTTACACGTTAGTCCTCCGAATGTTATGCTGCATCTGGTGCAATTGCCAGCAATTTATAGTAATTGAGTCACATGGATATGATGTCCAGTGTTGTACGCACATCTGCATGAAGTTCTCGCCGTCTACTGCTCTATTCTTAGCGAGTTTTGGATGTGCGTTTGAGCCAGAAGATTAGCTTTTCCTTTTTGTTGTAAGATGTAAGCGTCTTGGGTTGGGTTTCCATTGGCACGCAGCATGGTCATGTCATCTGCATGCTAGAAAGATGAACAAGATGTCTGAAAGCGTTATCTTCTTTAGCCACAGTAAGAAAGATGAAGGCAAAGCCGTGGCGGTTTTGCAATACCTGCGAGACCGCGGCTACCCGAGCAACCGCCTGTTTTTAGATTCGGATCGCAAAAGTGGAATTGTTCCTGGGAAGCGATGGGAGCAATTCCTGTTCAGTAAGCTACAAAACACCGCATGTTTGCTCGTCTTCGGGACAGAGAATTGGTGTCGATCCCAATGGTGCCTCGCAGAAGCCTTTATTGCAAAGAACACTGACAGAATCATACTGCCGCTCGATTTTGATGGCAGTGTCCAGTCATCACTCGTTAGTGAAATTCAGGCCATTCGGAATTTCGATTCCAATGATGTGGACTCTCTCGAATCTTTGTTATCGCAACTAAAGCAACTCGGATTATCGCCGCCACTTGAGAATGAGAATATCGATGGGTGGACTGTTAACGAAATGGACCAAGCATCCTTTGAACGGGCGGCAAAACAATCTCGTGAGAGTCGGCCTTGGTATTGGAAGCAAACGCCACTTGCTGTCTTTGCAACGTTTTTGTTGGTTGGGGTGCTAGTTCTTTCGCTAGTCGCGATACCAGCAACGCAAAAGCATTTCCATCGCCAGGAAAAACTTGCAGAGTATGCTGACTGTCCAAAAACTTCTTTAGGTGATACCGCGTCGATGCAAGCGTCTGAGCTTAAAGAATGGATGCAAGAGGTAAGATCAGACCAGCGTCGTATATCGCTGCAAATATCCTTTACCGAGCGACAGTTCCAAAATGCCCGTGAGGGTAAAACAGTAGACGCGAGAATCAATGGGTTCGACGCTAGGCTCTATTTCAAAACAGCTGAATGGTGGCCTAATGAGGAAACATACGAAAGTGGGAACACTTCGACTGTGACAGGAAAGGTGACGTCGGGCGACGTACATAGCGACCCAAATGATTCGGCTTTGGACTTGGGCGATTTGCAACTCAATCTTCACGGATTCAAGACAATCACACTAAAAGAGTGTGTGGTTAATTCGAAATGCCAAGCCGAGCTTTAATGGCTCGGACATCGCCCTCAATTTTGTTCAAAGTGTCTTCAATACTGGAAGAACTGCGAACGCTTTGACCTTCTTCTTCTAGGTATGGAACCTGAACCGAATACGTTTGTTCGATATGCTCGGTGTAGGGAACTTGAATCTGCACTTCTCTCTTTGAAATCGAACCGTCGCGGTTGACGATTTCCTCTTCTCTTGTTTCCAATCGATACTTCGTCACAGGAACGGTGCGCGTTCTATACTCAGTACGGTACTTGATGACGGGAACGCTAGGCGTTGGCGTACACGAGTTTATTTGTTCGACAGGGGCGTTATTGCAACATGGGACACTGTTGTGCCCGAGAACGCCCGTCGTTGCTGGCGCCAATGAGCCGTGATAAACAACTGGGACATTACACGGAGGGCACACGACGGGGGTGGTTTGGCAGCAGTTGCGTTTTCCGAAACAGCCTGCTTCGGCCTGCGCTGCTCCGAAGAATCCGGATGAAACCGCTGCTAAAAACGCCGCTTTGCGTATCAACATGTTGTGTCCTCTTTGATCGAAAGTTGCAAAAAACTCGATGTAAACTCTTGCATGCAAGTTCAAACTTAACGACCATCAGAGGGGGTGTCAACAAAATATACGCTGCAGGGAAAGTACGATGAGAGTGAAGGCTGTGGTGGCATTGGTCCTTGCTTGTTTGAACGCGAATTTTGCGTTTGCATTGGAGCAGGGAGATTTGGTCGCAGCCCGCCGCGATGTCTCCATCGTCCAAAACGCCAAAAGTGTTGACCAAGCTGGGGCCGGGCAAGTCTTAAAAGTGCTGCAGGTAAACGGTTCCAAAATCTTGGTCAGTCGCGGTCGTCCCGGTTGGTTGGCGATCGAGGATGTAGTCAAGCTCGATGCGGCGGAGGCATTTTTCAGTAAACCGTTTGCTACGGGAGCCAACGCGCGCGATTATTTGTCACGCGGTACTGTGCGGATGGCAATCGGAAAACATGCCGAAGGGATCGCCGATCTAAAAAAAGCACTGAAGATCGCGAACTCGCCAGGCGATTATCTCGAACCGCTTGCCTATGCTCAAATCACGGCCCAGGATCAGCCGGCGGCTATCGCTACCTTTACCCGCGGCATCCAAGACGATCCCAAATCGGTGCCCGCTTGGATGGGACGCGGCTTGGCCTACTACCAAGTCGGGCAAAACCAAAACGCACTGGACGACTTCACCAAGGCGATCCAGCTTGATCCGAATCATGCGTTCTCACGCAAGTACATGGGGGCGCTACAACACGATCTTGGCAACGTCGATTCGGCTCGAAAGCAACTCGATTTGGCTGTCAAGCTTGATCCGCACGATGGTTTTGCCCGCAAAGCCCGGGGCCGCGTCCTATACGACCAGACCGACTACGCCGCTGCGCTCGAAGATTTTTCGATGGCCGTGACGCTCGATGCGGCCGATGGCGAAGCGGTTGCCGGACGGGGCGTGGTGCGATTGGCGATTGGAGATGAGTTGGCCGCGGCGGAAGCGGATTTTAAAGCGGCGATCGAATTGGAAATGTATCCCGAAGAAAACGCGTACCTGTGGAGCAATCTTGGGCAGGTGCAAACTGAACTTGGCAAGTTTGATGAAGCCGAGCGAAATCTCGATCGTGCAATCGAACTTGCCCCCAAGATGAACGAAGCAAGAAGCCATCGGGCGTATCTGTTAGCGACTCATTCGCCGGATGCCGCCCGCATTGCTGCGGCGAAAGCGGACGTGCAGTCGGTGTTTGCGTCTCGCGAACCCCGGACGTATTGGGATTACCGAGCATTGGCCGCGGTGAACGCCGCGATGGGCGACTACGCTCGCGCCGCCAAGCACATGACACTCGGCGAAGCGATCGTGCGAAGCACCGGTCCAGTACGGTTCGTTGAACCCACGGTCGTTTTACGAAAATCCTACGATCAAAAACTCACACCGATGCCGTAGCGACAAAAGTCGCAGCAGCAAACGGCGACTTTCGATCCTTGACGTTGTTGAGGACTTCAACTGCCATACCACCGCTTCATCTACCCGGGGAAATGCGAGGCATGATTACACCAAAAACGAAAAGACTGAGAGCCTCGGAATCCGTTGATTTCAGCGTCGAGCAACTTCCCGATGGCAGCACCATCGAGCCTCCGGAAATGGGAACTTGGGATGCCGAGAGTCATCGCTACACCGCTCCGGGTCAGATCGCCGAGCAGCAAGAGGTCCATTTAATCGTAAAAGCAGCCGGCGGGTCGGAAATCGATCGGGCAACAATGACGCTGTTGCCACCCTCCCCCGCGCTGAAGTTGATCCCTGCGACTGTTGAGTTGACAGCGCGACAGCAGCAGTTGTTCAGTGCCGAACCTGAGGAGCCATTAACCTGGGAGAAACCTTTAACGGGCAAGATGACGCAAGAAGGAGTTTATACGGCGCCCTGGTGCATTTGGCGTCCACGGTCGGTCGTACTTACCGCTCGTAGTCGCGACGAGCCGCAGCGTTTTGCTAACGCGACGATCACGTTGCTGGACACACCGTTGAAGCGATTGTTCCTTGGCGTCTATTTATCTATTCTCGGTGCGTTGTTGATTTGGGCCATCGTCGACAGGTGGGAACAACTTTATTCGCCACCCGAAACGCCGCAAGTGATTGTCAGTCCTCCCATGGTAACGTTGAAGAAGACTGAAAAACTCGCGTTTTCGGCATCGGTTGCCGGACGCACTGATGACGACGTCACGGCCTTTCGATGGTCCAAGACGAAAAGCGGGATAACCGACAGCGGCTCCCTCGACGACGTGACGGGAGTCTACACGGCACCGGCTGAATTTTCCAAAGCGGAGCATGTGGTTGTCACGGCGGAGAGCGTTGACGCATCGGGGAGCTCCGGAACTGCGGTTGTCATCCTTTCGGATTCTAAACAACTTCAGGTTTTGCCTGTCGAGATCACCGCAAGAGCATCGCAGGTGATCCCGTTTGCCACCGTGACCGAAGTCGGAGACAGTGAACCGGAGGCGGCGCCAGATGCCAAAGTCAATTCATCATCATCCTCAAAAATTGCTTGGGGCATCGAGCCGAACGTAGGCAAGATATCCGAGGGCGGAGTCTATCAGGCTCCGGCCAGGATCGAAGAAACGCAAACGCTGACAGTGATTGCTCAAGACGAGAAGGACGAGTTGATTCGCGCAGCTGCAAATGTGACTCTCATCGCCTCGGTCGAATCGGGGGCTTCCCATAAAAGAGACATTCTGATTTTCGTGTTGCTAATGGGAGCCTTTGGTAGTTTGTTGCACTCGGTGGCATCGTTCACTGCATTTGTCGGAAACCGGCAATTCTCGCCGAGTTGGTGTTGGTGGTATCTGTTCCAGCCTTGTATCGGCGCCGGGCTTGCCCTGATCGTTTTCTTCGTGGTAGGACGCGGCCATATCGCCGGCGAATCGGTCGACAATCTATTTGGCATTGCGATGATCGCGGCACTGGTTGGACTGTTCTCCGACCAAGCGACGCTCAAGTTAAAAGAGTTGGTCGAAACCATTCTCACCACCAAAAAAGCGGATCGCCGCAGCGAACCGCTACAGCGTGATGCGACCAAGCCGGTTATTTCCGAGATCATTCCGCGTGCCATCAAGAAGGGAACGACCCCACCGCCTTCGCTTGAAATTCGCGGTACAAGCTTCGTCACCGGTTGCAAAGTGAAGGTGAATGGCTCACTGCGTGAACCGAAAAGTGTTGCCAGTACGAAGATCAACCTAAATCTTATCGCGGCGGATATTGCGAAACCAGGCAAGTTGAATGTGGCGGTTGTCAACCCAAACGATGTGTCCTCCGGCGAAGCCACCGTGGACGTTACCGAGTAGGCACATTGATCACTCCGTCAATTTATTTGCTGATTTACTGAGCCGCGACGCGTCAGCGGCCGGGTCCAATGCATCACCCGAGGCCTCACGGCCAACGGCTCAGTAGTGCAATCTACATTTCATTTAAATCAACCAGCCACCCGCGACTTCCACTACGGTTTTTAGACAGAGCCTAGTGGCGTGGATCGGAAAACAGATCAAAATATTTGAGTTTCTCAGCGGCAACCGGTAGTATGCACTCGATGTTGAAGAATGGCTTGTTTTTAAGGTGAAACCGTCGTCGCGTAAGTGATTGTGAAACCGAGAGTCATGCTATGGGAAAATCGACAATTCGTCTGGTCACCTCGCGTGAATACAAGGCGATGCTCGATCCTTGTTTGTTCAATAACACACGCGATGGATTCGAAGAGATCAGGCAGGATTTGCAGCGACTCGCCAAACGTTTGGATGCCAAGGTGTCAAAGCGGTTTGACCGATTCGATCAACGCAAGATTCGCTTTTTGGACACTCCCGATTTCTCGTTTCGCCACAATCAACTTGTCTTGCGGCATCGGCAGGAAAAGGGAAGTTCGGGTGACGGCGAATTCACGTTGAAGTGTCGCAGTTCTGATCGCTACCTCGCCGCGGGCGTGGACCTGCGCCCTGCAAACAAGTTGGAAGGGGAATCGAAATTCGAAGAAGACATTGCAGCACCGTTTGCCAGTCGTTTTTCCCGATCGGTCACCATCCCGAGTCGGGGAGGAGATTTGCCCGACACCGTCGCCGAGGCATCACGGCTATTTCCAGTTCTTGGCAAATTGCCACGCGACGGTAGGCGATTGCCAGGAAAAACTCCGGTTTTCAATGTCCATGGTTTTGTTGCACACGAACAAGTCCGCAAGGGGCTCAAGTTGCGACTGAGCGACGACGTTGACGGCTCGGTTGCGGTGATCCTTTGGTCGCACGCAGCGAAAAGCAGGATTCTCTGCGCAGAATTCTCATTCCGCTACGGCGACAAAAAAGAAAAGTATTCCACTGTGGCAGCGCAAACCGCCTACGACCTGTTCACCGCCATTCAAAAACTCGATTGGTGCCAACCCAACGGAGTCACCAAAACCCAGTTCGCCTATCAAGAATGACGAAAGGGGTGTGCATTTACCTTGTTCAGCAGCCATCGTTTCGTTCTCTCGGGGGACGCGACGGTGAGTTCAGTGTTGGGACAACCGCTTGCATCACGAAAGGGCCTCTTCTACTTTCACTCTTGCAACCGTGTGGCCGAACGTGTCGAGATTTGTGGAAATAGACAACATGCGCCCTAACGGCCCCTCAATCGATGACGGTCGACGGGCAGTTTTTGTTTCACTGCATTGCTCGAGTCGTTTCTTCGGACGGACGAAGCGAAGTTTTCGAGGGGCTCGATCGTCTGGCTCGTTCCTGCTGCTGTAAAATGGTGAAATGGTAACGCGAAATGAAAACACCCAAGTGACGGAGCATCCGATGCCTTATCTGCCCCCATTGCATATTCATCTGTTGTTTCACCCCGATTCTGCGGATGGGCGGGCGGTTGCGGAATCGCTGGTGCCGAAGTTCTTGGCGGCTCCCGCAGTGCGTGGGTTACGGGTGCCAATCTTTTTGACTCCAGATCGTCGTGACGGCTTGCCTCCTCGATTGGCTCCCGATCCTGCGATCCCCAACGACCCCGATTGGCTTGACCTCGATGCTGCAGAGCACTCGGTGGTTGTCGTGATTGCTGATGCGCGAATGAATCGGAGAGTTGGCGGTGGAACAGGGAACCAGTGGGCGGCGTTTGCAAAGGAGTTGGTGAATCGTCACGATCCGCGGCGGCATGCGGTGCTGCTGGTGTCGTTGGACGATCAAGGGGTTCAGTTGGATGAAACGCTATCGGCGCTCAATTTCCTGACCTTCAAAGCGGATCAAGATCAGCAGGCTCGAGAAGAAGAATTGACGTTTCAGTTGGCGGTGCGAGCACTGATCTTGCTTCGTAATCCAGGGCAAGCCCCCGACGCATCCAACTCACTCGCCCCGGCACCGGTAAGCTTTTTCCTTAGTCACGCAAAGGCCGACTTGGACGCGAATCGAAAGGGACCTGTCCACCGTGTGCTCGAAGAAGTGTCGACGATGCGGATCGATCAGTGGTACGACGCTGGCAAGATTGAACTGACCGAAGAGTTTACGACGGCGATCAAGGAGGGAATACGCAAGGCCGATCTCGTCATCGTCTTTCTCACCGATTCTTGGGCCAAATCGTCCTGGTGCCGCATGGAGGCTGCCTATGCCAAAGAAGTTGCTACACCGATTCTGGTCGTCGATGCGCTTCGAGATGGCGAGCCGCGTAGTTTTCCCTATGGCGGAAATGCCAAAGTCGTTCGCTGGCCGATCCCCGATGAAGCGACGCTACGTCGATGCCTGGGGGAGAACGTCAATCAGCAAGAAATCGACGAGCAATTGCAAACGTTCCGGCCAATCGCGGCCCGAATGGTGCTGAGCGCCAGTATCCTGGAAACGCTGACTCGGGCTCACTATGCCAATCTGATGCAAGGTCAAGCAAGAGAAAAGGAGATTGCGATTGACGTATCGCCGGAAGCCGTCCACTTGGCGATGTATCCAGACGACTCAGCATTTCTGTATCCCGATCCACCGCTAACGGGTGAGGAATACAACGTGCTGAGCGGACTTCGGCCCAATGCAACGTTCGAGACACCGCTGATGCGGATGTCGCAAGTTTTGCATCTTCCCGAGCCGCTCACGATCGCCGTCTCTGTATCCGACAGCGAAGTGCTCGCCAGACACGGGTTAACACCATGGCATTTGCGAACGATCACCGACGAGATTCATCTGTATCTGTTGGTTGCGGGGGTGCGGATCGCCTACGGAGGCAAGCTTGAGCCCGAAAAACTCAACGATCCCGACAACTTCACGCTGCGGTTGTTTCAACTCGTGACAGGTTATCGAAATCTGGCGAGATCATTTGGCGCTGACATCAAGCCGATTCTTAACGTTGCTCCGTGGCCGCTTTGGAAGAACTACGGTGAACAGGTACTCAATCGGTTTGGCACGATTGCAGACTTGGAAATGGTTCCATGCCCTGAATTGGGATTGTCCGAATCGGAGCTGAAGCCACAGTCTAACGGTTTTGTGAACCCCGACACGATTCCGCATCAACACGCCTGGGGGCCAGCGATGACGGCGATGCGAGAAAAAATGACCCAAGACTGTTTCGCTCGGGTTGTGATGGGCGGGAAGATTGAAGGTTACAAGGGACGCTACGCGGGATTGATTGAGGAGCCTTTGTTGTCATTGCGTGCTGGCAAGCCTCTGTTTTTAGTTGGCGCGGTTGGCGGGTGTACGAGACTGGTGATCGATTTGCTCGAACAACGCGATCGATCGGAGATGACGACCGAGACGGCACGAGCCAATGTGCAGAACTACGACCAATTGTCGAATATTTACCGTCAACACAACCAGGAGTTCAAGACACGCGAGGAACTTGCCGAGGAGATCAAGTCGTATGGCCGTGGCGGGCTCGCGAATGCGCTTCATAATGGTTTGGGCGATGACGCCAACCGCGAACTGTTCTACTGCACCGATCCACGACGAATCGCCGAATTGATTTTGACCGGTTTGTCAAATTTGAGGTCGTCCATTGTGTGAAGGAGCGTTGCATGGCGGGGCAAACTGTGACCGCTGCGCTGCAGGGCATCCCGATTCGCTCGGTCGGCCCTCACCCTCGCATACGCTTTTTAAAGTTGCACGTTTATCACAACCCGAACGCAATCGCTGAAGGGCGCTGCGCGACCTCTCTCTCAAGGCTGCGTCGAGCGAAGTGACAGAACACCGCCGATTGTCGCACGGCTTTCCAAGCCGTCAGCGTCCGTCACGCTGGACCGCCGCGGCTGAAAACACCCCGCCGACCTCGCGAGCCACCTCGCCACCGCACCGCTACCAGCTTGGAAAGCTGGGCGACAATCTCCGTGCCCCATGTCTCTTTCCGCTGCGTTTAGTCACCGGCCCACGACTCCTCACTCCTCACTCCTCACTCCTCACTCCTCACTCCTCACTCCTCACTCCTCACTCCTCACTCCTCACTCCTCACTCCTCACTCCCTGCCCGCCTGTCCGCCGCCTACTGCAGCGCTCGCGGCATGCCGTGGCCGTAGTCGGCAGGATCGAGCTCGGAAGACATCAGACTTAATTCTTTCAGTCGTCGGTACAATGCCTCGCCGCCGAGACCAGGATCCTGTTCGATCAACAATGCGGCAATCCCCGCGACATGCGGTGTTGCCATGCTGGTTCCATCGCGAGTGCGATATTGGTCTGACGTGATGTCGCTTGAGAACACGTCAACACCGGGGGCCACAAAATCGACTTCCCCGTATCGACAAAAGGTTCGATTTGAGAAATCAGCGACATGTCCCGACTCGCGAATGGCACCGACACCAACAATCGAGGGCGTATTGGCGGGTGCGGATACGCGTCGCTGGATCCCGGCCGACCGCCGGGAACGATTTCCTGCGGCCGCGATCACAAGCGAGTTCTGCTGAATCGCTCGCAGTCCCGCTGCCTCATACGCGTTTGAAAATCCGCTGCTGCAACTATCGACCCCTCGCTCGATTGACACCGAGATCACACGGCACCCTTGGTTGATCGCCCATTCGATGCCCGCGATCACATTGGCTTCCATCCCACGTCCATTCTGATCCAACACCTTGGCCACATACAATTCGGCCTTGCGAGCAATCCCATAGCGTAACGTGGTCGTTTCTTGTCCACAAAGCGTCCCAGCGCAGTGGGTTCCATGACCGTGATCGTCTTGAGCCGAACGTCCGACATAGCTAACGGTCTTCGCGATGCGGTCGGTGAACCCAGGATGCTGCAAATCGAGTCCCGAATCGATCACGGCAACGCGAACTCCGTTACCGGACAGCGGACACAAGTCGACTCGCGTTTGCTGCAATCCCCAGGTGGATGATGGTTCCGGCGATCGGAATGGCTGCGTTCTTGTCTGCAGGCCAAGCGGCAATTTGGGTTCAGGCGATGGCGGCAATCCACGATCGAGCGGCTCGGGTTCATAAATTAGTTTCTGTTCCAAGTCCGGTTGTTCGATCCACTGGTCTAACGCGTCACGGTAACCTCGCAAGTAATCTGCGGACACCGCCGATCGTGACCGCACTGCGTGCTGGCAATAATATTCAGGCTCGACCACAAACCCGGCTTGTTTTCGTTTGGATTGGCCACGCGACGTTGACGCCAGTGCCTTGGTTTGCGATGGATCGACGCAGAGAACGACAATGCCAAGTGATTGCAGCACCATCGCTTCGGCGTCCTTCGGCATCTCAAAGACGCCGCCGTCACGAGAGCTGACCACTCGTCGAACCCCGACTTGATCCTGCAACTCTCGCAGCATTTGCTTGGTCGCCTCGGGCGTAGCATCCAGGGTCGTGGCTAGGAAACGTCCGGTGGTCACCGGTTCACCGGGGTCATTGCCGACGATTTGCTCGCTGCGGACAAACAGACTCTGCGGATGACGGCGGTCCATTAAATCAGCCAGCGGCTCGGGGCTAGTTGCGCGTTTCTTGCTCGCGGTGCTGGACTTTGTTTTGTCTTTGGATTTTGCTTTCGACTGGGCTTTCTGTTTGGAGCGGGCTTCTTTCTTGGACTGGGAGCTCGACTTTTTCTTTTCCTTCGCCATCTCGGTTTCCTTCGGTTGTTCTGCAAGCGGTCCCAGTCGACATGGGCGCCCTCGCGTGCAGGCCCGCAAACTTTACCTAACCGGTACGACGCGATGGGGGTAGGGTGCTAGTTCCTTTAGTATTGTTGTTCCGCAAACGATCGCAAGCAAGTTTCCCGATTTGACGGTCATGCGGGTTAATCCGGATGCAATGCGTCCGAAGAACCCGCCGCTATTTACTCAAACGAAGTCACGCGAAGCGTCGCGTCGGGAGTGCTTTGATGTTACGTAATCGATTCATGCGAGTTTTCACCACTTCGCTTTCAGCCGCTTTATGCGTCTCGATGGGCGGTTGTGGCTACATGCAATACAAGCACCAAAAGCCGCATATCACCGCACGCCCCGCATCACCGGCCAACCTCTGCGAGGCTCCGGGGATTCCGTTTTATTTGCCCAAGCCGTTGTTGGTGATTTCAAAGAATTTTTACCATGTCGAAGACGCCAAGGTCGGGTTGACCGGGTCGGCGCCGATTCCCACCAGTTTTGACGACCAAGCCAACTACGCCAAACTCGATCTGACCGGCAACTTTAGCCGATCGGGAAGCAGTTCGATGCAAGGCGGTGGTTCGGCTGCGGCGGACAACGCAGACATGGCACCGTTTGACGGAGTGGCACACAATCCAACGCTTCACTCCGATGAAATCCCTAGCGGGCCCGATTCCAAGTCGCTTGTCAACGATGGGCTGGGGCCGCATATGTTCTTTACCTACGAAATCGTGTTCGTTCCCGATTTGACTCAGAAATACACCCTCGAGATCAATGGCGGTCCGGGTGAAATTCGCGCCGCAATGAACTTGGTCAACGGTTGGCAATTCACGGGGCTGGGACCTTACTACATGAAAGACAGTTCCACGGCACAAAACATCATGGCCCAGGGGGCTGCGATGAATCTGGGTTTGGGCGGGGCCAGCGATGTGATCAACAGTGTTGCGAATTTGAAGAGTTTGGCGGGGACTGGCGGACCGGTCGGCGCGAGCGATGTGGCGGCATTGGCTGAAGCGATGGATCGCGCTCAAAAAGACGAGGTGTTTGACGTGACGCAGTTCCCGATGGATCAGTGGGGAACGAAAACGGTCTTTCACGCCGACGGCAGCACCGAAATTGTCAAGGTTCCACCGAAGATCGAGAACTATGCTGAGATTTCGGTTTACGAAGCGAGTCTCGAGGGGGGCCACATGGTGTGGACTCCAATCGCCGAAAAACAATACGACCGCGAATTCTTAGGCATCATGCGTAAACAGGGAACTCCGGCAAATCCGCAAGCCGCGTTCATGCCCGCTGGCGGACGAGGTCCAGGGCTGTTTGACAAAGCGGGGGCGGCGGATGTGGACGACAAGAACGATCTCGTACCCGAAGCGAGTGCGGTTCAGCCCACCTCGCACGTGCATGAAGCCGCGAAGTTGAAACTGCAGCAGCTGATGACCCAACCAGCCCCGCCGCCGCAGCCTCGGGCCGGTGCGGCAGCGGCCAGCAGTTTTGATTCACCAAACGTGCCGGTCGAACCGACTTACGTTGCACCGCACGTCGTGTCTGCCACGCCATATGCCGACCCCGAGTTGACGAAACAATTGTTGGACCGAGCGATGGTTCCGCCACCCCAGCCCAAGCGATCGTTTTGGGACCGTCTGCATCCCAAAAGCGTCATCTCCAGCACCACAGTGAATGGAACGACGGCTCACTAAGGTTGTTCAATGGTGGCTGTGAAGCCGACGTGGAATGAAAGCCATGTTGCGGAAGGAGTGACGCGTGACGTGATGTTGGATCTTTAGCACGATCCATTACGGATTGCGGGCAACTCTGCGACGAATCGGCAAGTGATCAGCCTTCGATTTGGGTCAAAGGGCCAAGGGGAACGATGACGTTTTTCTCTTGCTCAGTGAGTAAACGGAACAGTTTTCTGAACATCTCGTTGTTCATCGAAAAGTCGTCCAGGCGATAAAAGGTGTAGTCACGCAGTTCGTCAGGGATCGATTTTTCCGACTCCGACCCCAGCAGCACGACCCGAAACTTTTTATTCGCATTTGGGGTGCGATAGAGGTAATTACGCGTGAGTCTTGCTTCCCACTGAACGCCGCGACCGACGCCCTCGGTTTCTTGGCCATCAAATCGTCGTTTATAGGTTTCGGTGCAGACACAAAGCACGAATTTGGCTTCGCGAAGATTGTTTTTCATCCAGAGCGTCCAGCCCTCGTCGGGATCGGGATCCTCGCGGTCAATTCGGCAATCGACACCGTGACCGCGAAGCGAATTCGCCAGCTGAAGAACGCGGTCTGCATGTTCGGGCGAATCGTGGCTGTAGCTGATCAGCACACGGGGTGGCGCCGGATGGAGGGAAGGATCTTGTTTCGGGGGTTGGACAAGCGGAACCTTGATCACGTCGGTTTGGGTGCTCGTTGTTTCTTGACCTTCGTCGCAAAGATCGCATTGGCCTGATGGCAAAAGCGGTTGCTCGTGCGTTTGGCAAAAGTCGACCGTTCGTCTCGAAAAGTTAGGGTCATCACACAATGAATCGAACACAAACGCGATTTCTCGCCTTGGCGAAGTCAGGAATTGTGTCAGAAAAGCGAGCGTGATATCCCGGCCTTGATTGCGGTACAGCAAAGCATCGATGGCTTCGACCGTCGTGCGAAAGGCAGGCCGTTTGTCAGCTAATTGCTCGCATGCATTGAAGTACATAGGCAACCTCCGTCTCACTGCACTGGCCTTCGATTGAGAATCGATTCTCTCGAGGCAGCAATTTTGTGCCGATCAGTCGCGTGACTTCACCAGTTGTGATTTGCCAAAAAAAGTGGCCCCGGCTAGCGGCGACATCGCCAGCCCATTGTTTGCGTGCCTTGCGAATGCTCGGGTCATCGTAGGCATCGTGGTCGATCGCATTACTGATGATCTCGATCCTTGTTTGTTCGTTGGTGATCAAATTCAGTCGCCGACGCAGGACTTTATCCGAAGATTCCAGTGCCAAGACCGCAGGCCGCAGGTCGACTATTTGCAAACCGTTGATGGAGACGATCGGATCGAGGTCGCCGAGCAATTTTTCTTTCAGGTCGCTGTATTTATCACCCGAAGGCAATTTGCTCATGATCAGCGAAGATTTGCCCGTGACGGTGTCGAGTTCAAAATAGTGGAAACAGCGACGATGCTGAATCCGATAGGCGTTGAACCAGAGATCGCCGTCCTGATAATCCTCGCTTTCCTCGCGTCGTTTCCAGATGCGTTCTTGCGCCCAGCCAACTCGCAATTTTGATTCCTGAAAACTGATGCGGAAAATTGCAGGCTCTTGCTCCGGCCATAGCGGACGCTCTGCGTCGAGGAGATGTCCGAGATGGAGTTTCGAAAGCAACGAAACCGCTTTGCGTTTGCTGGATAGCCGGTCGCAGACAGCGTCGGTGACGTCAAAAAGGTGGATTTGGTGATTCCCCCAGCCCTCGACTTCCTCGAGCCATTGCTGGATTTGCTCTAGCGAAATCTTGCCGCTGGCAACGCCACTGCGAAGCCGATCATAGGCCTGTACTTTTGTCCCTCTTGGTTTTAACCCCGCATCGGCGAGTAGTTTGTCGGCATTTTCGCCTTTTAACGCCAATAGGTATTCGATCGCTCGTTGCGTTGACGTTTGATCAGCTACGAGTGATTGCTTCGGCGCTAAACGTACGCTCGATGTTGCAGCGGATCGGCCATTCTCGCTGAGCCGCTTCGTAGAGCGTTGCGGTGTGCCGGATGAGTTTGTGATGGAGACCAAGAAAAACGCTCCGCAGTGAATAAATGTCACCTTTGATGTCATAGGAATCTAAATCACTCTATGTGAAATTGTGCTTCAATGGGAGCAAGAAAGGCATTTTCTCGGTTAATTTTTTATCGTCTCCTCTTTTGCTTGTGCGCCGATGTGAGTGGGTGTAACCTGAGGAAGGTCGACAGTGTCCCTTTGTTGACTTTTCACCAAGATCTTAGTCGAGGCAACGGAGACGATTGCGATGGCGAGTCGAGCATTTTTGTCGGGAATCAACGACTACAAAACGATTGGTGATCTGCGAGGGTGCATCAATGACACGCGTTCGCTGAAACGATTGTTAGTCGATGAATTCGGGTTTGACCCCGATCACATCCGAGTGCGAACGGATGCCGAGGTGACGAAGTCCGAATTGAACAAGGGTTGGAAGTGGTTGCTTAAAGATGCACAGCCAGGCGACCGGCTGGTATTTCATTTTTCCGGACATGGATCGTACACCGCCGATACCGACGGCGAGGCGGGCGAGGCCGATTTTCGAGATGAACTACTTTGTTTGTACGGAATGGATTGGAAAGATCCTAAAACCTATCTGCTTGATGACGAGTTGCGAGCGTGGACGGAGCAGATTCCCGACGGTGTCGATGTGACATTTGTGCTGGATTGTTGCCATAGCGGAACGGGCACCCGTTTTATTGCTCCTGAGTTAAGCCGTGCTGCTAAGACCGATTTTTTAACCGCAGGTTCACTGTCGCTGGATCACGTGGCGGCCGAGCGAAGTCGCGGCGACGTAAGAGCGGCAGCACGCAGCGTGGACGAGATTGCAGGAGTCCGGCCGGCAACTCCTGACGAAATCGACCGCCATACCGTGCTGGCCCGCTTCGCACCGCCTCCGATTGAGGTGCAAGTGGCGATCGCGGATGCGACCAAATCTCGTTCGTTTCGTGGGGTGTTCGAAAGAACACGCTCGCGGGGTGACGGTGAAGAAAAGATGAACCACGTGCTGTGGTCAGGTTGTCGAGACGATCAAACCAGTGCCGATGCGTTCATTGGTAACGACTTTCACGGCGCCTTTACCTATTACTTCTGCGACGCGATTCGCAAGGCCGGAGAGGATCGCACGGCATCGTCAGTGATCCGTTCGCTACGCAGTCGTTTGCGTGAAGAGCGTTTCGATCAAGTTCCCCAGCTCGAGCCAAGTAGTACATCCAGCGTGGTGTTTGGTGGCAAGAAGGCCAGTGGTGGTGACGATGCCGGCATCGGCGACGCTGGGACGGAGACCGGATCGCCATTGTTGCCGAACATTTCCGCAGCGGACTGGAAGCAATTGTTGGCCACATTACAGCAAATTGCCGACCACTTGGCGTCGACTCAGCCGGGAAGCGGTCGCGAGGGGCTGCTGGTCGGCGAGCGAGCGAGCGGACAAGCCTTGGTTTACGTTCATGGGATCTGTGAACATGCCGCTCATTATTCCGATGGATGGTGGAATGCGATGGCACCTTATCTGTCATCGCAAACCCGCAATACGCTGGACGCCAATCGGAAAGAGGTGCTATGGAGCAAGCATGTCTCCAAAATGAACCGTGAACTCAGTCGCGAAGTTGATCCGGTGCAACAGCAAGAGATGGAGCTGATGCTAGAAGCAATCTTAGAAGAGCGAATGGCACGCGAAGCGGCCGAGCAGATTGCCGAACGCGCCGAACGAAGTGGTGATCGCGGGATCGATCGCGAAATCGAAGGGGCGGTACCTCGAGCGGCGTTTGGGATTCCGGGACTCGATTGCGTTGATGATTTTGTCAAATACCTGTCCAGCGATCGGATTCGCCGTCTGGTGATCGACGAATGCACCGCTGTCGTTCGTCCGCTGCTGCAGCAAGGCAAATCGATCGAACTGATCAGCCATAGCTGGGGGACGGTGGTCGCGTATGAGGCACTGCGGTCGCTCGAACGCGAAGGGTTGCCTGGCCGTGTCCACAATTGGTTTACCGTGGGAGCGGCGTTGGCGATTAAGTTTGTGGCGAAACGTTTGCGTCCCGACGATGGCAGGAAACCGCAGATGGTCGACCATTGGATCAACCTGAATGCGCGAGGTGACGGTGTCGGCGGCAGCTTGATCGCAACGGGGATGCAAGTCGATCGCGAGTTCTTGAGACTCGATCCATTTGGATGTTCCTCGACGTTTGGGTTTGTCTCTCCGGCTTGTGCGCACTCGTCCTACTTCAAATCGGGCAATAGCCGCGTGAACCGAGACGTGTTTGCTCATTCGATTGACCAGGTATAAGCCAGTGGCCCGCGAGACTCGATCCACTGATTCTGCGGCGGTCACTCGGCCGCTGTTTTCCATTGCTGTCGCGCGGGTGTCGGACGAGGATCGTCAGTGGGCGCAGCGATTGGGGCATGAACTCTACCAAGTCCTGACTCGCGACCCCGACGATCCGCTGTCGTTCGGGCCAGGGATTCCGGTCGCGATTGATGTTGATTTGAACGACGCCGCAATTGGCGGTGACTGCGAGCGAGACGCGGTCGACACTCGGTCGCACTTGACCGCGTTGGCCGAACATGTCTTGGTCGTGATGGTGGCAGGAACCAACACGTTGCTGCTCGAGCCCGACGAGACTGTCCAGCGGATGAACCGTTACGGTGGCGAGCAAGTTCGACTCACCAAGCTGCTCGTACCGACCGATGCTCGCTGGTCGGGTGAAGCAAAACGGATGAGCAAGGTCGAGGTTGCCGATGCGGTGCTGGGCAAAGAGGATATCAGCACGGTTGTGGATTGCGTACTGAAAACGATGGGAGAGTGTTTTTTTCGCATTCACGACCAATCGGATACCGCGAAGCGTTTTCAGCTGATTCGGCCTCATCTGTTTCTTTCCAAAACGACTGCGGTGCCTGATCCAGTGCTGGGGAGCGTGTCGTTGCAATCGAGCGGAGCAAAGCGTTCGCCGCTTTGGCAATGTTTTTCATCGATTGGGATGATGGAGGACGCTGTGGTGGATCGCGTCGTTCAATCACAGGGGCAATTGGCCGGGGTGCTAGTGGCGTTGCAAGGATCGTCGGCGGGTGAGACGCGACTGCAGAATCGCGAAATCATTGTGGCAAAGAAACAGGGGTGGCCCATCGTGTGGGTACCTCGCGAAGCTTCGTCCCCAGCGGCGAATGTGGTTCCGCCGACGGCGTTTCCGCAGTGGTTGTTTAACACGCAATCGACGAATCCCCAGCAGCGTGTTGTACGCTGGGAAACCTTGCTGCGGATGGCAGCGGTTGAATACTTGCGGCATGTGCATTTTCATTTGATTGCCGATCGTATTATCGCAACAGCTCAGTTGCCGCTGAACACCGCTGTCATCGGCCGTGCACCCGAGTTGCTCGATCTGACAAGCGGTCCGCTCCGTGATGCGGCGACACGTACGGTTTTGTATCCTGATCCTGCGTTGACGCCCGAGGGCCGCGAAGTGCTGCGTGCAGCGGCCCCTTTGCTGCATCCAATCACGCCATCGTCGTTGATCGGGCGTGGGATCAGCAATGACGCTGCGGGACGATTGATAACACCCTTGGATGGCATTCGCGTCGGTTTATCGGTGTCGTACATTCGTGAGGAAGAGTTCGAACTGGGGCAGACGCAACTGCATTTGCAGGATGCCGTGGTTCAAATGACGCGAAGTCTGATCGGAGGCGGGGCTTCGATCAGCTACGGAGGTGGTTTTAAAATCGGCCGAGCCACTTCGATGACGCCGCTGCTTGGCGAGTTGATCGATGCGTACAACGAAACGGCAATCAATCCCGCACAGCGATTGCGGGTATTTCAGTCCGCCACTTCAAAACTGGACGACGTCCCAGAGACGGTTCGCTGCCAACTTCGTCACATGGGTAAATCGAAAGATCTCGCAGGAGCCCGGATCTTTTCCTCGGACGAATATGAACATCTGCCGTTTGGGATGTTGCTATCGGAAATGAGAGCGGTGATGACGGCAGAAACCGACGCTCGCGTCGCAATCGGAGGCCAACTGTTTCCGAGGGAAGTCGAGGGGAAAGCCGGGTATGGCGGTCGATTTTCAGGTGTTGCCGAAGAGGTGTACCGGGCCCTTGATGCGAAACAACCCGTCTATTTGTGTGGTGGCTTCGGTGGGCTGACGCGGCGATTGACTCGCTTGATGCAGCGGCCCGATGAAGACGATTCTTTTTGGGACGAGCGAAGCTATGGCGGCAATCGCCGATTCACTGGACTGGTCTGGGATTTTGATCATCATCCCAAACGGGGTCGGTTAAAACTGCCCACAAATTTGTTGGCACTGGCGAAATTCATCGCCAAGTTTGCTCAGGCGTTGGGTGACGATGATGCGAAGTGGCGAGAATTCAATGGACTCGATCGCCAACAAAACGAAGTGCTGTTCAATGCAACCGATCCCATCTTATTGAGCTCGCTGGTTTCCGAAGGGTTGATGCGTTGGCGAACGCTACGTACGGTTCGCGATGGCAAGCTTCGGATCGAAGCGATCCACGGCAACGTCACTTCGGTAACCCACGCGGATGTGTTGGCGTTACCTGTGTTTGAGGACGTTGATCCACAAGGTGCCGGAGCCGCGATTGATCGGATCACCGGGGGGATGGTGCGTCAGGCTCAATCGCAACTCGGCCGTTTGATTGGAGTTCGCAGCGACCAACTTGACGTCGACTACCTTTGCGCCGTGTCGCTCGGCAAAGTGTCCGAGAATAATGAAACGATGGCAAACGTGCAAAAGGCGATCCGTGAAGCGGCCGAACATATCATGTTGACATGCCGTGCCGAAGGATTTGATTCACTTGCTGTTGTCACGTTTGGCGGTTCAACGCTGCATCACTACGAAGATGCGGTCAAAGCGATGTTGGAAGGCTTTCGAAGGCGTCCTGATGGTTTGTTGATCAAATGGGTCGAAGCAGATGATGGTCGGTTCCGGCAGTTGTTGGAAACGTTGCGGCCGCGTAATGACACCGATGTGACCACGGTTCTAAAACCGACTCAAGCCGAGCCACCCACGTCGTACCCATGGTTCAGTTTGCTGGTTAAATACAAGGACAACGTGCTCGATGTGACCGCGTTACCGCAACATGGAACCGGAGTCGCATGGACTCACGCTGTGCCAGTGGATCCGCAAACGATCGACCAATTATCCACAGGTCGTGGCAGCAGAAACAAGTTGACGCCACACGAAGATGACTTGCGGGAACGCGGGATCGCACTGGTGAAGTTGTTGTTTGGTGACAATGCGGATGATTTTTGGAACCGCTGTAAAAATTGTCCGATCGCCATCACTCATGACGTGACCGCGTCGAAAATTCCTTTCGAATTGATGCGATTCGCCGATGGAGATCTTGCCGACGATGTTCCCGCGATTCGGGGTGGAATTCACCGTTGGTTGGCGGTCAGCGGAAGCCGCATGTCGACCTCGTTCGGTCGTCCGCGTTTGGCAAGGAAATTGAGTGTGGGGTTGGTCATCGATCCGACGAACGATCTCGACGGAGCTCGCCGCGAAGGACTTGCCATCAAGCGAACGCTTGTTGCGATGGGCAACGACGTGCAGTGGATCTGTTTGGGAGACGACGACCAAGCGGTCACGCGAGACGATGTTATTGACATGCTGCAACAAGTCGACGTGCTGCATTATTGTGGGCACGCCTACTTTGATGAAGACGATCGGACTCAATCCGGTCTGTTGCTGGCAGGGAACCAGCGACTGACGTCGCAAGATTTGAGTGCCGTTGCCCCGATTCCTCGTGTGGTGATCTTCAATGCATGTGAGGCGGGCCGTGTTCGCGGCCGCGCCAAACCGCCGCAATACGAAAGTTATTCGCTCGCCGAGATGGTGTTGCGTAGTGGTGTCGAAGCGTTTATCGGTACGTTCTGGGAGGTCGGGGACGATGCGGCGGCCGCCTTTGCCGGTGAGGTCTACACGGGGTTAACCGCAGGTTTGACGCTGCGTGATTCGGTCACGCAAGCACGAAAACAGCTTGCCGTTGCAAAGCAAAACGACTGGGCCAACTACATTTTGTATGGCGACGGTCGCTTCCGGCTCGCTTGAGAAATGGGATGGTCTGCGGCAGCCGTCCGGCTGTGTTGATTTAGTGAGCCGCGACGCGTGAGTTTTGAAGTTGCGCTATTTGCTGTCGCGGAGCGACAAATTTCGATAGCCTCGGACTTTAGTCCGAGTGATTTTCGCCAATATCAATCGAGTCCCAGCGGGACGTTTTGTGACTTGATCGTTCGCTACAGAATGTCGCTCCGCGACTGGGTCCCAATTTCAGAACCGAAACCTTGGACTAAAAAGTCCAAGGCTATCCCATAAAGTGCCTCCGGCACAAAAACAGCAACTTCAAAACGCGTGACCGGCCGGGGCCCACATTTTACTCGGTGCATTACGGCACTGGGCTCACTGCTACTGATTTCCTGGTGACTGAATCAGCAGCACGCCGATCGGTCGCGCGGATGCAAATCGAAGCCGCTTGGCTACCAACCTAGGCCATAGCCGCGGTACCCCAATCCACCGATGCCGACACCACGACCAATTCCGATCGAAATGCCGCCGGATCGGTATCCGGGATTTCCATAATACGAGCGGCCAAAGTTGCCGTACCCACCGTAGCCCCGATAGCCACTGTAATTTCGATATCCGCCAAAATCACGGTATCCACCATACCCTCCATAGCCGACACTCACACGTGGCGATCGGTAATTGGTATAGGCCGAGGTGCCGTAGTAGGATCGAACCGGAGTCTGATAGACCGGTTGGCTTGCGCAACTACCACGATGATGACGATGTCCAAACGCGCTGGCTTGTCCTGACATCACAACCGAGCTGACAACAACCGCGGCCGACAACATAAGCGTACGAATCATTGATTTTTCCTTTAAAACCATGGGGAGTGTTGATTCAACATGATGGAAGTTCTCGTCACTGCATGAGTTCGCAAAACTCACGACAAGACTTCGTAAAGGCGAATGCATCTGCTGTGCCAAAAAGGTGCAGTGATCCAGCGGTGCTGGCTTTTGCCGAAGGAGGTGAACCAATCTATTCTTGCAGCGTTGTTTCGGAGGTCGAGCTGATCGCTTGGCCACCACTTTCGCCCGTGTTGAACCGCCGCAGATCCGTTAACGATTTGAGCCGTTCCGACAGAAGAAAATCATGAAATCCGATTGCAAAGCGGTTTGATGGCACTTCGCATGCACACAGGATCAGCTACCCCGATCACGAATACCCCGGTCACGAAGCGAGGTGGCGTTGATTCGGGAAGCGATGCGATGTTTTTCGAGAGCGGTTTGCAACGATTGGGAGATAACGATGAAAAACGAGTGGATACCACGTGAGTGGGACGAACTTTGTCAACGATTGCTGCGACGTGCGGAAACGCAAGGATCGGCATCGTGTCAGCAGCAAGCGAAAGAATTCAGTCAACAGCCCGAGCCAGACAGCTACCCCGAGTTGCTCGATCGGGTGCGTGAAGCGGCGACGTTGGCGATTGGCTGGAGCGACGCTGAGCCCGATGCATCGTCCGAATCAAAAGGATCGTCTACTGCTAGCAAGCAAATGAAATTCGATCCTGAACACGGAGTCGTGGATTCGATTGACGAAGCCAGTGCAGAATCGTTTCCCGCCAGCGACCCGCCTGCGTACTGAGTGGTCGTCAACAATCGTTGTAAACCGCTGGTGGCAAAGCGATCGATCGCAAGCCCGAGGCCGTGGGGGCTCCCTCGGTTCAGTGCACGTTACTATCTTGCGTACACTTTCTTGCGTACAGCGGATTGTGGTGATGGAGGTCATTTCCACCGACACGCTGAACTCGGTTGACCAGACAAAAACTTGCAACGTATCGCTTTTATCCTATGATTCGGCTGGTGATTCCTCCACTGCCACCGCGATTGAGTTCGCGTCCATTTCCGCCCTATGCGTTTGTCCCGGGAATGCATCCGCATCCTGTTTCCGGAGTAGGCGGTCACCGCTATCAATGCGATGAGGATGCGGGGATGCAAAATCCGTCGTCGTTTCCTCACCTGCACTATTTGGCAATCGATCTACTGAACCATGGCTATTATTGGGAATCACACGAAGCGTGGGAGACGATCTGGAAGGCAGCGGAACCGACGACGATGCGAGCCGCGTTCGTGAAAGGACTAATCAAGCTCGCCGCTGCGGGTGTCAAAGCACGCCAGGGAAGTTCAACCGGTGTGCGTCGTCACTCCGAACGTGCTGCCGCGTTATTTGCGGAATGTGACCGGGATGCCACGTTTTGCAGCCGGGATGAATTCGGAATCACGACCGGACAGTTGTCGCAAGCCGCGTTGCAGTTGGCAGCCAACGCCGAACAGATCATCGATACGACCGAGTGTCCCGTTCGCCGAGTCTTGCCGTTTGTGATCGCTCCAGACTTTGCCCCCCCTGTGGCGACGTCATGATCAGGAGTCGCATTTGCGTCAGCGGAAATGCATGATTTTGGACCGGAATTCGGCTGCGGCGAATCGACACCTACGGAATCGGGAGTGCAGAATCGATTTCGACTCAGAAAGACGCGCAGCCCGTGATCGCATCTTGAGGCTGGGTTATTGCCGTTTCACCCGGCAAATGACAACGCGACGCGTCAGCGAGGGACCGAGTCAAGATGAAGATTCCCTCGTTGACGCGTCGGGTTGTGAAAAACTCGCAACGTTAAAACTTTCGCAAAGGGTCAGTGCAGACCATAGCGGCCCATCTTGTAGTGCAGTGTGCGGACGCTGACCCCGAGTGCCTTGGCCGTTTTTTCGCGGTGCGACTCACAAGCCTCCAGTGCCAAATGGATCGTCTCTCGCTCGCAAACCTCGACCGCCTCGGCCAATGAACGAGGCAGTGCTCGATGGGCTCCTTCTTTTCGTGACAGTTCGGCGGGCAGTTCTCCGCTGTGAATCACATTTCCGGTATGTGTTACCACGATCCGTTCCATCACGTTTCGAAGCTGGCGAACGTTGCCTGGCCAGTGCGCGGCAACCAGTGTTTGCATCGCTTCGGGGGCAAGTCGTTTCGATGGTCGGCCGTGACGCTTGCAAAAATGTTCCAAGAAGTGTTCGACCAACAGCGGAATGTCCTCGCGGCGTTCACGCAGCGGAGGGACTTCGATCGGGATCACGTTCAAGCGGTAGAACAAGTCCTCGCGAAACGTGCCATCGGCAATCATGTCTTGGACAGAACGATTGGTCGCAGAGACAACGCGTGCGTCCGTTTGCAAGACCTGTTCGCCGCCGACGCGAGTGAATTGTTTCGATTCGAGCACTCGCAGCAGGTCGACTTGGCTTTTGGCGGACATCTCCGTGACTTCGTCCAGAAACAAGGTGCCACCGGCAGCCTGTTCAAAGCAGCCTGGCTTCTGCCTCGCGGCACCACTGAAGGCTCCCTTTTCATGACCAAACAGCTCGCTTTCCAACAGCGTTTCAGGCATCGCTCCGAGGTTGACCGCAACGAACGGCCCGTCGCTGCGATCGCTAAGGTCATGCAGTGCGTGGGCAACGAGTTCTTTACCGGTACCGCTTTCACCGCGGATCATCACGGTCGCTTCGGTCGCGGCCACTTGGCGAATATGCTGAAATACGCCCTGCATTGCCGCGCAACCACCGATGATGTTCGAGATTTCGCCGGCGCTGGCGAGTTGAGATCGCAGCCGTTGGTTTTCAACCCGAAGTTGGTGATACTCGCGGGCCTTGCGGACTTGTTGGCGGATCAAGTTTAAATCGAGCGGTTTCAAAATGAAGTCAAAGGCCCCCGCATGCATGGCTTCGACCGCCATTTCGACGGTGCCGTGTGCGGTGATCATGATCACCGCAGTCTGTGGCCGTGAGAAGCGTATTTTTTTCAGCAACTCGATACCGGTCATGCCGCTGTTGAGCCGCACATCGGCGATCACCAATTGATAATTCGTCTGTGCGAATTTCGCCAAAGCATCGTCGGCGTTTTCAGCCGTCTCGACCACGTCGGCTTCCGCAGCCAAACCACGCGCTAGTCCCGAGCGAATGTTGGGTTCATCGTCGACGATCAGCAATGTGAATGCATCTGAGCTCATGGGGTTTCTTCCATTGGCAACAGCACCGAAAACTCGGTCCCGCTCGGGCCTGTGCTAAAGTCGATACTACCGGCATGCTGGCGAATAATCTTGTCACACAACGCCAACCCCATCCCGGTACCTTCGTTGCGGGTGGTGAAATAGGGGTCAAAGATTTGTGATTGAATATCCGGCGGGATTCCATTCCCGGTGTCCGCCACATCGATCCTTAGAAAATCTTCCTTCTTGCTCAAGCGAAATCGCAAGGTTCCTCCCTGAGGCATCGCTGCGAGTGCGTTCAGTGCAAGGTTTAAGAGCACTTGTTCAAGTCGCACCGAATCGGCTTCGATCGCACCGAGTGATTCCGGGGGCAAATCGACTTTGACCGAGATGTTTTGCTTTTTGGTTTGGGGATGCAGAAATCGGACAAGCTTTTCGATCAACGTGGCAACGTCAACCCACGAACGGCCCAGCTCGTTGACCGACGCGTAGTTGCGAAAGCTGTCCAGCACATTGGCGATGCGAGCAACTTCGGTGTGAAGCACGTTCAGCAGTTCTTGGGTTTCGTTGTCATGCGTGTCGCCGGCAAGCCGTTCGCACAACAATTGGATATGCAGTGAAAGGGCGCTAAGCGGGTTCTTGATTTCATGCTGCAGCCCCGCGGCTAACGAACCTAGCCCCATGTAACGTTCCATCCGTCGCAACCGTTGCTCCATTAACACACGCTCGGTGACGTCGCGAATATGAATGACCGTACCGATGGTTTCATCTCGCTGGTTTTTAAGTCGGGTGCAACCGGCACGCAGGGTTTGTTCATGGCCATTTCGATTGATCGTGTAATCGCGATCCCGGATCGCGGTTTGACGCAAATTGACTTCGTTGCAAATCGATTCGAGCAACGCATGCTCGGGGCCCGCCTGAGACGGCGTCATCCCCACGCCTTCGTTTTCGCCAAGGCCTAGCAGTTCGCGACCGCGTGGGTTCAAACTTGTCATCGTTCCGTTTCGATCCGTCGTAATGATGCCTCCATCCATGCTGGCACGGATATCGGTGGCCAACACTTGCGCATCTCGCAAGGACCGTTCACTGGACAAATAGCCGCGAATGACGAAGGCAAAGGCAATTGCCGTGCCAATGATATTCAGTACCAACAGGAACGATAGCTTGCTTCGCAATCGCAGGTCTCCCGAAAGCTCTTGGGCTACTGCCATGTCGCTCTCGGGCAAATGTTGGATGATCCGTGCAACGATCTCTTGTTCTCTCGCGACATCAAACAGAATCCAAGTGGTGACTGTCAGTGCGATCAGACTGAAAATGGCCAAACTTGCAGCAAAACGCCTAACCCCGCGGCCATCGGGCACGTCAAACATCGTCGGATTCATTTGATTTTGAGGCATGCTGCTGCGATTTAATCTATTGGTAATACATCGAGGGATCATCGCCGCGATCGGCGTGGTCGCAACCGTGATCGGCTAAGGGCGAAGTCTTTCAAAATAGTGGGAATTCCGCAATGAGCCCGCGGAAACTCCGTCGCTCGGCCACGGAAATGACGATTCGTCTGCAATCGATTGCAGTTTCCCTGCACGTCATTGCAGTAACCCCGCGGCGTGATGACTAGACGAGCGTGTTATAGTGTCAAACCCAATAGAGCCAAAAGCCTTTGAAGCCAGACGGCTTCTCGGTCCATTTTAGTTTTTGTGTTTGATCCCTGTTGGTTTTCCGAACACTGCAGATTTCACAGCGGTGATACTGAGCCGCCCCAGTCGCGGGATTTGCCGACGGGGGGATTCGCTATGGGCATCAAAGTGGTTTCCAGTAAGCAATAAACGCGGATCGCGAACAATACAGTAGAACAGCGTTGTCATGACTGATCTTCCCGATGCCCCTCTATCACACGCTGCCGATCCAATTGCGGCGGACCGTGCAAACGCGGTTAGTCCAATCGCGGGCGGTCATCCCAACGCAGCGGGAAACGGGAACGGCAATGGCAGCCTGATTGAAATCGGAGTGATTGTCGCGGGGCCACTGGATGCAGTGGATTCGCAGGCCGCGAAATTAGCTGTCGAACAAACCGATGCTCGTCTGTCCGAGTTGTTTCCCTCGTTTCGGTTTCATTTTTTTGAGATCAAACGCCCCGAGCTGGCGGGGACCAGCATGAGTGTCAGCGGTCGAGTCGAGCCGAGTTTGCTGCTGCAACAGGCGGTCGAAGAACGAGATTCGCGGCACTGGGACTTTGCGTTTGTCTTGACGGCCGCTGAACTGGTGGGCAACTATTCGCCCTACTGTTTTGCAGCCCTCAGCCGGCCGTTGGATACCGCGATCATCTCGATGTCGTTGATTGACCCTCAGGCATTAGGGGTCGAAGCGAATCCCGAAGAACGGATCGAGCGAATCGCTCGTCGGTTGAGCCGGTTGATGTTGCATAGCATTGGGCACTTGACTGGGTTGGCAAAAAGTGATCATCCCAATGACTTGCTGTATCATCCCCCCAATGCGCAAGCGCTCGACTTGATGGCCGGGATCGATAGTGAGAGTTTGGCACGTCAGCGGGCAGCGCTCGCCGAGATCGCCGATCAACGACTCGAGGAAGGTGCCGGACGACGGTTGGCCTATCCGACATTTGCATTCCGTGCTGCGTGGATCAATCGCAAAGAGATCTACCAAGCGATTTGGGCCGCACGTCCATGGCAGTTTCCTCAGCGGTTGAGCCGGTTGACGATCGCCGCGTTTTCGACGCTGGCGGTGCTGTTGATGACTGCAGAAGCATGGGACTTGGCTCTGGCTCAAGGGGCTGGGAATGTGTTCGTGTTGTTTGTGATCACCATGTTGTCCACCACATTCTACGTGGTGCTCCGGCAACAATTGTTGGTACGTCGTGGGACGCGGCGAAGCGAACAATCGGTGGTCACTTCCGCCGCAGCGTTTGGCATTGTCTTTGTGGGCATGGCGACGACTTGGTTGGCATTGTTCGTTGTAGGCGCGATCTTGGCCCATTTTTTGTTCCCCAACGAGCTAATTGTTACATGGGCATCGTCGACGATTCATACTGAACGTCAACTGAACTCGATAGATCGGCCTCACATGGCGGTGTTTGCCGCTTCACTGAGTTTGCTGATCGGGGCGTTGGGTGCCAGTTTCGAGTCGCAACATTATTTTCGCCATATCATCTTTGTTGACGAAGAAATCTAATCGCGGCCCACGGGATGAGGAACGGCGCGACGGCGATCACGCCTGATTTTCGGATTTCCCGCGTCCCTCGGTTTGACGTTGCGCTATCGTCGTTTTTCTCGGCAAATCACAACCCGACGCGTCAGCGAGGGACCGTGTCATGACCGAGATTCCCTCGTTGACGCTTCTCGGGTTGTGATATAAACGCAACTTAAAAAGTTCGACGCGGGGCTTCGTTTTGAGCCAATTTGCGGGGACGGGATGGTATGTATTTTGCCTCGACGATTCTTTCAATATTGGCAGCCGCAAACGCAGATCATTTGTCTGACCGCCCGGGCTCGCCATCGATCTGTCGCTCCGATGCCCGTATTTCCATTGCACTGTCTTAACCGTCCTGTCTCAGTCGCCCCGTCCCGATCGTACCTACGCGTCGATGATGGTTGCGACCGATCTCTAACTCTGAAACGAATACAATGAATTCACGAAAAGCAATCATCACTGGTGGCAGCACTGGCATTGGACGATCCGCTGCGCTCTGTTTGGCTCGCTCAGGATATGATGTCGCCATCACCTATGTGACCGACGACAAGGAGGCCCAGAATACGGCTGCCGAAGTGGAGTCGCTCGGACGTCGCTGTGTCGTCAAGCAACTTGACCTTTCAGATCCTGAATCCGCCAATCCCTGCGTTGACGCGATGGTGGATCAATTGGGCGGTTTGGATGTGATGATCAGTAACGCAGGAATGATGGTTCGCAAAAAGATGCCGGACGTGGATTTGGACACCGCGTATAAGATTTTTAACGTCAACACCTTCGGTGCGATGATCGCGATCCAACGCAGCATCAAGCATCTGTTGCCAAAGGGGCTCGACGGGCCACCACGGCCAACCCCTGGACGGATCATCGTGGTGACTAGCGTGCATGAGGTGATGGCAAATCCCAGCGATACGCTTTACACGATGAGCAAACATGCGTTAGGAGGCTTGGTCAAGTGTTTGGCACTGGATCTGTCGCCGCTGAACGTCACGGTCAACTCGGTGGCGCCCGGCGAGATTGCCACGCCGATGAATGATATGGGGCCCGAAGATATCGAGAATTCGGTTCGCCCGGCCATTCCGGTTCGTCGGCCAGGCTATCCGGATGAAGTGGGGGCGGTGATCGAGTTCCTGGCAAGCGAGAAGAGTGGGTTTGTGACCGGAGCACGCTGGAGCGTCGATGGTGGCTTCGAGGCCGCCGCCCCGATGGCGGCTTCGGGATACCGCGAGGCGTATTTGAAGGGGGCCAATCCTTAGGCGGCTGGCTGGTTTGCGGCCACCGCTAACGCTGAGCGACCAATTTTGGCCGGAAGCGTGCGGCGAATGAAGCAAATTGGCATCGCTACTGAAATTTTTGGATGTGGCACACCGCTTGCGTCTATGCCCTATCCATGGCCAGTCAACGGCGTGTGGTTGCAATGGGTGCCAGCGACCTGACGGCTAGCCATTTTTGATGTTCAGAGCAAAACCTCCCACCCTCGATAAGTTTAGGAACAAAAACGATGAAACTTGCAATCTCCACATTGGCACTTTCGGTTTGTTTGGCCGCCGCCGGATGCAACGACAGCGTGTACGACGAGCAGGCTGACGCCGTTCGCGACAACACGCAAGAGTATGCGTCGGATGTTCGCGATGAATCGCAATCGACCGCTGAGGCGATCCGCGAAGAAAGCCAGCAAACCGCCGAAAACATTCGCGACCGCTACGAGTCGGCTAAGCCAGCGGTAGAAGACAATGCCGAGGAGCGTGCTGACGCTATCGAAGACCGCGGTGAAGCGAAAGCCGATGCCATCGAAGAGCGTGGCGAAAACAAGGCCGATCGCATCGAGTCGCAAGGCGAAGAGAAAGCGGATCAACTCGAAGAGCTTGATGACGATGACGCGGTAGAAGAAATCGAATAAGCGATCACCATCGCCACAACCGTAAACGATTTGCTCGTTTGCCAGAAACGAAAACGCATAGCGATCTTCGCTATGCGTTTTTTTCGTATCGTAATTGTCGCAGTCGGTCGCCTTGATTGCGGGAAAGGTCGGCGGGGTCTGCGCGATGGCATCCACGTGACCGGATGACAACCACTTCGACAGCTGGTGTATCGATCTATCCGTGACATGCTTCGGCCGACTAGGCAAGACTGATTACACCGGACTCATCGCACAGGATACAGTGCACGGGACACGCTGTGTCGAGACAGATGCCGAGAGGCTTATCGAGCAAGGCTACCACCGTCGAGGATTTGTTGTTCAACGAACAGATAGCGTGGTTTACCACCACGGCGTTCCAGCCGATACAGTGCGGCGCTTCGCACTTCGGACGGCTCTGATCGGGGCTCGCCCCCCAGGAATCGCAACGCGGCTACGCTGACGGCTAGCCACACCGACCTGGGAACGCGATCGACTTGCGAACAAGGTTGCAGCAGTCCGTCATAAGGCCCGCCGATGAACTCGATTTCGTCTTGTTCAATTGGGACGTTGGTATAGACGTCGGAGGCACCATATCGCCCCCGAAAAACATGCGTGATGATTCGCTGAAGAAAGACGATAACTTTCATAATGGTCCCCCCGGACAACGTAAACAAGAAGGCGGTTTTCCCGCGTGACTGGGGCGGAGTGTGTCGGCGTCATTGGCGTGACGTTCCGGAAAAACGAACCCTTGCAACCTGAGTATGCGATGACCGCATTGGGTTGCCGCCCGCAAGCGGAACTTAATGGTGCAACCGATGTGCCTTTGGCAAGCGATTTGCGTGGTTAATCACAGAATCATCGGTATTCGGAATTACACACAGGAGAAGCAAAATGGCATCGACCACCACTGACCACGAAACGATTCGCCAATGGGTGGAAGAACGCGGCGGTGTTCCAGCCACGGTGGAATCGACCGCGGACGACAGCGATTCGGCGGGGCTGTTGAGAATCGATTTTCCGTATGGCTCGCGAAACGATCGGCTTTCGACCATTTCGTGGGAAATGTTCTTCGAAAAATTTGACTCCGAAAAACTTGCCTTTCTGTACGAAGATAAGACATCCGAGAACGAGCTCAGTCGATTCTGCAAATTCGTTCGTCGCGACGACTAGTGCCGCGTCGACTTTCGAAGTCAACGCAGACGCGGCGAATCCATCGATCGGTTGCGAAAAGGTCGCAGCCGATTGTGTTGGGGACAAACCGCTCGGGCGCAACCGGTTGGTCCAAACGCCGCAACCGGGCGGCTCGCCAGCGTTTAAACAGTGAGCCGCGACGCGTAAGCGGCCGGGTCCCACGCATTACCCGATGCCTTACGGCCCACGGCTCAAGCGTTTATTCGTAACCCGGTGCCTTACGGCACTCGGCTCAAGAGTGTTTCAGCGGCGTGACTCTAAACGGCGTTGGGCTTGTTTAGCAGTACGACTTTGCCTTGATCGACTCCGTCTTCAACGCGTCGATGTGCGGCTGCGGCGTTGGCGAAATCGTAGCAACTGTCGATCGTGATCGACAATTTGCCTTGTTCGTACAAACGGATCAGTTCACGAAGATCATCAGCGGACGGTTTCGCTAACATCACCGTCCCCGACTTTGACAGCGGCCACGTGACAAGCGTCATCAACATGCCCTTGACGTCCGGTTCGGTCGATACGTATCGGCCATCGGGGTTCAGCACGTCACGTGATTCGAAATAGCCTGATTTGCCTGCGGCATCGAAGATCAAATCCCAACGCTCACTTGATTCGGTAAAGTCGACTTTCTCGTAGTTGTAGAAATGGTCGGCTCCGAGCGATAAACAAAATGTTTCGTTGTCACCGCTGGCGACCGCATCGACGTGACAACCGAAGGCCTTGGCGATCTGAACTGCAAACATTCCGACGCCTCCGCTTGCTCCGTTGATCAGCACGTGGTCACCGGCTTCCATATTGCCATGGTCTCGCAACGATTGCAGTGCGGTGGTGCCCGCCAACGGGATCGCGGCGGCTTCTTCGATCGTCATCGAATCGGGGATTTTTGCGGTCACGTCGACTGCACAGACTGCGAAATCGGCGAGCGCGCCGCCACGAGCGTGATCAAGAAATGCGATCACCCGATCGCCAGGCGAAAAGGGGGCGTCGTCGGCACAATCAGCAATCACTCCGGCGACATCGTAGCCGGGCACACGAGGAAATCCGCCCGGCAGCAACCCTTTCATTTCTCCGCTGCGAAGCCTATAGTCGATCGGGTTGACGCTCGACGCCAAGACCTCAATCAACACTTGACCCGGCAATCGCCGTGGGACGGGAAGACTTGTTACGTGCAAGACGTCGGCATCGCCATAGTCGTCGTAGACCACGGCACGCATCGTTTGATCAGCATGAGGGGCAGTCAAAGCAGTGGATCTCCCTAAAAAAGTGACGCACGCGTCGCCACAGCCATCGCAGGTCAGCAAAAAATGTGCGTTTTACGCTGCGATACAAATCAATAAACCAAATCCAAGCACAAGTGCAACTTACGTACCGGTGAAAGTGCGCCTCGTCGACTGTGAATCGGTGCCTAGTCATCCGGGCCTACGGATCGCCCGATGTAACCCCTGATGACGCCCGGATTGCGGTAAGGCTGGAAACGAATGAATAGTTTTGATCAAGATCCATTTAGTCCTGTACCCCACGGGCATGAAATGCAGGAGGCTGTAAGCCAGCGGCCTGCCACCAGCCTTCGTGATCCCGCATCAAGTCGTCGCCGCATTTTCCTCGCCACTGCGGCCATTCTGATCGCGGTTTGGTTCGTGACGAACATTGCGGCATCGCTGCTCAATTCCCAATTCGTTTATGGCGGCCCCTTGGGTGAAACGACGATTGTGTCAGTGATTTCGTCAGGATTGATGGGGATTACTCAGGGGATCCTGGTCGCTGCTGCGCTGCAAATCGCGGTGTGGTGGCAATGGCCGGCGCCGCGGCGACCGTCTTGGAAGATCCTCGGTTTGCTGATTGCCAGCTACAGTGCGCTGAATCTGTATCCCTACTTGGACTTTCAGATGTGGCAGATGTTTGGAGAGCGATGGTATGGGATGCTTGGCTTGATGCTCGTTTTCCACCTGATCGTCGTTCCGCTGTATCTGTTAGGGATGAGTGTCCCAGGACGGCTTTGGCAATTCCGCTTGATGGATACCCGGGATGACAAGGTCTCGGCCCCGCTGTCGTCGCCATCGCCGCAGCGCTGGAGCATTGCGGGGATTTTCCTGATGACGCTTTTGATTGCCGTTTTGATGGCGGTGTATCAGGGGATGCGGCGGCTGTTTGAACCCGAACTCAGCAGCTCGGTCGTGGTGAGCTATCCACCGAATGATTTAGTCATGATGCTTTACCACGCCGCCGATATCATTGCCGATTTAATCGTGTTGTGGGCGGCCTCGCTAAGCTATTTGCGACGGCACCGTGTCGCCGTGGTGTTGTTGCTGTTTTCGATCTCGCTATCGACGTTAGCCGAATATGCCTACATGTCGATCGTCAACGCAGGACAACCCTTCGTCCAAATTGGATGGTTTTCCATCTTCGTTCGCCATGGGGTCAGCGTCGCTGCGGTCTATCTGGTTTCGCGATGGTGTTTTCGTCGCTGGCGAACCGCGGGCTTTCAGATGCGAGGCTGGGTGCAGGGCCGCGAAATGGCGACACGATAACGCCGTGTTACTTGCCTGAGCGACTTCTTCGCGTGTTACTTCGTCCTCTGGCGACTGCCATTCGCAATGGCAGTCATGGATTGCGAAATCAGCGAGGCTCTGACTTCACGCCCCAATCATCGTAGTGTTTTGCACTTTCGGCGTCCCACATCGGAGAGGAGCCCCATAGTGGCACCGTGGCCAGCGATGCTTCCCATTCTCCCAGCATCTTGTAGAGCTGTTCGGCACGTGAGCGGTCGGCATCAAAACGGTCGTCAGCTTCCGCAAGATCGCTGGTCACTTGAAATAATTGAGCGGGACGATGCGACAGCGTGATCAGTTTGTCCTCGCCATCGCGAACCGCTGTTTGACCTTGCAGTCGCCAAAACAGCGTGCGAGTAGCCGGGGCCGATTCTCCGCGAAGCTGTGGCAACAAATTGATGCCATCGTAGGCTCCGTATTTTGCTTCGGCGCGTCGGCGATTGCGTTTGTCCTCGTGCGAAGGAGACGGCTTCAGTGGTAACAGCTCCGCCCCAGCCGCCGCCATAAACGTGGGCAACACATCCAAGCTTGAAACCACCGCGTCGGTTCGTTTGCCGGCAGGTAACTGCCCAGGCCATGACCAAATCATCGGCACGCGAACGCCGCCTTCACGCAGAGAGCCTTTGACGCCTGAAAGCGGCCCATTCCAGCTGCCATTATTGGTGGCGCCACCGTTGTCCGAAAAGAAAACGATCAAGGTTTCTTCGAGCTGGTCGGTTTCGTCCAAATAGGCACGGACGCGTCCGACCCCACGATCCAGGGCGTACATCATCGCGGCGTAAGTGCGACGTTTGGGATCGCTGATATGAGCGAACTTTGCAAGATCTTGATCCGTTGCCTGCATCGGCGTATGAGGGGCGTTGTAGGAAAGCATCACCATCCAAGGCTGCGATGCCGCTTCGTCTTGGCCTTGGATCCAGCGAAGGGCTTCGTCGGTGAAAAAGTCCGTCAGGTAAGGACTCGAAAACTCACGCAGCGGTTCTCCGTTTCGCTCCAATTGATGTTTGTCGGGGGTGGGAAAGTAATTGTGGCTGCCGACCAACATGCCACAAAAATGGTCAAAGCCGCGAGCGTTAGGATGATGGGCTTCGTGGCTACCCAAATGCCACTTGCCAACGAGCGCGGTGGCGTAACCGGCAGAGCGAAGTTGATCACCCAATGTGTGCTCGCTCGGTGACAATCCGAGCAACTCGGGACGCGTGCCATACGCGGCAGCGGATTGATTCAAATTCGATTCGTAGCCAAAGCGGCGGGGATCACGTCCGGTCAGAAGCCCCGCTCGCGATGGAGAACAAACGGAACTGGTAACATACGCCTCGCTACAGAAGACGCCCGATTTCGCGAGCGAATCAAGGTGCGGCGTCTGCAGTTGCTGGCTGCCGGTGTAGCCAAGGTCGCCATAGCCCATGTCATCGGCCAATACGATCAACAAGTTGGGGCGGTCGTTAGACGCCGCAAACAGAGTCGAGCGGCTAGCGGCAACCTCGCATGTGACGAAAAGCAAGACAAAAAAAGCAAAACGCAAGCATCGTTGTGCGGATGGGGTTGGGAGCTGAAGCATGGCTGAGTTCACTGTGGTTCGCCCGGGAAATCGATCGCGTTTAGAAATCGTCATGGTGTGCCGAAACATGTTAATCTGAATTCATCATTTTGTGGCATTGGGATTGAACAACAAGCATCCTTCGATGTGCGAAAAGCGAGAAGTATAGAAAAGTTTTCGTTGAAAATGGCGAGCCTATTGGCTCCATCGTTGTCTTGATGCATTGGGGACTGTGGATTTAGACAGTGGCATGGGACGCTGTCCCGCGTTCGCATAGCGACCGAAAGAAATCGCGACTTATGATGAAAACACGTGAACTCAGCAATCTTGGCGTTCCCAAAGGATCGGCGATGCAGATCGCCAAAGAAACGATCCGATTGGCAGCAGAATCGGGTCTGCAACGCACTGTGCTTCGTGACACGATCGCCAGCGTCGTCGGCTCGCCAACATCGTACCTTGACCATGAATTGTGGGGGAAATTGGCGGCCGAGTTGGCGGGGGTGTTCGCTGCCCAGTCGCGTTACGTCGGTCGCGAGCAAGCTGCGCCTTGGCGACAATGGGGCCGCGATCTCGATCCGACCGCCGTCCAGCAGATGGCTCATGCCTGCGAATTGCCAATCTCGCACAGCGGAGCGTTGATGCCGGATGCGCACCAAGGGTACGGGCTACCGATCGGCGGAGTGTTGGCGACCAAAGATTGCGTGATTCCCTACGCCGTGGGTGTCGATATCGCTTGCCGTATGAAAATGACGGTCTTGGATTTACCCACTACCGCATTGGAGAAACAGCAGGACCGGTTGCGGGGGGCGATCGAACGAGAGACGCAGTTCGGAATCGGAGCTCGGTTTCGCAAGCCTCGTCAACATGATGTGATGGATGCCGATTGGAACGTATCCCACATCACCAAAATGAACCGTGACAAGGCGTGGAAACAATTGGGAACCAGCGGAAGTGGAAATCACTTTGTTGAGTTCGGGATTTTGACGCTTCCGCGTCCGGATCTTGGCCTGGAACCGGGGCAATATTTGGCACTGCTCAGCCACAGCGGGTCGCGAGGTACCGGAGCGGCGGTGTGTGATTACTACAGCCGTGTGGCCAAGCAATTGCATCCCGAGCTGCCGCGTGAACTCGTCAACCTTGCTTGGTTGGATCTCGATTCTCAAGCGGGCGGCGAGTACTGGGCGGCGATGAATTTGATGGGAGAATATGCTGCGGCGAATCATGCCTGCATTCACAAAGCAATCGCCAAACACCTTGGTGTCGATGTGATCCTGGATATCGAGAATCACCACAATTTCGCTTGGAAAGAAACCCATGCGGGTGAAGAGTTAATTGTCCATCGAAAAGGAGCCACGCCTGCGGGGGCCGGAGTATTGGGGATCATCCCCGGTTCGATGGGGGCACCGGGGTACGTGGTTCGCGGCAACGGTGTCGAGTCGTCGCTGCAAAGTGCGGCACATGGTGCAGGCCGCAAGATGAGCCGAACCGCAGCAAAGCGTCAATTCAATTGGACAGACGTGAAGCCGTTTTTGGCCAAGCGAGGCGTAACGTTGATGTCGGCCGGGTTGGACGAAGTTCCGATGGCGTACAAGGACATTGATGAAGTCATGGCGTCGCAACGCGATTTGGTAGACACCGTGGCTCGGTTTGATCCCAAGTTGGTCAAGATGGCCCCCGCTGGCGAACGTCCCGAAGATTAAGCACGGCGTTGCGACGGATTGAGCTTTGTAGCGGAAGTCGCGGGCGGGCTGTTGATTTAGGCGTACAATGGACTTCCTAGTCCGTCGAATACACCATTGACGGACGAGGAAGTCCGTCATACACCCCTGCCGCAGGAAACTTCACTAAATCAACAGCCCGTCCGAACTTTCGTTGGCTTGACTTATGCCCGCCAAAACGGACGCGCGAGTTCCGCTACGGAATGTATCACTGCGGCAGCCGCAGTGGCTGGAATGTAAAAACGCATTCGTTTTCGTCCTTGCTCCGGCCTACGGGGCAAGTTGTTCCGGCCTGCGGGTCAAGGCGACGGCTGCAACAGGTCCAATAACGATGCGGTCATCGTGGTAAAGGCGGTCTTTAGCGTTTCCGGAGCATCCGGGTAATAGATTCCCGAATGCAGTGATGGTGCGGGGATGCCAAGCTGCTCGAAACGATCGAGTCGCGATTGATCGACCGAGCCGACGGAGTACATCAAGATCGGCACTCCGGCGATCCCGTAACGGCTAAAGTCCTCGCCTCCCATCGATTGTTCACCTGGGATCATGTTTTCTACCCCAAGCACATCGGAAAACAGCTTCGTCATTCTTGCTGTCAATTCGTCATCGTTTCTCAGCGACGGGGTGCCTTGGCTGATCAGGACGTCCGGTTCTTCGGCATTGTGTGCCATCGCAACTGCCAAGGCACGTCGGCGAATCGCGGCGAGCACTTGTTGTCGCACTTCCTCGCTGTAACTTCGTACTGTCAATTGCAGCTTGCAATCGTTGCCAATCACATTGTGTTTTGTGCCGCCGTGAATCGAACCCACGGTCACCACCGCTGGCTCGATCGGTTTCACTTCACGGCTGACGATCATCTGTAGCGACAACACCAAATCCGCGGCTTGGACGATGGGGTCGATCGTTGAATGCGGAGCCGAGCCATGACCGCCACGCCCCTTCACGGTGATGTCGACGCTGTCGACGTTGGCGAGCGAATAGCCGGGCATCAAGCTGATTGCGCCGGTGGGCTTGTCGGCGCTGACGTGAATGGCCAAAGCATAATCAGGCTTCGGGAATCGCGTGAACAAACCGTCTTCTAACATTGCCTTGGCGCCCTCGCCAAGCTCTTCGGCGGGTTGGCCGATCATCATCAGCGTTCCCGACCATTGGTCTCGATGTTCGCTCATGTAACGGCCGACGGTCGTCAAGTTGGTCATGTGGATGTCATGACCACAAGCATGCATCACGCCCGTGCTGCTGCCGTCTTCGCGAGTTGATTGCACGGTCGAGGCAAATGGAAGCGGCGTTTGTTCGGTCACCGGCAGCGCATCCAAATCGGTGCGAATCATCACCACCGGCCCGTTGCCATTACGCATGACTCCCACAATTCCGTGGCCACCGACGCCGGTGGTCATTTCGAAACCGAGTTCCTGCCAAATTTCGGCCAACTTCGCCGCCGTCTTCTCTTCCTCAAACGAAAGCTCGGGATGTTGGTGTAGCCAACGATACAGATCGAGGAAGTCATCTTGGTTTTGCTCGAACCACTTCACCGCCGAAGTAGAGACGATTGTCGAGGTGGTCGGCGATTCGGCCGAGACGCTCAAAGGGGTTGTCGTTTCATGGGCCAGTAGAGCTGCCAGCAAAACGATCGCGGTGCAAGAGCGAGAACGCATAAAAATGCCTTTGTCAAAGATAGAGAAACCACGCCAGAGCTTTATTCTAAACGTTCATCCGTGCGTCTGCTATG
Source organism: Novipirellula caenicola (assembly GCF_039545035.1). Lineage (NCBI taxonomy): Bacteria > Pseudomonadati > Planctomycetota > Planctomycetia > Pirellulales > Pirellulaceae > Novipirellula > Novipirellula caenicola. Next base: position 945,569 of record NZ_BAABRO010000002.1, read on the forward strand.
ATTACGCGAGTTCATGCCCCCTTGATGCCTTGGCAACGTCCTACCCCCTGCATGACGCCCTGCAATTTTTGATCGCTCTGCTACGCTCGGTCCATCCATCGGTTTATGCTGTTAGACATTTATGCTGTTAAACAAGCGTAACGACTCCACTTTAACCCACCTAGTTTGATTCATGCGAATTACATCTCTCACGTTTGCATTTCTAGTTCTTGGCAACTGCCTTGTCCTTAGCACGGGCTGCGATTCGAAGCAGGAACCGGCCGACCCCGCTCCTTCGGCTGCAGCGGCAAAAGTCCAACCGGCTGCCACAGACGATCCCGAGGCGGTGGCGGCGATTGAAGCCACCTCAGCCAAAGTGAAAAAGGATGCCGACGGCGCGATTGTGGAAGTCGATTTTCGTGGCACCTCGATCGATGACTCGCAACTCGAATTGCTGAAACCACTAAAACGGGTCCGTTCGGTCTTGCTGGGTGCGACGGCGATCAGCGACGAGGGACTGAAAACGCTCGCCGAAGTCACAACGCTGGAAAATGTTGATCTGCGAGATTGTAAAATCGGCAACGCGGGACTGGCCAATCTGACACCGCTTTCCAAATTGAAAGCACTGCGATTGTCCGGAAAAAGTGGCGACTGCTCGGTCGACGACGACGGGATGAAGCATGTCGCCAAACTTAGCAACCTAAAGGTGTTGGCGATCGACTTTTTGTGGATCAGCGAAGTGGGGCTCGAGGAAATAACCGGCCTAAAGAACTTGCAAGAGTTGTACATGGCCGAAACCACAATCGGTAACGACGCGATCACGATCCTCGCCAATTTTCCGAACTTGAAAAAACTTCGATTGGCGAAAAACCAAATCGATGCGATGGGAATGGCCGAGCTGCCAAAAATCAAAAAGCTCGAAGAGCTTGACATCAGCGAGTGTGCTCAGCTGTTTGATGATGCAATGCAGCCGCTCAGTGAGCTTGCCAATCTAAAGAAGTTGAACGTGTGGCGAGTCAATATTTCGGATGCGGGAGTCGAACCGCTCAAGGGGCTGACGTCGCTCGAGTCGTTGAACCTGGATAACACGCGGCTCACCGACGCAGGTATGCCGTACCTGAGTGACCTGACGAAATTGACCTTCTTGCATTTGGGGTCGACGCAAATTAGTGACGCGGGACTGGTTCACCTCGAAGGACTGACGGCACTGAAAGATCTGAAAGTGACTCGCACCGCCGTGACTCAAGAAGGAGTCGATAAGCTGAAACAGAAATTGCCTAAGACTGACATTCAGCTGAAGTACATCGAAGGCGAGTGATCCAATTCGTCCGATCCGGCAGCTGGGTTCCCGCAGCGAAAGTCGCCAAGACTTTTGGCCAAGCTCGGACGTCATCAACCGCTGGATTCCAAACTAAGATTGTCGCTCGGCTTTCCAAGCCGTTAGCGTGTCGCGGTGGATGACGCGGGAATACCACTGAGTTGCCGATCGGCAAAGTGGGCGGCAATCAAGGCCAATGCGGAACACATCAGCGGATCATTCTCTTTCATCAACCCGCTGCGTCGGTTGACGATGCTGCCGTCGGGACTCTGATGACGACGCAATCGATCCACTAACTGATCAGCCCAATCACCGCTGATCCCTAGTCGCCAATATGCTTCCGCCCGGACCGCTTGGTGGTAGAAATAGACTGCTTCGCCCCAAGGTTCCGGGTAATCTCGAGGAATACCGTCGGGGTATTCCCAGTCGTCGTGCTGCTGAAGCCATTTCTTCGCCGCGACAACTCGCTCGTCGTTCATATCCACGCCTGAAGCCAACAATGCGATCACGCCATCACACGTCGCAGTGGCATAGCTGCGGAAAAACGTCTGGGCCTGAGTCTGCCCGATCCGTCCCTTGTTCGCAGCCAAAACGATCGGCGAAAAGTAGAACCCGCCATCATAAACGGCGGTCCGCTGCGTTTTGTCTTGGCTCGTTGTGTGTTCGAACGCGGGCTGAGGACGACGTTCACTCGGGTGTTTTTGCAGCAATCGCAGAAAATGTTGAGCATTTGCGAAGGTTCGATTTAATTGGGATTGTTCTTTAGCCGAGTCGGCGTCCGCCACCGCACGGCGATGACCGCTGTCGCGGAGGGCCGCCAAGACCCAGCGGGTGTGAGCCAAATCCATGTGCCCGGTTTGCCCAGCGGGTTGCGGCCCCCCAAATCCCCATCCACCATAGGCGAGATGTGTCTTGGGGAAGCCGCGTGACTCGGTGAACTGCTCACCGATCAAAAAGCGACGTAGTGAATCAACCACGGCGCCATGGTCAGACATCGCGTTAAAACAACGCAGTGCAAACGCACTTGCAAACACCGGATACTCCAAGACATCCGGGTCGGCCACACCAAGCACACCGTTTCGCATGTGGTTGATCATCCACGAGTGGGCTTGCGCTGCGGTAACCGATTCGACAAACTTGGAATCGCAATCTTGCAAGATCGACAAGACAAACGGGGTTAACGCCTGTCCGCTTTTCAGCAACGCATACGTCTGACTTCTCCATGCTCCATCGGGCGACTGCTGAGCAAGCAGATAATCACGCAGTGACTTGATCAGCGTCTGAGACGGCGATCGCACCTCGTCCTGCTCCGTCGCATTCAGTGTCCGAACACGTGATCCGAGAATCGATGCCGCGATTCCGCTGACTAAAAAAACACGACGAGATATTGAGGGGTTCATCACGCAATGACCAAAAATGGGGGCGGAGTTTTTGCTGTTCAAGCCGAACCGGCCGAGTGAGCCGCTTATCCGTAGTGGACGTGGCTACACGTCCTGCACGCTGGATCTTTCGCAAGATCCAATACATTTGTTGATCCAAGAATCTTTTAGCAAGATCCACGAATCTTGGTGGCACAATCGACGTGCCTAAACGCATCTGCATTACTTCGCAGACGCGATCCGCTTCAGAAGCTTGATGTCGTTTTGAGTGGTGATCACTTGCAATGCCGCCGCGGTGCAGAACACGGGACTGGTAATGCAGTGGTGTCCGTTCCAGCTGCCGTCGGGGTTTTGCACCATGGCTAGTCGGTCGATCATCTTGGCGTTCCATTTTTCCCAAGCATCACCTCCGGCGATCACCAACGATTCGCTAGTCATCAGGTAGCTCAAAAATTCTTCGCCGCCATTGTTACCGAACCCTGACAACAAGCGTTCGTCATCGAGCCGACTCAATTGAGCTTGGTTTTGCACCACGGCATCGCCCAGTAATTTGGCTTTCTGAGCGTCTTTGCCGGCGATTCGCAAGTTTTCTTCGGTGACGTCCGCATCAGCGGCCAGCTTGCCTTGCTTTTTGGCTTCGTCGATCGTCTGCTCGGCTTGGGCCGCATCTGCCGCATTGCCACGCAAACCACCCGAGAACGCGTACAGTTCAACGCCAGCCGCTGCACCCGAGGACGCTGCTCCTGTTTCGGCGTTCACATTGCGTTTTTGATATTGCTGAGCCTTTTCTAGTTTCTTGACGTCAACGTCCTTGCCAAGTGCCCTGGCGAATTCAAGCGAATTACAGCTGAGAGCGGATTGTAGCACCGGAGCCCATCCGCCACCGGTACTCCAGCTGCCGTCTTTGGATTGAGTGCGTTGGATTCGCTCGAGGCAGGCGGCCAATGCTGATTCAACTCGCTTGTGCCAGCGATCGTTTTTGGGCAGCACTTCGGACACACGTGTCAAAAATTGGGCCGTCATCGCCGTATCAATCATCTGACCCAATTTGGTTTGCGGCTGAGTGCCTTGGATCGATGTGATCCGGTCAGCGTCGGGATCCGCGTTCTCGACCGCTTTGACCAGATAACGCATCGCTTTGACCACGCTATCGCGATACTTGCCTTCGGTGGGCGTGTGCCCGGCACGCATCAATGCCGATGCGGCAAACGCGGTCGTGGCAGGATCCGATGGAAATTTCGCCGGATCAAGGATCTGCTGCTGAGCATGGCTGCCGCCGCCCCAGCCACCATCGGAATGTTGAGCTGCGACCAGCCAACTGAGCCCCTGATTGACCATCTTGGTGGTCGCTTTCTTCTGCGTCTTGTTGTTTTTCTTTTTGGCTTTTGCATCCTTGGTCGTTTTCGCTGTATCCGCCCGCTCTGTATCCGCCTGCTCTGTATTCGCCTGCTCTGTATTCGCCTGCTCTGTATTCGCACGGTCAGCCGCCGGATCGATCGTAGTCGTCTGCGCAGCCGGGCGAGACAATTCGGCGGGAAGCGTTGCCGGTTCGTCGGCCACAAGATTCAAGGTCAATGCGGTGGCAACGACGCTGCACAAAAGGCCGCGACAAGACCAACGCGGCGTGAAGGAAGAAAGGGACATCACGTTCTCTCCGAAGCAACAAGAAAAGAATTCGCGTGAACGCAGTTGGCTGCCACGCGAAGGGAGCTTGCACTATCGAAGTTAAACGAATCGGAGTCCGATTTATTAGGAAAGCGATTGCTTTGACGTGAATTTTACAATCGACTGAGATTTAAAGCCGAAAACTACCCAGTTTGCCAACAGGTGGTCCGCACCCTTTTTAGGTGTCCGACAACAGGCGAATCGTTTCGTCAACTTGGTCCGAAAAATCGCTTGGCAGGACCGAACCGGTTTGCACCGACGCGATCTGGCGAGCCAGTTGATCAGAAGCCGGCGCGAATGCGGCAGGGCCTGTTTTGTGAGTCTGGCGGAACGAATCGGCAATCGCACGGTCGGTGGTGCGAGGGTCACGCGGATTGGATGATTCGTCCTGCGACCCTTCGGCGATTCGAGGAATCTGCAGTGGTGGAACCGTCTGTTCGCCATCGGCCGAGGTGTCGTCCTGCTCGCCTCCGCCCACGGTGCCGCCTCCGGTTCCGCTGCGATTGATCTCGTTGAGAATCAGCAGTGCATCCAGCGCGGTCACCGATCCGTCGGCGTTCACGTCGTAGCCAAACGCCGGGTCACCTGCACCGACAGGGCCAGGTCCATAAACGTTCAAGAAGTTGATGATTGCCAAGGCATCGGCGGCGGTCACCGAGCCTCCGTTATCAACATCGTAGGGATTGGCATCGTTGTGAAACGGAGTCTCGTTTTCGAGAACGTCAATGACAAAGGTCGACGACAGCGATTGGAACTCGTTGTTCGAGTCGGTCGCAGTGACCGTCAATTGAATCTCGCTTTGCGTCGACTGCTTGACGAATTGATCGTCGATCAGTTTCAACAGACCATCGGTCACTTCGAATCGCGTGTCATCGACGGTCATGACATAGCGACTATTGACGGATTGACCGTCGAGCGTCAGCGTGCCCGCGACGGCGCCGGCTTCGAATTCGACCAACGATCCCCCGACCAAGTCCAGAACCACTGGCTGCTCGGGCAGGTCTTTGACGTGAATCGTAATTGGCTGAGTAAACGGGGCGCCGTTCACACCAAACTCTTTTGCGGTGACGTTAACCACGATCTCTTGGGTTTCTTCGAAGTTCAGCGAAACACCGTCGGCGAGTCGCAAATCGGATCCGTCGATCACAAAGCGCTCGTCATCCACCGTCAAAATATGGAATTGCTCGGTGTCTTCGTCATTGACACGCAATTCGGCGACCGTGTCGCCCACCGCGTTCTCAAACACAGTTGCTTCGCTGGGCGAGATGCCGGTGATGGGATCGTTGGAATCGGTGACGATGACCGCGGGATAGCTGACCAATTCGATATCGAATTCGGGGTCGGTGACCGACACGGTCAACGGAATCCAAGGCTCGACCTCAAAATTCAAGCCTTCACCATTCACCCCGCCGATAAAAATCAGCATGCCATGGTCATCGATTTGAAAACGGTGGTCGTCGATTTGAATGACGTGATTTTTGATGCCATCGACATCAATCACCTCGATTAACCCAATAGGGGCGCCAATCGCCAGGGCTTCGGGGATCGGGTCAAAATGGAAAATGACATCGACCGGAGGGTCGGCCACCGGTGCGACGGTGATCAACAGATCGATCGGTTCCGATTCAGTGACGCCATCATGAATCGTCACCGAGACGGAATCGGTACCGAAGAAGTCAGGATTCGGGGTATACAAGACCGATCCGTCCACTGCGATTTCCACCGTGCCATGTGACGCGGTGCCGTGTTGGACGATTACGAAATGATCGTTCTCGATGTCCTGCGCTCCGATGCGGGCCCCGGGAGCAGCAAGTTGCAGCGTTTGGTCTTCGTTGGTTGTCAGCGAAGGCAGGTTTTCGTAGCTCGGCGCCGTATTGTCGCCGTCGACGAACAATGCGAACCGAATCGGATCGGCGTCTTGATCATCGACAATCTTGACATGATGAGAATTGTCGCGTCGCAGCGAAACTTCGATCACACCGGCGGAACCGAGAACGGTGATCGCGTCGGGTTTCCCCTTGTGGTCGATCGCCGCGATGTCACCAATGGTCGATAAATCGATCGCTTGGTCGGCGATCACCGACCCGTCTCTTAAGTCGACAACCCGCAGCACAGGATCCAGCGGCGAGACGGTCATCAACAGATCACGCGCCCCGTCAAGCGAGATCGGGCCCGTCATGTCAGGGAACGAATGAAGCGAAGCAAAATCGGCGTTCGCGTCCACCACGCTGACTCCGCCATCGGTCTGTCTGAGTACCAACAATCCCGACGCGTCGTCAAAATCGAGCAGGCTGCTGACGCCCGCCACTTCGATCGGATCGGTGCTGATCATCGAAGCGGTTTCATTGCTCCACAGTGACAATTGCAAACCATCTTCGCCTGCCCAGGCAAAGACGCTGCGTGGTCCGGTGTCCGAGGTGATGACCGTTGCATCGGCGGGCACGATGGTAGTGGTCGTGGATACTACCAACCCAAGATCGGCATCGGAAGCATCGAGCGACTGGACCGCGACCGAGTCCGAGCTGTCGGCCAACGCCACTCCGCGTCCCTCGCCATCGATGGCAACATCGGACCACAAATTCGATGACTCGCTGCCGGACAAATCGATTGCGCTGACGATGCCGGAATCAGGATCGACGATCCACGCGGAATCGCCACCCGCTTCGCCACCGATCACCAACAGGTTTCCGTCGGGCAAGGTTTGCAATTTCGTCAGATCTGTGCCCACCGAAATCGATTGACTTTCAGCGGTCGCCAAATTGGCGACTTCGACCCCGGTTTCGGTCAAGACAAAAGCGCTGCGATCTGCCGCCGCCAGCAGCCCCACCGCATTGTCAATTTCGTTCGCGGCGGTCTCGATCGTGGCCTTAAATGGAAACAGTTGGTCCTGGACACTGGTGCCGTTAAACAAACGGACCTTGTAATCTCCGTCGCTCAGATCATCAAAACGAAACGCACCCGCGGCATCGGCAACCGCGATTTTTTCACCTTTTTCGAGCACCCCGTTGTCGTTGGTGTCGAGGTAGACCAGACGCTTCGGCAGGGCTTGTTCGCCCGCTTCTTGGCGAAAGGAGTGATCGAAATCATCAAAAACCACCCCCGTGATCGCGGCGAGCACGCGGCGGTCACCAAGTTGTTCAACGAGCGGCCGTCGCCGAATGCGAATCCGTCCGCGTTTTGGAGGTTGCAAATTGGATGATCGACGTTTGGTCATCTTGATTATTTCTCGGTAGGACTTGTCACGACCTTCGGTTGGCCTCGCGACGCTTTTCCAAAAGCATTTGTCAGGCAGCGCGTTGGACAGGGCATTTGACAGGCAGGCGCACGTGGTTGGAAGCAGCCAAATAGAGAAAAGTTCCCTTCGAAGCCGCCTTCTTGGGGGAGATCCCAAACACAACGGAGTACGATGGAGTCAAATCGACGACGTCGAGCCCCACCACACGCCCGTGATGACGGTTTATCATAAGCAGGGTGCGGCGGTTTTGTGCAAAGAATTAGCTGCAAAAACAGACCGAAATGCGCTCGCTGGCATGAATAGAACGCGTAAACTGCGATTATTGAGCCCGGCAAATCGTAAATTCCGATTGTCTTTTTCCTGAACTTATCCATTTTCCCCAGCCCCGCGAAACGCGTGGGAGGCGTATATGTTGATTCACTGCCATTTTTGTCGCCAAGTAAGCGTTTTTGTCGCGTCGGCGTTGCTCGCTGTCGTCCTGAATTCACCGCTGTATGGGCAAATTGACGGGTCGTACGATTCGATGCAGGAAGAAATGGAGATGGGGTACAGCGGAGAATCACGCCAATCTGCGTCGACATCGATTTTTTCGTCGATGAACCTTGCACCGCTCATGGCCGCTTCGATCCCGGCGATGGAGGACAAACGTCCACCTTTGAGAAAGCAGTCGGACGAAGCGTTTCTGGACGGACGGATGGCGACCGCGCTGGAATTGTTCTTCGGCAATTTGGTGATCGAACCGGAAAAGGCCAGCGAGCAGCTTAACAGCGTCAAATACAGTGCGATGTTGAAACGCCCCGTCTGGCAGGTCCGCTGGGGCGTCTCGTTGGCCGTTCGCGGCGACGACACTGGCGACCGAGGCACGATCACCGAAGGATCGGGGGGCAATTCACGAAACTCGGGATTTCGGGGCGACGAATTCGACACAGGCGAATTCGGCATGAATGAGGGAGGACCAATGGGCGGCGGGAACACCGCTGCTGCCAATTTGGACCAAACCGCCGAAGCGGAACTCGAAGACGCGTTGGGGTTGGTTGCCGAAGTGATTGCGGAGCAGTTTTCACTGCGATTTTCTCGAGGTGATTTTGGGCTGGCACTCTCGTCCATCGCACCACCTGCGGCGGTCATCGATCCGCCTCGCGACGATTCCAGCGACGCAATGGAGCAGGAAATGGATGATTCGATGGAGCAGGAGCGGATGGAGCGTGAGCGGATGGAACAGGAGCGGATGGAGATGGAGATGGAGCGATCGATGGCATCCGGCTCCGAATTCGGTGGCCCTCGAGCGGCTGAAATGGACGTCGTCCCGCCACTCGACGAGACTCCGACGATCGATCCCGGGCTCGAACCATTTCCAATGTGGAAGCCTGGAATTGTGTATCTCGGATCGGTCAGTTCGGCCGAAGCGACCACGAAGGGGAAGGCACGCGACATCGACTTTATCTTGCATTTCGATGTGATTCTAAAAGAGGGCCGCGAAGGGGCGATCCAAAACATATCTCGCTGCCGCATGATTCGCGTCGCCGATGGCAAAACGATCGGGCTTTCCAAGCCGTCGGACAGTTTCGAAGTCCAGCGTCCCGGAACGGTGGCACGCGATTACGTCAATGAACAGGTCGCCAATCTGTTTGCGATCATCGATCGACAAATGGTCTTGTCCGCGATGCCAAAGTTGTCGCCCGAGATTGCCAAACGACGGATCGCTTCGCTTTTTTCGGGGTCAAAAGCGGATCGTTTGAAAGCGCTGGCCGAAATTCGGCTGTATCAATCTCAGCAATTGATCAGCGATGAGGATGTCGAAAAAGCGTTCCATATCATCGGTGGTGCGGATGGGATGCGGTTGCTGTATGGCACTGAAGAGGATCAGATTGCGACCGTGCATGAGTGGGTGACCGAGGCATTGACGATCGAAGAATAAATCGCAAGCTGGCGGCCAACGTTTTCCCGCGGCAAATTCTCTGCCGCACAATTTGCATGACGATCCTCGTCATGCAAACAGTACGGCAGAGATGAAAAACAGGTGGTTGGCGATTCCGCGATGCGGATCACTCCAACAACATATTCAATGGCAGTGACGTTCGTCGGGGGCTTCAGACCCGTCGACAAAATCACATTGCCACCGGCATCAAAACATCTGCGGCGGGAGTCAAACGCACGTTCTTGCAGCGTGAGAGTTGGAATTGCCGAGGCGCTTCGCGGCAAAGGCACAAGCCCAAGAAGCGATAGCTGCCCATAAACCGAATCGGGCTGACGATGCGGTGGGTTTGATTGCCCTCGGCATCGACATAGTCCATCTCGATGACGTAGTTGTCACTGTCGTGCATGGCGCGGCGTAAAATCGTGTTCATCGTTACCTCGAATCAACAGGAAAGAAAAGTCGTTTACTTGACTACTTCCAATATTCGTGATGCCTGTGACACGTCAGGTCACAGCCGAAAAAAAATTTTTTCGAATAGAGAAAAGACGAGGCGGCAGCGTCAAAAACAGTGAATTTCCAACGCTACAGGCCAACGCCGTGAACGATTTGCAGGGTAGCTAGCTTCGTCCGTTTCTGGGTAGCGACCTTCGCCAGAAGGTGGTGATTCGCATTCGCACGGCAACCATCCACGCTCTGGCGAGCGTAGCTACGAAACGCAGATGCAGGATTTTCCAGCCTCAAAATCGTTCACGGCGTTAGGCTGGAGCCCGGGAGCGAGCGTTTTTTCAATGCGTTCGCCGAAAAGGGTCCCAAAAGTTTTGAAGTTGCGCGTCGGGTTGTGATTTGCCGGGAGAAACGACAATAGCGCAACTTCAGAACCAATAAGCCGCGAGCGCTACCCAAAGCGGATGACATCGGCCTTGAGGCACACCGGATCGTGCGTGGGAAGCGGCCGCTGACGCGTCGCGGCTGACCAAATCAACAAGCCGTTAACCGATTGTTGGCAACCAATGCAGCAGTGATTGCAGCCACGTCGACAATTCGATCGCCAGTGTCATTTCTTGGCTGCGAGCAACGATGTAGCCGACAAACAAGGCGTAGATTCCGAGCAGAATGAAGGCCTTGCCACGTCGCATTTCGACGTACTCGATTCCCGCCTCGGTGACGCCTCGCGTGCCGACGTAATAGACAAAGAAGCCGACGATTGTCAGCACCAACAGCAGCAATCGCAGTTCACCACTTTGGGCCACAATGTCCGGTGACATCTCAATCGGCCCATTTAACAACGTGAACAGGAACAAGGGAAAGCCTAGAGCAAAACAGATGTCAAACACATTGCTGCCCAGTGCGTTGGCGACCGCGTCGTCATAGTCGCCGTCGCGGGCGTCACGAATCGACATCACCAAATCAGGCACGCTCGTCGCCATCGATGCAAAGATCACCGCGACAAACATCGCAGGCATGCCAATTCCTTGGAATTCGTAGCCCCACAACGTGTAACTAGGATGCTCGACGCTTCCGGTCCCTAACCACTCGCACGCTTTGACCAACAACCAACACGCTGCACCGATGACGGCGGTCGATGCCAACAATAGCGGCCAACCGTTCCACGTCTCTTCGTCAATTTGTTGACGATGTTTCTCTCGCACAAAAACACGTTCCATGTCCATCAGTGGGCCGAGCGATAACCAATAAAACGTGTGTCCTAAAACGCTTCGCTCGACCGCCGCTTCGTCTTCGAGCTCTTGCTCTTGTTCGTCCATCCCTTCGGCATCGAGACCTGCGGTGCGCTTCATCGACAGTAGCATGAACGCCAAATAGGTTGCATACAGCGTCATCAAGATCAGCCCTTGCCACCAGTGCAAGCGAGCCCCGTTGATCAACAGAATCAGGATGATTTCGCATGCGATTAGCGACAATCCATCTCGCAGCAATACTTTGGTGGAAACGTTCACCGAGGTGACGCGAACTCCTAGCACGACCGCTCCGACCACAGTCAAGATGCAAGATGCGGGGATGATCATTCCGTTAAACAACGCACTTCCGGCGGTGGTGCCGATGCCGACCGAGAATCCGTCTCGATCCGACAGCACGAACAATGCGATCAGCGTGGTGAACAACTCTGGAACGCTGCTCGAGATTGCATTGATGGTGCCACCACGAACCCCTTCGGAAAGATTGCGGCCGATGTATTCGGACGCAATTTCAAAACTGTCACATGCCCGCCAAATCAGCAGGCAGGTAAAGAAAATCAGAACCAGCGGAATCAAGATTCCCATCAATCACTCGTGCTTCGAAGTCGTCTATTTATTGCCGGACACTCTCAAACGATTTGCATCAGGAATGCAAAGTGATAAGGGCTGATCCGGTGCCTCGCAATCGGTCTCGCAAACGGCAAGCTAGTTTTGCGAGAACCGTTCGTGCAATTCGACCGCCAACGCATCGACCGCGTCGGTCGCGGTATTGGTCAGAACGACCACCGCCGATTGCGTTTCGCGATTGATCAGGATGATGCTGTGATAGCCCCCCGTTTGGCCGCTGTGAACGCGTGTCGTGCCGTCACCTATCACGTGCCAACCGAGTCCCATCGAGGACTCGCCGTTTTTTCCGACGTGATGTTTCTGCCACGCGAGTTCGATCGCTGCTCCGATCTTGTTTTGTGGCGTCTGCAGATGCACTTGTGCGAACTGCAACATGTCCACAATCGAGCTGCGAATGCCTCCGGCACCTGGCATGTCGGCGAAGTCCCAGTTCGATGTCGGCTGTTTCTGGGCGTCGTAGGGCGTGGCCAATTTCGCGGTTTGAGCTGGATTCAACACGACGCGGGTGTCGGGCATCCCCAACGGATTGGTCAGACGCTGCTGCAATAATTCGTCGTAATCTTTTCCGGCTTTGCGTCCGATCCAGTGTCCGAGCAACCCAAAAGCGAGATTCGAGTATTCGTATTTGTCGCCGGGGGCCCGTCGAAGCGAATGCGAGCTAAGAAATTCGTGGGCCAACGCTGACGTGTAATCGCTGTACGGGTTTGCGGTGTGAAGACTGGGCATGTTGTCGGCTAATCGCGGCAGCCCTGATCGATGCGTGGCAATCTCCAGTACGGTAATCGGACGATCTTGCCAACGCGGCATCGTGACGCCAGCGGGCAACAGTTCGCTGGCATCTTGATCCAAGCGGATTTCACCTCGATTGACAGCGTCGGCCAACAGGATGCCGGTAAACACTTTTGAAATCGAACCGATCTCGTACAGCGTCTGGTCATTCGGTGGCGGCCCAATTTCGCTGGTGCGTCCAAGATGAATCGTCGCGGATTCGTCCCCATCGATCACGGCAATCGATAGACCCACCATCCGCTGCGATTGGATATAGGTTTGGGCGAGCTTTCGCACGCGTTGGCCGAGTCGCTCAGCGGACGCGGGTTCCTCGGGGATTGCTTCGAGCGAAATGCATACTACATAGATTGCAGTAAAAAAGGTGCGGCCAAAAACTGCAGGAAAATAGCGATGCATTGGTTTTCTATCGATCAGGGTGAGGGCGATTCACATTTTAGCAGCAAACGGTTGGCAAAATTTTCGCCCTGGCAATTCGCTTTGCTGAGGACGCCGGGGGATTTTATACTTACACTATGGTGAGGCCCCGCCCGATCGCCCCCCTCCGCTTGCGAACTCGGATCTCCGAATTTCGTTTGATCATTCCCCACCGATTCCGCTGAATCATTGAGCCGTCATTTTCAAATGAAACGTATTTTCTCTGGATTGTTGTGCTTGTTGTTGACCACGTCCGTTTTACACGGGGATGGGCTGACGCCACGTGAAGAGTTTTTCGAGAACCAGGTTCGGCCGCTCTTGATCGAAAAGTGTCAAGAATGTCATGGAGCGGAACTGCAGGAATCGGATTTACGGCTTGATAATTTGGCGTTTGTTTTGCAAGGCGGAATCAGTGGTCCTGCGGCGGTCGCTCGAAACGTCGAAGAGAGTTTTATCATCAAAGCGGTGCTGGGCCAGGATGGCTTTGAACGCATGCCGCCGGATGACCCGCTCAGCCGCGCCGAGATCGCAGTGCTGCAAAAGTGGGTTCGTATGGGATTGCCATGGCCCGCTAGCGACGAACCGGTGACGCCTTCGCTTGGCGATCAGGTGGCGATCAACAAGACGGCCGAGACTCATTGGGCATTTCAGCCGATTGCCAATCCAGCGGTGCCAAACATCGAAGGCAAATGGAAAACGTGGGTCGCTAATCCGATCGATGCCTTTATCGCCCGTGAACTGATTGACAACGATTTGCACCCGTCGCCTGCCGCTGAGCGAAGCGTTTTGATTCGGCGACTCTATTTCGATTTGATCGGGCTGCCACCGACGGCGGACCAAGTCGATGCATTTGTCGACGATCCTAGACCGACCAGTGAAGTGGTGGCCGATACAATCGAGCAACTCTTAGACAGCGATCACCATGGTGAACGTTGGGCACGGTATTGGTTGGACTTGGCCCGCTATGCCGACACGCGGGATTGGCAGGCCCAAGCCGAGCTTCGATATCCCTACGCCTATACCTATCGCGATTATGTGATCGACAGTTTGAATGACGACAAACCCTATGATCAATTTTTGCGTGAACAGATCGCCGCGGACTTTTACACCGACGATCCAGCGGCACCTGAGTTGGCAGCGATGGGATTGTTGACGGTGGGGCCTCAATTCCGCAACAACCGTGTCGAGCAAGCGGCTGACAAGATCGACGTTGTGTGTCGAGGACTAATGGGGATCACCGTCGCCTGTGCCCGATGTCACGATCACAAGTATGATCCGGTCCCCACCGAAGATTTTTATTCGCTGTACGGTGTGTTTGCGAGTTCCAAAACGGCAGACGATTTTCCCGTGATTCCCACCGATCAGCCACCCGGGCCGCTGCAGGCAGATTTCGAGAAGAAGCTTGCCGCGAAACATCGCGAACTTTTGCAATACAAGAAGCAGCTTCGCACGGACGCCGTCCGAGAGCTTCGCAGCAAGCTGCCTTTGTACATCAAAGGCTTCACGATGATGGGGCTCGAACGCAAACTCGATATCCGCGGCGCGATCAGCAAATTGAAAGTTGTCGACATCGCGATGACACCGCTGAATGATTCACTGACAAATGAACTGAAGAGCAATCGTTGGCAGGATGATCCTGTGTTGGGCCCATGGCACGACGGATTGTCGATCAGCGAGGCTGAATTCAAGAAACAGCAGCCGACGCTGCTAAAAAAATGGTCGGGCGACGAATCGCTCAATCCGCGGATCAAACAGAAATTGACATCCTCGCCGCCTAAGTCGCGTTCCGATTTGGCGCTGGCCTATGCCGATGTTTTCGACGAAACTCTGAAGCAATGGAACGCTTTCAAAAAGTCGCATCCTGATGCGGAAGGTTTTGACGACGAATCGAGTGAAGCAGTCCGAGTCCGTCTGCTCGGCCCCGGAGGATGGTTTGACCTTGACGTCGAAAAAGTGGCGTTGGCATCACGATTGTCGGGCAAAGGCCGCAAGAAATTAGGAGATCTCGAGAAGGCGATCACCGAGGTCGAAGCGAGTCATCCGGCGGCACCCCCGCGAGCGATGACGGTCGTGGATCTAGAAAAGCCGATCACGCCATTTGTGATGCTGCGAGGTGAACCAAACCGACGAGGTGATCGAGTCCCACGTCAATTCTTGAGCGTGTTGTCCGACGGAAAACCCAAGCCGTTTCGCAACGGCAGCGGACGGCAAGAATTGGCCGAAGCGATCGCAGATGAAAACAATCCGCTGACCGCTCGCGTGTACGTCAATCGAGTCTGGGCACGCTACTTCGGTAGCGGATTAGTGGAATCGCTCGACGACTTTGGTTTGCGGACGTCGCCGCCGAGCCATCCTGAACTGTTGGATTGGTTGGCAAGCGAATTCATGCGTAACGGATGGTCAATGAAATGGCTGCACCGCACGATCACATCAAGCAACGCGTATGCTCAATCGAGCGACGCGAACGATCGTGGTTTGCAGCTGGATCCTGAAAACCGATTGGTTTGGCGTCAGAATCGTCGCCGTCTTGATTTCGAAGCGATGCGAGATTCGATGTTGACGGTCGCCAATTCGCTGGACCGAACCATCGGCGGCCGTTCGGTCAAACTGAGCGAGATTCCTTACACTCATCGCCGCTCGATCTATGCCTACATCGACCGCATTGAATTGGATCCGATGCTGCGGACGTTCGATTTTGCCTCGCCGACCGCTTCGGCTGCTTCGCGTGCTGAAACGACGATTCCGCAACAAGCCTTGTTTAATATGAACCACCCGTTCGTCGCCGAATTGGCGCGGGAAGTGGCGGGAATCGCGACGGGTGATGCGGCGATCGAGACGCAAGTCAAAACGGTTTACCGCCAAGTCTATAGCCGCGATCCATCGGCACAGGAACAATCGATGGCGACAGCGTTTTTGCGTTCGTCGTCCGAGACGGCGGTGCCATTGAATCAGGTTTGGCAGTACGGGTACGGACCGCTTGTCGCTGCTGAAAACGCGGATGATTCGCTGCCTGAGTTCACGCCGCTGGAATTTTGGACGGGATCTTCCTACCAAGTCAGCAGCGAATTCCCAGACCCTGTGATGAAGCATTTGCGTATCACTGCCAACGGGGCTCATCCGGGCAAGAACCAGGATTTCTGTGTGATCCGCCGCTGGACTGCGCCGGATGACGGAGTCGTCAAAATCAGTGGCAAACTGAAACACGCCCGCGACAATGGCGACGGAGTGACCGCCACGATTCGCTCAAAATCATTCGCTGAATCCTTTACCGTCGCCAACAGCGAAACCAAAACCACCGTGGATCGTTTAGCGGTGGTCAAGGGCCAAGTCATTGATTTTGTCGTCTCGCCGCGATCCACGACCACGGCCGATGCTCACATTTGGACGATCGAGATCGAGGGGATCGAAGGGACGATTTCAGATGTGACATGGAATTCGAGTGCCGATTTCCAAGCACCCCCTCCACCTCCGCTAACACCGCTCGCGCAATTGGCGCAAGCGTTAATGCTGACCAACGAATTTCTTTATATCGATTGATAACGCCATGACTTTCCAATCCATTGATCGCCGACGGATGCTGTCGCGTAGCGGCATGGGGCTAGGCATGCTTGCCCTGGCCGGAATTCTGAACGACGAATCGCAAAGTGCGCTCGTGTCGGCCAGCGAACCGATCGCCGGTAATTCGCTGAGCCCGCGTCCGCCTCATTTTCCGGCGCGTGCCAAACGCGTGATTCACTTGTTTGCCAACGGAGGCCCGAGCCAGATCGATACGTTCGATCCGAAGCCGGACTTGGCTAAATTCGCCGGCAAAACGCTGAGCGATAAACTCGGACGTGACCGCCGACTCGGTGGCGTCGGCCATCCGTCGTCGTTCAAGTTCAGCAAGCATGGTGAATCTGGAACCGAGGTGAGTGAGCTGTTTCCGAACATTGCCAAGCACGTCGACAAGATGTGCGTGATTCGGTCCATGGTCACCGACGTCCCGAACCATGAACCGGGATTGATGATGATGAACTGTGGCGACATCGTGCGTCCACGGCCGAGTGTCGGTTCGTGGGCACTGTACGGATTGGGGACCGAGAATCAAAGTTTGCCTGGATACGTGGTGATGTGTCCTCGCGGGTTGCCGACTGCCGCGACGGCAAACTGGCGTAACGCATTTTTGCCGGGAATCTATCAGGGCACGCACGTGGACACTCAGTTCACCGATCCTGAAGAGTTGGTGGCCAATATCGAGAACAAATTCTTGGTGCATGATCAACAGCGTCGCCAATTTGATTTGATTCAAGATTTGAATCGATTGCATTTAAGTCAAAGAGAAGATGATCAACAGTTGACCGGTCGCATCGAGTCGCTCGAGTTGGCGTTTCGTATGCAAGGCGAAGCACGCGAGGCGTTTGATATTTCAGACGAACCCGAGCACATTCAAAAAATGTATGGCGATTCGCTGCAAGGTCGGCAAATGTTGATCGCACGTCGGTTGAGCCAGCGTGGAGTGCGGTATGTCCAGGTGTATCATGGTGCGGGGCAGCCTTGGGATTCGCACGCGGCGATCGAAAAGAATCATCCGCGGTTGGCTCGCGAGTGTGATCAACCGATCGCGGCATTGTTGGCGGATTTAGAGCAGCAGGGACTACTCGATGAGACGTTGGTGATTTGGGGCGGTGAAATGGGACGCACGCCGACGGTGCAGATGCCAGTGACGGCGAACCCGGGTCGCGACCATCACGACGATGGGTTCACGGTTTGGATGGCAGGCGGCGGTGTCAAAGGTGGCATGACGTACGGAACGACCGACGAAGTCGGATTGAAGGCGGTTGAAAATCGCGTCCACGTGCATGATTTGCACGCCACGATCTTGCATTTACTCGGCTTTGATCACACGCGATTGACGTACCGTTACGCCGGCCGTGATTTCCGTCTAACCGACGTCCACGGCAACGTCCAACACGCCATCATCGCCTAAAGTAGGACAGGCTGCCAGCCTGTCATCAGGTGCAAGGCCCAATGTGGGACAGGCTTCCAGCCTGTCATCAGGTGCAAGGCATTCTCTTTGCATAACGCCCCTATTCGCCCTAAATGAACAAGCCGCCCACCGTTTCGCGTAGCGATTCCTGCCGAAAGTCTTCGCAACTTTCGCTACGAGTTACGGAGCAAAGGGATCATCCGCAGGGGATTGCGGCGACCGCGGGGCTGCGAAGGGATCCTTCATCGGCTTGGCGCTGAACGGATCCGTACCAAAGGGATCTACAGGGTCCGCGTTGCCGCCGAACGGGTCATCAAAAGGGTCACGAGCCGGGATCATATTCTCTTCTCGCATCAGTTCGGTCAGCATGTGTTTGGCCACTTGGACCCGTCGATCCATTTCCAGGATCTGTTTGGCGAGCATCTGAATGCGACGTTTTCGTTCTTTGGCGACGTCACTCTCGCTGGGCTTTTCAACGGGTGCTGCAAACGGATCGTCACCAGCCGATTGTCGAGCACTTCCCGGTACCGGGACCGACAAAACAAAGGAATTCGATGATGAACTCGAACCAATCTTTGCCGATGCTTTTCGCATCAAGATTCCAGTCGTTTTCGACCTGATGATCCCAATTTGAGTGCGTTCAATCGGTAGGGCTCGGCGAAAATCAGTTCCTTGCTCCAATTTCGACTTTGGCACTTTCCACGCCTGATATTCACCGGGTAATAGACCGACCGCCAGATACGTTTCGCCCGCTGTCGGATGAGCGACGATTCCCAACGGCCGATATTTAGACCGCTCCTCGCGTGTCGAGTCGGCCAAACGAATGTAGTCATCGGAGTGCGTCAGTTTTGTTTTTTGGGTAGTATCACTGATCCGCGTCAACACAATCAATTGTTCGTCACTTGACCAATCGGGCATCGCCGCTTCGGTCAGCCCCCCGTAAATCGCTAGATCCACCGCTCCATCGTCCACCAGTGGGATAGGAGTGTTTTCGGTGCTGGCCGTCTTACGCGTCCTCGCTACTACAATGCGGCTTGGGCCGCCGGTTAGCGACAACTGTTCCAGTAGGTGTGGATTGTGCTGCACTTCCTCAAAGCGATCTTTGGGAACCAGTGTCACGCGAACTTCGCCAGGCGGCATCGTCACCGATGCCGTGTGAAAGCCATCGGCGTCCTTCGCTTCTGGCTGCGTCAGCGGAGCGACTTGCCAATAAGCGACGTACGAATGGAACCGCCAATCGGAAGTGCCGGGGCCGGTTTCGCCCGCGACTGGACCGCCACTCGAAAAACCACCTCCCCCACCGCTCGACATGACCGGCTTCACACCACCAAGCTGCGGATTTTCAAACGGAAATTGCGGAACGACAAATCCGTTGGTCCAATACGCCAACACCATGTAGCGGTCGGCTGGATAGTGGCGCGGCACTGAAAACGTCAGCCTCGCTGATTCACGTAACTGGATCTTCTTGACGAGGTGGGTGCTGGGGGGAACAAAGGCAAACTCGTTCTTCGGGTTGGTCGCGAAGAAGATATCCTGCTCTCCAGGCAGCGAATACAGAACGTTTGACGGGGTTTTGTGCGATTCTTCGGCTCCCATTTCCTCCGTTCCCACTCCCACTCCCATTCCCATTCCCATTCCCATTCCCATGTCGGAACCCATCCCCATCATCATTCCCATATCCATATCCATATCCATAGCCATATCCGCCATCCCTTGCGTGTATTCGACCTGGATGCCTTCCCCTTCATCGATCAGGCGAATGTGCCCGATCGTTCCGCTGGAGCTTCTTTCGTCGTTGTTCAACGCGACGACCTTGCCATCGGGCATGAATACAATCTGGCCACGTTCAAATCGATGAACAATTGTGTCGGCAGCGTATTTGCCATCGGGAGCGACAACATGAATCCGGTTTGTCGGTGCTTGCGAATTCGGTTCTTGCGAATACAGAGGCGACCCCCAAAGCGAGATCACCGCCAGAAATGTCAAGATGCCGCTTGTCTTCGAGAGCTTAGTTTCCATCGTTGTTCTCATCCGTTGGAGTGAGTGTTTTGTTATCGCGTAAACGATCGAGTTCTTCGGTCAGAGCGGTCATTTCCAGATCAAGTTCTTGCAGGGTGGATTCCAGCTGATCGATTTCCGAATCCTCATTGCCACGTAACGACGTTATCGCAACGGTTGAAAAACCAGTGCCAGCGACGGATGTGTGGGCAGGGGCGAACGACGGGTCGTCCATGTTCGGCTGCGGTGATCGCGTCGACATCGAATTTTGCGGAATGGCAGCAGTGACGGCTTGGCGCGTCGAACCCGAAGCGTCGACGCGTGAGTTTCGGTTTGCTCGTTGCGAAGCGATCGGTTGCGGCGACAAGCCCTCAGCGGATGGCCATTCGGGCAATCCCGTAAGACTGATCGTGATCACGATTAGCAGCGATAGCACGCCGAGGAGTGCGGGCAGCAGTCGGCGGCGATGTTGTAAACGAGATGGCAATTTACACCTCACGGGATCGAGTAAATGTTGCTCACACGCTCGCAGGATCGTTTCACATTCGGCCGCGGTTTCCGGCCGATCGTCAGGATCAAATGCGTGAAACCAATCCACCAACCGATAGACCCACGTGGGAAGATCGCAATCGGCTTGGGCTAATTTTGGCATCTCGCCACTCGCGATCGCGGCAACAATCGTATGCGTCGGCAATCCCTGCATCGGCGGCTCGCCCGTCAACATCGACCACAGCACCGTGCCGAGCGAATACAAATCGCTCTGTGGGCCGGCCTCGTTCCCGCGTGCTTGTTCTGGCGACAAGAAACCGGGCGTTCCGACAATCACCCCTGTGTTGGTCATTGAAACATCGTCTTGGATTTTGGCGATTCCGAAATCAGTCAACACCGCTTGCTCGGTTCCCTTGCCCAATAAAATGTTGCCGGGTTTTACATCGCGATGGACGACGCCGTGTTGATGAGCGGCCGCAAGTGCCGAGGCGGTTTGCCGGGCAATCCGGATCGCATCCAAAACATCCAGCTTGCCATGCTTCTCTAAACGCGACATCAGCGATGGCCCAGGCAAATAAGGCATCACCAAGTACGGGATCCCTTGCCAGCGATCGACCTGATAAATTTCGATGATGTTGGGATGGCGAATCGTGGCGGCCGAGCGGGCTTCGCGTTCGATCCGCTCCAGTGCGGAGGGGAGTTCCAACAGATGAGCGGCAGGCAGTTTCAACGCGACGATACGATCGATATCCACATCGCGAGCCTTCAGCACGGTGCCCATACCGCCGCTGCCGACAATCCCGCAGATCTCGAATCGTCCGATCCGTCCTAGTGAATGAGGATCATCGCTGGGCGACAAAATCGCACGCAGGACCGGCGATAGCTGTACCGATACATCGGTTTCATCACCGGTGGGCGCGTCCAGAAAATCCTCGCTCAAACTATGGGACGAGGCTTGCCAAAACGTTTCGTTTGCGGCCAGTTGTTCGAGCCGTGATGCACATTGTTGGCAATGGTCCAGATGTTGTTCCATCCGCCGATCTTGCGTGCCCGACAAAATTGCCTGAAAGTCAACTTCGGCTAAACAAATTTCGGCATCAGGATTCATGATCGATCCTCCTCGGCCTCGATTTGCTGGACTTGTTCGCGTAATCGCCGCACGATTCGGCTGCGGATGGCATAGATCGCGCCGCGTGATTTGCCCAATCGCTTTGTAACACTGTCGATCGACTCGCCTTCGACATGCGTGGACCAGAATGCATCCCAGCTGGCGTGGTCATAATCATCGCGTATTGCGTCGGCAGCCAAGCGAATCAGGACCCGCTGGCGATCGTTCTCCCAATCGTGGCGAGAATCCTCGGTCGCCGCTGGTCGCGACTCGAGCGTGATCTGATGCGTCGTCCCGCCGATGCCTCGATGATTCAAATCGCGACAAACAACATTGACGAGCGAGTTTCGTGAGACGCGGTTTAGCCACGCCGCAAAACGGTCTGGCGGTTTCTGTTCGCATTCCTGGTCGCCCGGTCGATGCCATCGGCTGGCCGCTCGCGCGACTCGCCGAATCACATCGGCGACCACTTCGTCGGCGGCATGATGGTCGAGTCCACGTCGCCGCGCAAATCGATAGATCACCGGGCGATACAACGCATCAAACCGCTGCCACGCAGCGTGGTTGGCGAGATCGCCGATCTCCGAAATCAGTAGCGGATTGGGGGTCGGCCAAGGCGTCATGCTGAAACAGATTCGCGACAAGAAAGGAATAGAGAGCACGCAGCGACTAACAGTATGACCCTTTGCGTGGCTCTGATCTGACGCCGGACAAGAAATAAAATCAATATTTCTCGGCTGCCGTCGGCTGCGAGGCAAAAGATTGCGGTCAAAGTCGCCATCGCTCATAATTTCAGTCGGTTTCACCGCTTGGCATGCTGTTCCCAATTGCCATTATTCCGCAAGACGATGCGTCGACCGACGCCCCGCGAGAAAAAATGAATATGCAAGACTATCAATCCTACCGCGGTCTTCCTTCGTTGGCGGGACTCGGTTCGCTCGAGCGGGCCATCCAGTGCGACTGGAGTGTCCAGGAGAGTGCCAAACGCTGGAAACGACTGCACTTTGTCTTCAAGCGGCTGTATGAAACGCTGACGGCAAAGATCACCGCCGAACCGATTTATGAACTCAAAACACTGTTTAGCCATCACGCTTACCTGTGCAGCGAACAAGTCAGCTCGATTCGCCGCCGTGTCGGCGAGATGCGTGAACCTCCGCTGGGCCTAGACAAGGTTCCTCATCCTGGACTCGAGCGATTGATGGACGAAATCGCCGCGGCGCCGACGACGAACGAGTTTCTGGTCGGGATCTACGAGGTGGTGTTTCCGGCAATTCTCGTGGCGTGCCAACAATTCAAAACCGACGCGCATCCGCTTGCCGACGCTCCCTCGATCCGCATCGCAAAGCTGATCGAATTTGAAATCGATGAAGTCCATCGACTGGGCGAACAATCGATTGCATGTTTGGTTGACCGTGTCCAACGCACGGCAATGCAAACCTGGATCGATTGTTTGCAACAATGTCTTCGCGCGGCCGGTGAATTGGATGGTACCGCGACAAGCGACACATCGGTCCCCGATCCGATGCACAGCCGGACGCCGTTCGTTTATCAAGCGGAACCTCGGCGTGATGAGCGGTTCCAGGATTCATTTAATGCCGGCGTCAATCCCGAAGCGTTCTTGTACGACTCGCGTTTTTCCGCTCGCGACAAGACGTTGATGATGTACTACAAGCGAATCCGAGAATTGGATGTTCCCGAGATGATGGCGAGCATCTTGGTGGAGATCGGGGACGAGGAACCGTGGGATTTTCACGCCGAGATGTCGCGGCAACTGTGGGACGAAGCACGGCACGCGATGATGGGCGAAGTCGGATTTGTCGCCCAAGGAATCGACTGGACAAAAATCCCGATCAATTTCACTTGGTCACGCAACTTGAATACGCAGCTAAACGCACGCGAGCGTCATGGCGTGTTGTTTTTTATCGAGCAAGGGTTGATGCCCAAAACGGGAAAGCGATATGAATGGGAAGTCGCAATGGAAAGCGGCGATCCGTTGTCGGGACTGTTTCAAGATTTTGATTGGGCTGACGAGGTCTTGCATGCACAGATCGGTCGTCGTTGGTACGTGCCAAAGTTCGCTTCGCTCAACGAAGCTCTCGATTACGGGGATCGTTGTTGGTCCAAAGTGCTCAGCCATTGGCGAGCGTACAAAGAGCAAGGTTTGACGGAGCATCGAAATTGGTGGCCCGAGGTCTATCAAACCGCGTGCGGCAATTGGGGCGTCGCTCCCGACCCCGCGGCGCTCGCGTTTGACACCACTTATGAGGAGAGCCGCGCCGACCTGAAAGAGATCAGGTAGCGAAACTCGCGGAGAGTTTCGTCCATCTCAGTGCATCCGAAACTCTTGGCGAGTTTCGCTACGGGACGCCTATAGATGCAACGACAGGCTGGAAGCCAATTCCACATTTAGCTGAACAGGGCGAGACGCTGGACGCGGTGATTGTTGCTGTCCAAGATGTGCACTCGGTCTTGCGAATCGACCACCACGCCCCAAGGCTGATACAGTTGGCCGGGCTGGAACCCCGGAGCTCCCCAGGTGGCGATCCATTTGCCCTCCGGCGTGAACCGCTGCAATCGCTGGTTGCCGTACTCGCAAACGATCAGCGTGCCATCACTGGCGAAGGCCAAATCGTAGGGATAATAGAATTCGCCCGCAGCATTGCCTTCGTGACCGAAAACGTTGATCAGTTTTGGCGTTTCTTCGCGGATATCAAAACATTGGATGCGATGGTTACAGGCATCGGCGACCCATAACACATGATCTCGCACGACCAGACTTTGCGGACGAACGAATTGGCCCGGCGCGTTTCCGGTGCCACCCCACTGAGTCAAAAAGTTTCCTTGGGGATCAAATTTTTGAATTCGGTCCGAATCGCCGTACTCGCCGATATAGAAACAACCTTTCTTGTCGCAAACCGCGTCGGTAACAAAGGCAAATTCGCCCGGCGAATGGCCCGCGACACCCCCAATTTGCTTGTCGCTGCACAGTTGACCGTCAAGTGTATAGGTTAGGGTGCGGTAATAATGCGTGTCCGCGACAAGCAAGTGCGGAACGGGATGGTCGCCTGGTGGCGTTTCTACAGCCAAACCGGTGGGGCGTCCGTTTTCGGTATCCGGGGTTTTCCAACCTCGCTGAAAATTCCCGTCGACGTCAAAAACTTGAATCCGGCCGGTCGTATCGACAATGAACAATTCATCGGCAGGCGAGATCGCGATCGCTCGAGGTTTTAGAAACCGCCCCTCGCTGAACCCCCGTCGCCCCCACACGATTTGGGTGCTCGAACCGGACGCACCCGAAACGCATCCCGAAATCAGGCTCGAACCGATCGCCAGCGAAGCGCATAACATCGTGCGACGAGATTGTTTTGCAGCGAACAAGTTTGCAGGGGGCGAGTTTGCAACAGACAAGGCGGTTTTCAGCTTTATGATTTTGTTTTGTGTCAATGTTGCTAGTGTATCAACAAAGGCCACGACGGAGGCAACTTCGGGGACGCTGGCGGACTTGTGAAGACGTTTTCATAGCCCGTACAATTGTGAACGTCATCCACGTCGAAAAACAGCCCGCATTCTCTTTGATCTCTGATCCATGCCAAAAATCCTGGACCTTCAAACCGCAGAAGATTCGCGAGATATCGTGCATCGAACTGTCCAAGCGTTGGTCGAGGGGCAAGTGGTGGGGGTGCCGACCGAAACGACCTACACGCTCGCCGCGATGGCGCTGAGCTCGAAGGGGGTCGAGCAGCTTAGAATGCTTGCAAACCGCGAACACGAGGCTGCTGGGGCCAATGGTTCCGCAGAGCGGAAGTCGCATTGGATCGAATTGTCGGTTCGCAGCCGCGACGCGGCATGTGATTTCGTGGGCACGGCGTCGAGCACGCTGCGGCGGCTGACTCGCCGCTGTTGGCCGGGGCCGTTGACAGCCGCGGTGCAATGTCCTGAACCTTTTTCGGCTTTATCTCAATTGCCCGTGGGGGTTCACGATCAAGTCGTCGAAGAGGATGGTTTTGTCAATTTTCGGGTGGTCGACCACTCGGTCTTGGATCAAATTCACCGTTATTTGTCGGGTCCATTGGTGTTGGCCAGTTTTGAGCCAGACGAGGGGACCGAGATCGCCACGATTGCCGCTAGAATGGTGGATAAATATGGCGACGAATTGCCACTGCTGCTCGACGATGGCCCGACACGCTATGGTGGTGTCACGACGGTTGTCCGAGTCAGTGGCAACCGCTGGGAGTTGCTTCGCGAAGGCGTGATTGAACGTGCTGCTATGAACCAATTTGTGAAACCTGTGATCGCGGTGGTCTGCACCGGAAATACTTGTCGTAGTCCGATGGCAGAGACCTTGTTACGTGAACAATTGAACAAGCGAACCGGATGTGATGATGCCGTGCGGGTCATCTCGGCGGGCGTGGCGGCATCCAGCGGAGCCGGGGCGAGTCCACAAGCCGTCGCGGTGATGGGATCGCGGGGGTTGGATTTGACCGGCCACAGCAGTCGTCCGCTCGATGAATCGGTGGTCAACGTTGCCGATTTGATCCTGACCATGACCCGCGGCCATCGTGCAGCGATTTTGGCGGCGTGGCCCGACATGCACGAACGTGTCTTTACATTGCGACGAGACGGGGGCGATATTAGCGACCCCGTGGGCATGGCGGTTGAGGTCTACGAGGCCTGTGCCGACCAAATAAACGAAGAATTAGGAAAATGGCTCGATTCGCTGGGCGAGGATTTTTTCCCTACCGAAATCACAAGCCAAGAATAAATAGGTGACAAAATGCTGAAGATTTGCTTAGCAAGCGATCACCGTGGCGTTCATATCAAAGCAAAGTTGATGCAATCCCTTGCCGCGGCCGGATTCTCGGTCAGCGATGAAGGGACCAATAGCGATACTGCCTGTGATTACCCGGACCTTGCCAGCTTGGTGGCCCAAAAAGTCAGCAACGGGGAAGCGGATCGTGGAATTTTGATCTGTGGTACCGGGATCGGAATGGCGATCACGGCAAACAAATTCCTCGGCGTTCGTGCCGCTTCGTGTTACGACGAAGT
This sequence comes from Novipirellula caenicola, assembly GCF_039545035.1. Lineage (NCBI taxonomy): Bacteria > Pseudomonadati > Planctomycetota > Planctomycetia > Pirellulales > Pirellulaceae > Novipirellula > Novipirellula caenicola. The sequence continues at coordinate 972,194 of NZ_BAABRO010000002.1, forward strand.
GCTGATCGAAATGAGCCGACGGCACAACGATGTCAACGTGCTGTGTTTGCCAGGTGATTTGATTGGCGAACGTCCGATCGATGACTTGGTGCTGCTGTGGCTGAAAACCGAATTTGACGGTGGCCGTCACAACAAACGGGTCCAGAAGATTGCCACGATCGAAAAAGCCAATCTTCGCTGCGATTCGGCTGCGGCGGAATCGACCGAATCCGCTTCCGGTCCCAAAGGGCCTCAGCGTTGATGAATTGGTCCAACCTGATTGGTCACAACCAAATCGAAGCTTGGTTTGCCAACGCGATCCGCAAAGGCCGATTGACGGGCAGTTTCCTGTTTGTCGGGCAACCGGGCGTCGGTAAACGAACGACCGCCAATCTGCTAGCGCAAACGTTGCTGTGTGAACGGAACGATCCCGAGGCGATGAACCCGTGCGGGGTTTGCGAAGGCTGTGTGCAAGTCGCCGCCAAAACGCATCCCGATGTCACCCGTGTTGGCAAACCGAGTGACAAGTCGTTCATCCCGCTGGAATTGCTGATCGGTCCGCCTGATGCGCGAATGCAAGAAGGGTTTTGTCGTGATGTGCGACTGCGTCCGATGCGAGGCCGCCGGCGGGTGGCGATCATCGAAGACGCCGACTTTTTGAACGAAGAGGGAGCGAATTGTTTGCTGAAGACGCTCGAGGAGCCTTCGTCCAACGCGATTATTTTGTTGATTGGAACCAGCGAACAACGGCAACTGCCGACCATTCGGTCACGCTGCCGCGTGATCCGATTTCAATCCCCCAGCGGTGAAAACGCCGCGCGATTGATGCGTGACGTTCACGCCATTGAAGCGTCCGATGAACAGATTGCCGACGCGGTCGAAATCGCCGGCGGTGACATGCACGTCGCGGTGCGTTTGTTAAGTGGTGAAGCCGACAAACTACGTGATGCGCTGCGATCTCAATTTGGTTCGAAGACCCCCGATCCGGTCGCACTGTGCCGGATCATCAATGCCCACGTCGAGCAATCCGGCAAAGAGGCATCGAAACGACGGGCGGCGATGCGGGACGTGTTTTCGTTCGCGGTCCAGCACTATCGGCAACAACTTCGACAAGCGTTTGATAATCGGTTGGCGACGCTGCATTCACTCAACCGGCTCGACCGTTCGATCCGTGCGCTGCGTGAAGTCGATCGCAGTGCAAATCAAAGCACGCTGATCGAATGTTATTCCGCAGACATCGCGGCCGCCACGACGGGCGACCGCGGTGAAATTGGATAACGATGACTGCCGCATGTCACGCAAGCGGCAAATATCAAAATCAACGCAATCCGCAAGCTTTTTGAGCACGCAGCAGGACGTCGGCCGCGACTTCACGCGCTCGTGCGGCACCGTCGCGAAGCGTTTCGTGGACGTAATCCAGATTCGCTTCGAGCTCTTCGCGACGCGCCCGCGCTTCGGCGAAATAGGTTTCGCTTGCTTCGGCAACCGCCTTTTTGACGTCACCGTAACCGAACCCGCCTCGGCGATACATCGCCGCCATGGTTTCGACATCCTCGGGCGACGCGAACAGACGATACAGCTGGAACAGATGGTCTCCCTCGGGCTCTTTCGGGTCTTCCATCGCTCGGCTGTCGGTGGTGATTCGCATGATCTGTTTGCGAATTTGTTTGACGTTACCAAACAGCGGCAGCGTGTTGTTGTAGCTCTTACTCATTTTTTCGCCATCGGTTCCGGGAACCTTGGCGCTATGGTCAAGCGTTTTCGCCTTGGGCAACTTGAACGTTTCACCGAAGGTGTGATTGAAACTGCCCGCCAAATCGCGGGCGACTTCGATGTGTTGGATTTGGTCCTGACCCACCGGCACCACTTCGGAGTCGTAGATCAAAATATCCGCCGCCATCAACACGGGGTACGTGAACAGCCCTGCGTCGGCATTGAGCCCCTTTTCTTTTTTGTCTTTGTAGGCATGGCACCGCTCGAGCAGTCCCATCGGCGTGCCGGTCATCAATAGCCAAGTCAACTCGCTGACCTCAGGCACCTGCGACTGCACGAACAGCGTTGCCTTTTTCGGGTCCAAGCCAAGCGCCATCAGATCCAGTGCCGCATCGAGCGTGTATTGTTTCAGCGCTGCCGCGTCACGGACGGTCGTCAAGGCGTGCATGTCGGCGATGAAATAGAAGCCGTCGTTGTCGTCTTGCAGGTCGATGTATTGACGAATCGCACCAAAAAAGTTGCCCCAGTGAGGTCGTCCGGTGGGTTGGATACCAGAGAGAACACGCATGCAAAAAACCTTCAAGAAAACGAAACGAGAGACGAAGCGACCCACTGGATGCAAGCTCAGTGGGCCGTCTTTATACGACGGACGCGATGATCCGTCGCGAGGTGATCCAAGATTGCAAAAAAATGAGCCGTTTGAAGTGCGTCAGCTTGCCGCAGCCGATTCGGATGTCGACGACGCAGGGCCGGCAATCGGAGCTTCGAGGACGCCGCGACAGCGTTGCCACATCAACACGCCCTCTAATACCATCCAGGCTTGCAGCCCGAGAATCCCAAATCCAAACAGCGTGAGCGTCCATTTTTCCTGCGGGATCCAGTTGTAGACCAGGTCATACGTCATTCCCCATGCAGGCATGACCAACATAATGACCATCGGAATCGCAACAAACGCAAACGGCTTGGAGCGTCGCGCAAGGTAGAAAACGGCGACCATCAGCGCCAATCCGGCCAACAGTTGATTGGTCGCTCCGAACAGCGGCCACAGCACCATCCCGCCGGTTCCTGGTTTGTCGCCCACCCCGAGCGCGATGACGGCGGCGACCGCAACCGCGATTCCTGTCGCGATGAATTTGTTGGTCATCGGTTTGACATGCACGCTTTCACCAAGTTCTTGTAAGACATAACGCTGCAATCGGGTCGCGGTATCGAGCGTGGTCGCCGCAAAGCTGGCCACCAGCACTGCCATGATCGCAACGGCCATTTTCAATGGCAGTCCGATCGTCGCCAAAAAATTCGCGCCGCCATCGATAAACGCTGCCAATTTCTGAGGCAGCTTATGGTCAGCCCAACCGCCCGGGGTGCCATCGGCTTTGGTCGCTCGGTAATACATTTTCCAAGCCGCGTTGCCGGTCACGACGGTGCCGTCGGCAGCCAACACGTTGGCGTATTCGCCGATTCCGTTGACCTCGGTTCGTTCAACACGTCCCATCCCGACTCCGGCACAACACGCCAAAATCACCAGCACCGCCAAGGCTCCTTCGAGCAACATCGCGCCATAACCGACCGCCTGCGCATCGGTTTCGCAATTGATTTGTTTGCTGGTCGTTCCGCTGCTGACCAAGCAATGAAACCCGCTGCATGCACCACACGCGATCGTGATGAACAAGAAGGGAAGGATCGGCGGCGCGTCGGCGGGAACATTCTCGGCCTTGGCAATCGCCGGGGCCGACGCCATCAGGTCGGCGCTGCCCGATACCGAGGCGACTCCTAATCCGATGACCAAAAGTGCCAATGCCACATACAGTTGGTGGCTATTGATGTAATCGCGAGGTTGCAGCAGCAACCAAACCGGCAACACTGACGCGGCAAACGCGTAGACCAGCAAAATCAAGGTCCAAACGACCACAGGAGTAAAGAATCCGGTGCTGTTCTCGGGCAGCGATATCGGCATGTAGTACGCACCGAAGTAAACGGCACCGTACAAGACCACCAATCCAAACACGCTGGGGCCAAGCAGCCCGCCTCCTTTTTTGTAAACCCAAATTCCGATTCCGACAGCGACCGGCATCGCGATCCAAACGCTCAAAACCGATTCGGGATAGATCGCAAAGATAATGGCGATCACCAAGCCAAAGACCGCCAAGACGACCGACAATGCGAGTGCCAACACGGCCAAAAACAGCACCTTCGCTCGCGGTGTGATCAATCGACCTGCGACTTCACCGATGGTTTGACCTTTGTTGCGAAGCGAAATCACGAGCGCTGCCATGTCGTGAACGCCACCGATCAAGATCGATCCTAACACGACCCACAACAACGCCGGCAACCATCCCCAAAACACGGCCAAGGCCGGGCCGACGATTGGGCCGGTGCCGGCAATACTGGTGAAATGGTGTCCGAAAATCACCGAACGACGCGTCGGGACAAAGTCGACATCGTCGCGAAGCTCGTGACTCGGTACGACCGCTTCGGGGCTTAATTGAAACAAACGCCGCGCTAACCAGCGGCCGTAGGTGTTGTAAGCGACGACGAAACCGATCATCGACGCCAAGGCCACAATCAAAGTGCTCATGGAAAATAACGATCAAAACAAAGGTTGGGGGGAGCGAAAACGCTTGAAAATGAAGCGTCGTCGATGGCATGGTTTGCAAGCGAGGGGACTGACGACGCTCGGTGGGATCTGTAAAACACAATCGCACGAATGACGGTGTTTCGTGTTCACCATCATTCGTGTATACCGCCCGTAGTATAGGACGATTTTCACCCTATAATACCGTGGTCAACTCTCAAAATCTTTCCTTTAATGCAACCAAATCCGGGAGCCGCACAAGCGTGAGCGACAAAATAGAGAAGACAATCATCATTGGAAGTGGGCCTGCGGGATGGTCCGCAGCAATTTATGCAGCTCGCGCGAACTTGAATCCGGTCGTCTATGAAGGCACCGTGCGTCCGGAAATGATTCCGTTGGGGCAGTTGGCGTTTACCACCGAAGTCGAAAATTACGCTGGTTTCCCCGCCGGAAACATCCGCGCGTTCGTCGAATCCGCGGTCGACAAGGACCGTCACTGGAATTTGCCCATGCCGCCCGCCGGGCACGAAAAAGATGGCCAGCCGCATTACGCCGTCCAAGGCGTCGAATTGATGGAGCTGATGAAGCAGCAAGCCCTCAACTTCGGCACCCGCGTGGTCAGCGACGACATCGAAAGCGTTGACTTTTCCGGCGACGTTCACGTGCTGAAACCAGCCAGTGGTGAACCGGTCAAGACAAAAACGGTGATCATCGCCACCGGCGCTCGAGCCAATTATCTCGGCTTGGATACCGAAGAAGCGTACAAGAACAAAGGGGTCAGCGCATGTGCGGTCTGTGACGGTGCGTTGCCGATCTATCGCTCCAAACCGCTGGCGGTCGTCGGCGGAGGTGACTCGGCGGTCGAAGAAGCGACTTATCTTGCGAATCTGAAGGACGCTGCGACGATCTACATGATCGTTCGTCGTGACGAGATGCGAGCATCGAAAGTGATGCAGAACCGCGCGCTGAACCATCCGAAGATCGAAATGAAGTGGAATAGTGTGGTCGATGAAGTTTACGGCGACGAGAAAATCGTCACCGGAATCAAGCTGAAAAGCACCATCGATGGCTCGATTAGCGATTTGCCGGTCGGCGGTATGTTCGTCGCGATCGGACACACGCCGAACACCAAGTTTCTCGGTGGTGCGGTCGAGACCAACAGCAGCGGTTATATTCGTTGGACAAAATCTTTCCGCACGAACACCACCGTGAAGGGAGTTTTTGCTGCAGGCGACGTCGCGGACGATTATTATCGACAAGCGATCACGTCGGCAGGAACCGGCTGTATGGCCGCGTTGGATGCCGAACGCTACCTCGCGGAACTTGATGCGTAAGCGAACATCACATCGCCGCGACTGGCAGGATCTTCGGGTGCTGCCGCGGCGTGAATAACTGTGGCTACCGTCGCCAGGCGGTAGAAATGGGTTTCGACGGAAATACGTCGAAACACTCCGCGCTCTGGCGAGCGTAGCTACTTCGATATCTCCGTTTGCCGGACGTCCGCGTCCCCTACCGACCTAATCTTCTCTTTCATCCCCACACCCACCTCTCCCCTAGAAAGTCTTGCCATGTCAGCAGCCGAAACCGATCAAACAACGCTTGGGAACGAAAAAGTTCAGGCCGACCGCGAGTTGCTTCGGCAGGCACAAGCCGACGGCAAGGTCTTGGGGGCCTACATTCGCTTGTCGGGTCCCGGTTGGTTGCAAAGCGCGATCACGTTGGGCGGCGGTTCGTTGGCTGGATCGCTGTTTCTCGGTGTGTTGGGCGGCTACAGCATGTTGTGGTTGCAATTGGTCGCGATTGTCTTGGGTGTCGTGATGTTGTCGGCGATCAGCTACGTCACCCTAAGCACCGGTCGTCGTCCCTTTGAAGCGATCAACAGCGAAATCAATCCGGCACTTGGCTGGGGATGGATCGTGGCAACGATCATGGCCAACATGATTTTTTGTATGCCTCAGTTCAGTCTTTGTTACGACGCGCTGGACAAGAACCTAGCGACGTTGGGCGGTGGCGATGGATTGGGCAGCGGTTCGGTGACCAAATGGGGAGTCACGCTCGCATTGTTCTTGGCAGCCGGATTTGTTGTCTTGTTGAACACACGGCGAGGCAAGGCGGCGAAGGTGTTTGATTTGTTCCTCAAAGCGTTGATCGGCATGGTCGTGATCTGCTTTGTCGGCGTTGCCGTGTTGCTGTTCGGTAGCGGCGAACTCGATTTCGGCACGATTTTGGCCGGTTTTATTCCTGATCTTGGCCAATTCATGCACCCGGCGGGTGACCTGCAAGGGCTGGTCGAAGGATTGTCGCCTGAGGGTGAAGCGTTTTGGACTCATAAATTGATGGGCACGCAGCGGAGCGTGATGATCTCGGCGATTGCCACCGCGGTGGGCATCAACATGACGTTCCTGTTGCCCTATTCGATGTTGGCTCGCGGTTGGGACAAACCCTTTCGCGGACTCGCACGCTTTGACTTGTCGACCGGCATGGCGATCCCCTTTGTGCTGGTGACCAGCTGTGTCGTGATCGCCGCAGCGGCATCCTTCCATAACAAAATTGATCCGCAGTTGGCATCGAGCAACCTTGCCGAAATGGAGCAATCACCCACCTTTGACGCGGTCAAGTCGAGCTTGCTTGCTCGCGTCGATGCGGAACTTGGTGACGCCGCAGCGACAACCGACGAGGCAACCAAGTTGGAAATGGTGGCGAAGCTGCCTGAAGAAGAAAAACGAATCGCATCCGCGTTGATCAAACGAGACGCGTTCCAGTTGTCCCGAACTTTGGCGCCACTATTGGGCGATGGCAAGGCAAAGCTTGTTTTCGGACTCGGCGTGTTTGGAATGGGATTCTCGACGATCATCATTTTGATGTTGATCAATGGTTATGCGTTCCAAGAGTTGTGCGGTCGTCCCGGCAGCAGCGGCGTGTTCGTCACGGGGGTGTTGGTTGCCGGGATCTCGGGCGCCAGTTGGGTGTGGTTGTGGACCGACGATCAGACACGATTTTGGCTCGCGATTTTCGCTAGCACGTTTGCGGTGATGTTGTTGCCGATCGCCTACATCACGTTCTTTTTGATGATGAACAGCCGGCGAATCCTGGGTGATGACAAACCGACCGGTGGCCGGATGGTGGCCTGGAACGTGATGATGATTTTGGCGGTCGCCGGTGCCGTGGCCGCCGCTGGGACGGCGATGTACGACAAGGCGATGGATAAACAGAATCCGATCTCGTTCTATGTCGTGATTGGGATCCTGATCGTCTACTCGGCAGCGGTGGTGATCGGATTTGCCTTCCGAAAACCGTCGAAAACCGCCGCGGAACAATAAAGTAACTTGCGAACGTGGCGTTACAGCTAACAATGAGGGTCGGGGGCGTGGACGAGGTAACGAGTCCATGGAAAAAAACGGGGACTCGTTGCCTCGTCCACTACCTGAAATGCTTGAATCGGACGCCGCTTATCGCTCCCCCTTTGTATACGCTTCAAATCAAAAGGATTGACGATGCCAGACAATTGGATTCGTGTCGCTGAGGCTCGCAAAGCCGAGTCGGCGGGCCGTGACTGCGAAGTTCGCGGCTGGGTTCGCACGCGTCGCGACAGCAAAGGGGGATTCAGTTTTATCGAAGTCAACGACGGCAGCTGCCTTGGCAATATCCAAGTCGTGGCACCCGGAGAACTGGATAACTACGCCGACGAAGTTCAAAAATTGACAGCCGGCTGCAGCGTCGTGGTCGCCGGGAAATTGGTCGAATCGCCAGCCAAGGGGCAAGCGACCGAGCTGCAGGCGACTTCGGTACGTGTGCTGGGCTGGGCCGACCCCGAGACCTACCCGCTGCAAAAGAAGCGGCATTCGTTCGAGAAGCTGCGTGAGTGGGCGCACTTGCGAACTCGCACCAACACGCTCAGCGCGGTGATGCGAACGCGAGATCAGATCAGCCAATCGATTCATAACTTCTTTCACGAAAACGGATTCTTCTATACTCACACGCCGATCATCACGGCGAGTGATTGCGAAGGCGCCGGCGAGATGTTTCGTGTCACAACACTCGATTTGGACATGCTCGCTAAATCGGGCGGTCCGGTGAAATTTGAGTACGACTTTTTTGAAAAACCAGCCTATTTGACGGTTAGCGGGCAACTCAATGGCGAAACCTACGCCACCGCTCTCGGACGGATCTACACGTTCGGGCCGACGTTCCGCGCCGAAAATAGTAACACCAGCCGGCATCTTGCCGAGTTTTGGATGGTTGAACCCGAAGCGGCCTTTTTTGACTTGGCCGACGACATGCGGTTGGCCGAAGATTTCTTGAAGCGAATCTTTGCCGACTGCTTGAATCATTGCGACGAAGACATGCAGTTCTTCGACCAGCGAATTCAGCCAGGCGTGATCGACCAAATTCGTTCGGTCGTCGAACGGCCGTTTGCCCATATGACCTATACCGAAGCGATCAAGATCCTCGAAACGTGTGACGCAAAGTTCGATTATCCGATTTCGTGGGGCACTGATCTGCAAGCCGAGCACGAACGCTATCTGACCGAAGTGCATGTCAAAGGTCCCGTCATCCTGACCGATTACCCATCATCCATCAAACCGTTTTACATGCGGGTCAGTGATGATGGAAAAACGGTCGCCGCGATGGATGTGCTTGTTCCGGGCGTGGGCGAAATCATCGGCGGCAGCCAACGCGAAGAACGGCTCGACGTGCTGACGTCGCGAATGACCGAAGCGGGGCTGAACGAAGAAGATTACTGGTGGTACATCGATTTGCGCCGCTTTGGCACCGTGCCGCACGCGGGCTTTGGATTGGGGCTTGAACGAGCGGTCCAGTACGTCACCGGGATGTCCAATATTCGTGACGTGATTCCGTTCCCCCGCACCCCCGGCAACGCCGACTTTTAATGAGCACCGGCCGATTGGCACCGTCCCCGACCGGAGCTCAGCACTTAGGAAATGCTCGTACCTATTTGCTCGCCTACTGGTCCGCTCGCAGCACCGGCAAAAAGTTAATCTTGCGAATCGAGGACATCGATTCACCGCGTGTTAAGTCTTGGGCGATTCAGCAAGCGATCGACGACCTGCGGTGGCTTGGGATCGATTGGGACGAAGGGCCCGATGTCGGCGGTCCACATTCGCCGTACATCCAAACCGAGCGGCAATCGCTGTACGCCGAGGCACTCGAGCGACTGATCGCCGCGAATCGCGTCTTTCCATGCAATTGTTCGCGGCAAGACATTGCCGATGCAGGCTCGGCACCTCATTTCGAGCACGAAGGAAACATTTATCCTGGCACCTGTGCGAGTTGGCAGAACGGTGACCCGCTGCCCGAGGCGGGCACGTTTTCCTGGCGATTCCGCGTCAAAGATCATCCAATTGAAATCGACGATCTGGTACTCGGAAACCAGAACTGCAATCCTGCGGCACATCTCGGTGCGTTCCCGATCACGCAAAAAAATGGCAGCTACTCCTATCATTTGGCCTGTGTCGTCGACGACGCTGCGATGGGAGTGAGCGAAGTGGTGCGCGGCGACGACTTGCTGCCCAGTGCATTCCGGCACATTGAACTTGCTGACGCACTCGAACTTCCTCGGTCACACTACGCCCACGTTCCCTTGATCAAAGGCCCCGACGGTCGCCGCTTGGCCAAACGCCACGGTGATACGCGGCTGAGTTTGTATCGTGAACAAGGCGTCGCCCCGGAAACCATCGTCGGCTGGGCCGCATTTACCGCCGGCTTAACCGATACGGCGACTCCGCGGAGTGCCGACGAGGTGGTCCCGCTGTTTGCGTGGTCAAAACTCAATCGCAACGCGATCGTCGTCCACGAACAGGAAACCACTGGTTGGATCCGCGATTAAACTGGAACACCGAACTGGTTGGCAAACATCAGCCGACGTTGCCAATGAAATTCTTTTCAGCCAGCGTTTCCCAAGCGAGCTAGCGTTCGCGGCACGCTGATTCACAGGGAGTTTCTTCCGCGTCACAAGCGGATGCGGTTGAGCAGGCATCGGTCTGAGGCAGCACCAATTCGACTCGCCGTGCGGAGCAATGGTCGCCTGCCAGCTCGGCGACCACCGAACGAACCTGCTCGAAACCGGTTCGCAGTAGGAAGGTGGGGGCACGACCGTAGCTTTTCATTCCGACAACATAGAAATTAGGTTCGGGGTGTTTCAATTCCTCCGCTCCGTGTGGCGGCACCGACCCGCAACTATGGTGGTTTGGGTTGATCAAGTTCCCCAGCCGTTTTGCCGCTTCGGTCGCAAGATCAAATTCAAGTCGCAGCTCTCGCAGCATTTCTAAATTGGGACGTGACCCGGCGGAAACGATGATTTCGTCGACCACCACGCGTGATGCACCCTCGACGTCGATGACCTCGATCCCACCGTCGCAGTGCGGCTTCAGTGCACTGATCGACAACCCCGGCATCAGCGTCACGGCACCCGATGTTACCGCGGATTGGACACGGGTTCCCAGTGCACCACGTTCCGCGATTTCGTCCGCACAACCTTTTCCCCATAGTGTTGAGGTGTCTGTTCGCCGGATGCCCCACGTGACGGCGGTCGTTTGGTCCTCGTTCCTGAGCTCCGCCAAACTCATTACACTTCCGAATGCAGAATGCCCCGAGCCAACTACGAGGACTCGTTTTCCGCTGTACTGCTGCCGCTGTTGTCCCAAAATATCGGGAATGCCGTAACGAATGTGCGAACGGAGTTGTTGTTCTCCATCTGCCATGACACCTCCAGCACCAAGCGGATTGGGGTTTGTCCAGGTTCCCGAAGCATCGATGACCGCGCGAGCTTTGAAACGTCGTGGACCATCGGCTGTCTCGGTGACAATCAGAAACGGCGCGTCGTTGCGGTTGCCGTCTTTCATGCGATCATGGCCGTCACGCGAAACGGAAACCACTTTGTGATGAAGTTTGATTTGGCTCGCGATCGCAGGGTGAGCCGCCAACGGATCGAGAAATTTTTCAACGAGTTCTTTTGCATAGGGAACCGCGTCTCCGCAAGGTTCGGTCCAGGCTACGTTGGCCTCAAGTAGCCGCTTGCCGGCCGGGTCGAGCAACATCGACCATGGTGTAAACAATCGGACATGCCGCCATTGCCAGATGTTGGCGGCGATTCGGGAACCCGCCTCCAAAATAATAGGAGTTAATCCTCGTTCGACCAAATTCGCTGCAGCAGCAAGTCCGATCGGGCCTGCACCGATAACGGCGATGGGCAACTTGCTTGGTTCTGTCATTTGTCTTCCTTGGACGGCTCTTCGTTGTTTGCAAAATAAAATCGCAGGTGATAGCAAGCAGCTGATCACATCCCCTGAGTTCGTGAACGGATAGTGGGCCAGTGCAACCGGGCACTGCACTTTGCCAAAGCGGGCTAGTCTAACGCGAGACGCCCCACCTTGAAAACGCGGCGGACCTTTGGGGGGACCGTGTGCACTGAAATGGCTGTGAGCGATTCGCCAACCATCGACGAACCAACATGCGATTGTCGACCACACCGGCTGACCGGCCGATCGTTTGCTGGATCAGCCGCCCGCGGCAACGCGTGACAGCGGGGCGTGCGCGGACAGGATTAAGATAAAGAGTATGATTAAGATTAGGAGCTGGCCCTACTTTTTTTGTTTCCTCGGCAAACTAGACACAGTCGTGGCGACGGCGTGTAGCCTCAGGCGACAGCTTCAGGAAAATTTGTTTGATGCCCAGTCAACGAATACCGTTCCTCCCCCGTTTTTCTTTCCGGCCTTTTGCAAAATCAATTGTGTTTTATGCCTAATCTTCTATTTCAGAGTAAGCCGTTTTCGCTCGATGCATTACCTCGAATCGTCGAGAAGGTAATGGCATCCGTTAGGAATAATTCAGCCTTAAGTTTGTGGTCGTGTCATCTGAACGGAGAGGGTTCGCTTGAGGGCAATGTAACGGTTACAGGTGCGGTTCCCCGTCCCGTCTCTCTTAATAACTTTGACCCCGATTTTGATGAGGAAGTTTTAAGTATCACCAGAATTTCCTCGCCGCTGTCCTCGGAGGCGTTGGCGAAAGAATATGTCGAATCACTCAAAGACATCATCACTTGGAATAAAGAGTTGCCTGATATGGTGTGCAAGATGTCTTTCGTGGAAATGTCTGTTTGGGCTTTAAATCTGTTCATAACGAACCATAAGGCTCCGGACCAATGGCGATGGAAGTGGCATCTCTACAACCGTCTCAGTGAGGATTCGCCGGATCTAACAGAGCGATTGCGTATTGCAAACATCATTGCAAATGCAATGGGTGCTCCATTTGGCGACACATCGAATCGATTCGTTGCTGATGGGAACAACATGCTGTTTGAAGAGGTCGATGGCCAGCGTCTTAAATGCGATGGCGGATTGGGCTTTTCCAAGAACCCGCATGAAACCAAAAGTTTATACGTGGATTTCTCAGCGGAAGAACTGCCGTTGATCGTTACTGGCGTCTGCAGTTTGATCGAGCAAACGGCAATCTCCGCCATGGTCCGTGTCGAGTCCATCCACGAAATGAACAGACATGACAGTTGGAGGAAGTTGTTCGTACATCCGGACGGCTATTACAGGTATCGGTTCGATGGAAAACTGCGAAGCGAAGTGATTGATTTCTTCAGCGGTGCAGATGTTCCACCGCCAATCGGATTCGTTCCATTCGGAAACGTTTCGTTTAGGGGCGAATCAAAGATTAAAGCAAACCTGTCCTTCGACCTAAACGAACAGCAAGCTTGGTTCTATCTATCGTTTGGTTTTTGGGATAGTCCAGACCTTCACGCTGTCTCGCTGAATGATGCGAACGCATTCCTCACTGCAGCTGGACTCTCCGAATTCGTTGATGAGTCGTGTATCGTCTTTGGCCAACCAAGGACGTCAACCGCCAAATAGGGCTGGTTCCCGCCGGCCGAGGGCATCGAATGTCCGCTGCCGCTAGTTGCAAATGAAACGCGAGCGGTGGATGATTGAGTTAGTCGGTCTGACATAGGGAAGGGCCGGTCGGCAACCGGCTCTTCTTCGACTCGGTGAGATCATGGGCCTGATGCGAAGGTATTTTGATGAAGGTAGTCCTTGCCGAAAAGCCTTCGGTGGCTCGCGATTTGGCGTCGTTCCTCGGCGCTACGGCTCGTCGTGACGGGTTCTTCGAAGGCGGCGGCTATCAGGTGACCTGGGCCTTTGGTCACTTAGTCGAGCTGAAGGAACCGGGTGACTATGACCCTGCGCTGAAACGCTGGACGCTCGAATCGTTGCCGTTTGTTCCCAAAGAATTTCAGTTGCGACTGCGAGGTGATGACGGGGCGAAAAAACAGTTCGCAGTGATCAAACGGTTGTTTCGCGAGGCCACCTCGTTGATCTGTGCGACGGATGCCGGGCGTGAAGGCGAACTGATCTTTCGCTACATCCAGTCGCTTACGGGGTGTACGAATAAGCCCGCTCAGCGGTTGTGGCTCAGTTCACTTACTCCGACGGCCATCGGCGCCGCATTTCGTACGATCCGTCCCCTGTCGGACTACGACAATCTTTACGCCGCGGCCAAGTGCCGAAGTCAAGCGGATTGGGTCGTGGGAATCAATGCGACTCGCAACTACACGGTGCGTTATCGATCGACGTCCGACCGTGGTGCTTCGGGACTGCTGTGGAGTCTCGGCCGCGTGCAAACCCCGGTGCTCGCGATGATCACTCGCCGTGATGATGAAATCCGAACGTTTCAATCCGAGCCGTTTTGGGAACTGATGACCCGATATCGTGACGTCCAGTTTCGATATACCGGTAAGCGGTTCGACAAGCAAGAGAATGCACAAAGCGTATTGAAGATAGCCAGCAAACACGTCCTGACGATTCGAAAGATTCAAAGCCGTGCCGAGAAGTCACAGCCACCACAGCTCTACGATTTGACGGAATTACAGCGGGACATGAACCGTCGTTTCGGTATCTCAGCCGCGGAAACCTTGACTACGGCCCAGTCACTTTATGAATCGAAATTGATCACGTACCCGCGAACCGACTCGGCGTATTTGAGCAAAGACATGCGAAAGGATATCCCTGGTGTCATGCGACAACTGCGTTCAATCAAGGCGAACGCAATCGACCAACTCAACTTAACCGCTTTGCCGTTCACAAGTCGTATCATCAACGACGCAAAGGTGACCGATCACCATGCGATCATCCCCACCGGCGCGTCCGCAGGAGTGCTGCGAGGGCGAGAGCAACAGATCTACGATGCGATCGTCGTTCGGTTTATCGCTGCATTCTATCCGCCGTGTGAAAAAAAGATTACGACGGTCGATGCAACCGCGGGTGAAGTCGCTTTCCGCGCTCGCGGCGTGCGAGTCGTCGCCCCAGGATGGACGAAGCTGTATCCGCGAAAAGCAAAAAGCGGTGAAGCAAATGATGAGCAGCAGTCGTTACCTGATTTCAAAAATGGAGAATCTGGGAAGCACGAACCGTTCATCAAATCAGGCCAGACGTCGCCACCGAAGCATTTCACCGAGAATACCTTGCTCGGTGCGATGGACACGGCGGGAAAGCTTGTCGATGAAGCAGAGCTGAAAGAGGCGTTAAAAGAGAAGGGACTGGGGACGCCGGCAACCCGTGCGGCAACGATCGAAACGCTGTTAAACCGAAAATACATCATCCGTGATAAAAAGAATGTCTTGGCCACTGACCTGGGACGCTATCTCGTCGCGATCGTTAGGGACCGCAACTTGACGTCGCCCGAACTGACAGGCGAGTGGGAAGCGAAGCTGAAAAAGATCGAGGCGGGCCAGTTGTCACCCGATGTTTTCATGCACGAGATTGCGGATTACACGCGAGCCATCATTCAAAGTAGTGCCGCGGTGAGCGTGGATCAACAAATCTACGGCCCCTGTCCACGCTGTGGTGAAAACGTCATTGCGGGGAAACGGGCGTTTGGATGTTCGGGGTGGCGGAAGGGCTGCAAATTTGTATTGCAGCCTTCCTACCGTGACGCCGATCTGTCGATGGATCAGATTCGCGAACTATTGCAGTTGCGAGTGACGAACGAACCGTTGACGCTTCATGACGGCCACCCTTTCCTGTTGGCCATGTCGGAATCAGGAAAGTTAATTGAAATCCCCGTTCCCCAGGGTAGCGAACAAGATGGTGGGGGAACTGCGACAGGCCGTAAACGAAGCAAACGCAAAGGTGGAGCAAAGAAGCCGACTGCAACCAAGTCGCCTGCAACCAAGTCGAGTGGAAAGAAGCAAAGCAAGGCAAAAAAGGAGACGAACTCCGCTGCGACTGAGATTGGAGTTTGTCCGTTGTGCGGCAGTCCCGTGGTGGAACAGACGAAATCGTATGCGTGTAGCCGATGGCGTGAGGGGTGCGGGTTGACCATTTGGAAAACGATTTCCGGTAAGAAGATCTCGGTGAGCAATGCCCGGAAGTTGCTTCGCAGCGGCGAGACGGCAGTGTTGAAAGGATTTAAATCGAAGGCTGGAAAGTCGTTCGACGCGAAGTTGAAACTGATCGATGGCAAGGTGCGCTTCGAGTTTTAATCGATTGCAAATCGGTTTAGCTGCCCTTTTTTTATTAAGCGTCTCCGGTGCGGTCCGGTCCAGCGGGGTGTGCGTTGAGTCGCTGAAACTTTGGCATTGACGTCGGATATTGGGGGGCAGTTCTTCTTCCACGCGATTCTGCTGTCACCTCTCCACCGACGAAGCTGACTGCTGATTTAGTGGTATTGATGACAGGCGGAGGCCGACACGCTCTCAGCCGGTGGCGTGAGCCACCGGCTAGCGGAGTTAGGAAAACATAGCCCAGCGGGCGACACACTCTGCCGTCAGTGTGTCGGCCTCCGGCCTTACGGCGACAGTTCGCCCCTAAGCAGTTGGCTCACGCCAACGGCAGGTCATGTTTCGGCCTCCGGCCTATTCGCTCGCTACTTGCTCGCTTGCTACAAAATCAGCAGTCTCCGCTGCAAACGAGTAGCGACAGCAGGTAGCCTAGGGCGAAAGCCTCACGAAAACTCTCGCTACGCCAGCGAACGAAGGAACGCTCGCAGTGATGGAGACGCTAGAAAGACAAGCACGCCGCAATTAACAAACACGGAAAGCAAAAATGCCACTTGAAATGACGGCTTGATGGTCTTGTGCCGAAACATCTGCTGAGCGATGAGCGCTCCAGGCCAACCGCCAATGATTCCGAGAGACAGCAGCGTGTTTTCTGGCGTACGTCGGCGATGGTTGATCGCTGCGACTTTGTCCAGCCAATAGGCGATGAACGCGATGATGCTCATCGTCGCGTACAAACCTAATATGGAGAAAGGCAATTTGCCAGTTGTTGTTAATGCTGCCAAGCTAAACAGAAACGAAATCGCGATGACAATCCGAATCGGAATGAACGCAGGCTCAACAAGCGGTTCTCCTTCGAACACCACTTTGATAGCTTGCCCACGACCATCCGGGCCAACCGATTGCTCGAAAGTAACGACATCCAGTTCGGCTGGCCGGCGAGACCGATTGGCGAACGACTTGATGTGCACGAACAAATCGTCTCCGCCGTTCTCAGGCACAATGAAGCCAAAACCTCGATCATCCTTCCACGTCACTAGCTTGCCAGTCATTCGCATTCGTCACCCTCGATCGACTTCGTCCTCCGCCAGATAAAAGCCCACCCGCTGCACTGGAGTCACTGATAAGTGATTCCTGTCTAACTGGTTATCGGATGCCACCGTCCGCTTTCTGCAACGAAAAGAAGGGCGATTGCCGCTAAGGAAAGTCGGAAAATTACGTGGCGCGATGACTCGTAGCCGATGTCGTGCGTGACTTGGGTCAATCGCCGAACAGGTCGAAACGCTTCAACCGTTCCGTTGCGTCAGTTGCGTTCCGAGTGATCAACGACCACCGGATCACCGACCTCGGTCTGCCACTGGCGCAATCTTGCTTGCAGTTGCATCTTGGTCTGGTTGTGCTGCGGGGCTTCTGCGAGATCGTTCCGTTCATCGGGATCGTTATGCAAATCGAACAGTTGCCACTTGTCGATCTGCGGATAGTGAATCAATTTCCAACGTTCACCACGAATCATGCGTTGGAAATTGCGGAAGTAGCCGAAGACGTACTCGTGAACATGCTCCTGCTCGCCACGCAGAATCGGCACCACGCTACGGCCGTCAATCGGTTTAAGTGTTCCATCAACGTCGGGGACGTTCGGGACCGGGATTCCCACCAAGTCGCAGACCGTGGGATACAGATCACGCAAGACCATCTGGGCATCAAAGCGTTGGTTCTTGGGAACACCAGGAACGCTGATCAGCAGCGGCACGTTCATGGTGTGCTCGTACATGTTCTGCTTGCCACGCAATCCGTGGCTGCCCATCGCCAATCCGTGATCACTCGTGAAGATCACAATGGTGTTGTCTCGCTGGCCGCTGTCATCAAGTGCTTTCAATATTCGGCCGACTTGTTGATCGAGATGCGAAATCACGGCGTAGTAAACGGCCAAGTCCTCGCGGACATCTTTCGCGGTCCGAGGCAACGGCAGCAGCGATTCGTCGCGAGAGTTTTGGTTGCCGTGATCGAAGGGATGGGCCGCTCGAAAGTTTTTGGGCAGTGGCATCGTCGCGGGATCGTAGGCATCTTCGAAACCCGGCGGCATCAACAGCGGATCATGCGGCGCGGTGAAGTTCACGTGCATGAAAAATGGCTTGCCGTGCGGTTGCGCGATCAGTTTGATGGTCGCGTCGGCAAACTTCTCGCTGATGTCGCCCGTCAAACCGACGCCGAGTTCCGGATACTTTTCTCTGCCATCGCTCGATTGAAAGATCCAGCCGGTGTAGCCCGTGACAGGAGTTCCGTGAGCATCGACTTGATTCGGCTTCATCCATTTTCCGCCGCCGCTGCCGAAGAGTCCGGCCGTGTTCAGGTAGCCATAGTCGCTCGGTCTGCCCTTGTTGTGCCACTTGCCAACGTACGATGTTTCATAGCCGCCACGCTGCATCGTTTCGGCGAAGGAAACAAAGCCCGCCGGTGGTTTGCTGCCAAAATCCAAAACGCCGGTGCGGAATCCACAGCATCCGCTTAGAATTTCACCTCGGCTGGGAGTACAGATCGGGTTCGCACAAATCGCCCGAGTGAACACGCTGCCGCGTCGAACCAACGCATCCAAATTCGGTGTCTGAATCACATCGTTGCCAAGTGCCGCGATCGTGTCAGGTCGCTGATCGTCCGAAACGATCAACAAAACATTCGGCGGCGCAGCCTCGGACGTTTTGCCCGACACAAACGAAAGCATGGCCACCAGCAGGACGGCAACGAGCGTTTGAAGCATTTGTCGTTTTTGCATCGTGTGATTCGTGTAGGACCAAACGGAAAACAGGGGCGTGGATCACTCGGCCGATCCAACGCAATGATCGCGGAGCGATCAGCGACGATCGGGAGTCGCCGATGCGTTGATCGGACCTTGATTGGTGGCCGATTCCTCGTCGGCTTCGATCAGTCGATGGACTTCATTGATGATGTCGGTTTCGATTTCTGGCGACCACACGGTGGGCAACCCGTAGTACACCATCGATCCGCCTCCTTCGTAGCCGCCTTCGGCAAGGACTCGTCGTGATGGAATGTATGCCATCACGTCGTTGGCGTAACCGGCCACCCATGTTCGAGTTCCAGCCAACTCGCTTTTAAGCCGAATGGCATAATCGACCACCACTTCACCGCCGAGGGTGACGAATTGAAGATCATCGCCAATCGACCAAGCACTGACGGGATACGGATACGTTGGACTGAGCGGGACACCGCTATCGATTTGCTCGAGTAGCATTTGTGCCCGCGCTACCTCGTAGCGATTGTCGGACTTTGAATTCAACTCGATTTCCACTCGCGTTGGCAGCGTATCCAACGCCAGATCGATCTCTGCGTACTTCGTCTGCAATGGTCCCTCGACGGGGTGCATTCGCGATGTCATCAAGACTGAATCCACGGCGGTTGCTAATCGCTGGCCGTAATGCTGTGCCAACGTTACGGTCCGCCGCGGCAGTGGATTTTGGTCTGCGCCGCAACCCGCAAAGAAAAGTGCGACGCAGCCGGGATGTTTGTTCTCCAGTTCAATTTGAGCGTATCCAGGATAGTCACCCGACCATTGATAGCCGCTCAGGGTCGTTGCGTGGCATGCGTATCCGAACAGGACGGCGGTCAGGTTTTCGTCAGCGTCGTGAACGGCGAGCACGGGAACGTCGTGGTCGCTGGGACCTCGCAGTTTGCCTTCGCTTCGCAATTGGGGAACTGTCGCCGACGGGTTTTCGCGGCGGTTGACCGCAAACGTTGCCGTGCCGCTGCCCCACGTCAAATGACTCGGTGCAAGTTTGCCGATCGCATCGCCCACCACGGCAACGACCTGCTGCCGAAACGTTGCGCCCCAACGATCGACGGCTTGTTGCTGGGATTCCGTGAACAACAGGTAGTGCAGCGGCGCAAGATTTTGCCCGACAACGGGACCACTGTGGGTGTGCGATGTGCAAATCACAATCTGCTCGCGTTGCAAGCCGTAATGCTCTTTCAACGCGTCACAGATGGTCCGCGATAGTGTTCGATCGATACCGACGAGATCCAGCGTTAGCACCACGCCTCGAATTCCGGCATGGTCCTCCATCACGAGTGCTTTCGCCCATAGCTCGGTCAGCTTGCCGTCGGCCGGTTGAGTGCGCGAGGCATAACCGGCCATCCACATCGGTTCCTCCGGCGTGATCGCGACCTTTGCCGCACCCGCCTTCCAAGTGGATTCCGCACCTTGTGCCACTGCCGTCAACAACAGGATTATCGTCGTGGCAATCAATCGACTTCGGCTCATGGGTGCATTCCAACTAGGATCGACTTGTTCGGCATCGCAAAAAAACTGACAAGTTGCCGCAGCTCGTGGCTACAGCGACTCACTTTCGCTCGATCAGCTTCTTCATGTCGTCGGTGATGGGCATGACTTCGAAATCTTTGAAGAACATTTCGCAGTCGGTGCCCCCGTGCATTTGCAGACCCAGCTTGCCGGTCTTCTCACTCGCTTCGTCGATGATATCCGACGTGCAGAATCCGTTGAGCGTTTGGACCAGTCGGTCGCCATACGCGGCGGTACAGGTCGTGTTCCACTGGTCGTCCTTGTTGCGGACCTTTTCGACGAGTTCGTCGTTGGTAACGACCCAGCCGCGGCCGGGGATCTTTTTGCCATCGACAATGCCGGCGGTGTGCCAAAGCGCCGAGTCCTTGCCATTGTTGGCGATTTCGTTTTGGAATCCGCGTAGCACCCAGGGGGCGCTGGTTTCCTCGGCGCGGAAATACAACGCGCTGTTGCCACCGTGCATCCGATAGGTGACGCGAGCGATGAAGTCGTCGTAGTTCTTGTTCGAAATCACTAACCCGTCCTTGCCTTGGCTCTTGGAGTGGACGCCGTGCAGAACGCCCTCGTCGGTGAACGACCATTCTTCGGGCAGAACGAACTTGGCATCGGCAAGTTTGTAGTTGCCGTCGTCGTCCTTGACAAAGAATGACTCCCACTTGCTCTCGCCAAGATCCTTGACGCGAATGTTCTTCCAAGCGACGGAGCCCGATTTTCCAGAGTGGATCTGCAGTCCGATAAAGCCCTTCATCGTGAAGCTGTCGAACATATCGACAACCAAATTGCCGTTCAGCCAAGTCTTGATGGACGGTCCGACGCACTGAATTTCTAGCTCGTTCCACTCACCTTCTTTGCAGCTTGCTCGGGCTGCATCAAGTCGATCCTGCGGGGTGTGGGCATCGAGCCAAATGATGCCAAACTTGTGGCCGCGACGTCCTTCGTCATAGATGCGGCCGGTCGCGTCGCCGCCGGGACGGATTTCGTACTGATAACCGTACACTCGCTCGCCGTCGCCTTGCTGACGGGCGGCGGAGCGGAACTGGACGCCGGAGTTCCCCGATTCGATGAATTTGTACTGCAGCTTCAGAATGAAGTTGCCAAATTCCTTTTCCGAACACAAGAAAGTATTGCCAGGGGTATTCGGGATGCATTTCCCAACGATCGTGCCATCTTCGACTTCGTATTCCGCGGAGCCGCCACGTTTGACCCAGCCGGCCAAGTCGTTGCCGTTAAACAGCGAGGTAAATCCATCCTCGACGTCCGCCGCCGACGCCGTCAAACCGCAGGGTGTCAAAAACGCGATCATCATCGCAGCTGCAAAAAGTTTTCTCATCGTTGTTTCTCTCGGAAGGGGGGGGATTGTGGGTGGGAATGCGTCAGGCGATCCATGTTTAGGATCGCCAGAGCAAGTCGCATGCATGGTGACGCATTTAGTTGTAACAGAAATCGTCAACGGCTTGTTGATCTAGTCGTACGATGGACTTCCTAGTCCGTCGAATACACCATTGACGGACTAGGAAGTCCATCATACGCCCTTTGCCGCAGGAAACTTCACTAAATTAACAAGCCGTCAACGACTTTCGTTTTGCGGGATGACCGAAACGACCTCTGCATTACAGTCGACGTCTCCCGCGATTCATCGTGCTGACCGCGGAGCGATCAGCGACTATTGTATCGGACGATCCTTACTTTAGCAGCCACTCGCTTGCCGCGGCTTGCTGTTGTGCTGCCTCGCCGGTGAAAGTCACCAGGGCATTGGTCTCAGAGGCCGCGTGATACGCTGTGCTGATCAACTCAGGCTGTGAGCCTTCGCCAGCGAGCCACAGCGGGCGTGGAGCGTGCAGTGCGATCAGACCGGGTAGATCGAGATACTTTGCTCCACCCGGCAAGAACATCGGGTCGCGATAATCCAAGACTTGGCCAAAACGAAACCCTTGTGTATCGATCGCGATGCGGTCGACGGCATCTCCGGCAATCCCGCCCGCCACCGCAGCGATGGGACCGCTGTCGCGCCACCCGGCAATCGCAACGGTCTTTAGATCTCGATTCGGACAGGGGCCGGAGTTCGCGTGACGAAGAAAACGGACGAGGCTCAAGACATCGTGGGTGCGTTGGGCAAACAACGCGTGATTGTAGCCGAAGGTGTAACCGGCGAATTCGCGGGGATTTCCAACGACGCGAGTCTGCTTTACCGCTTCACCATTTTGCAGGAACAGATCAGCGCCCACCACGGTTGTGCCCGCTTGAACCAGTTTTCGCACGGCGGGGTTCACGCTGCCGTCGTCACTGTAAACGGCGGACTTGCCGGAATCATCGATCCAGATCACAACGCGGCCACTGGGGTGTTTCGGGCATAGCCAGACGACGTTCACTTCTTCGCCGTGTGTCTGGTTCAGTAGCGTGCCGGTGTGTTGCACGTAGTCGCCGCGATCCTGCTCGTGTTGTGGTGCCCACTGCACGTCGCCTGCGTTGGCGTAGGTGCGACCGATGATCACTTCCGCGGCCGGAAGGATAACGGTTTTCAAGCCTTCCGGTGTCGAAGCGGCGGCACTGAGTTGCTGCTCGGCGTCCTCGGTGAACCACGCCAGCAAGTTGCGTTCGAAATCGGGATCAGCGGCCTTGGGGGCGGGATGCTGGTCGTTCCAGACGGTGAGCTGCACGGGCGGCAGCGGGTCGAAATCGTGCTCGATCACCGGAGCTTGAAAACCAAGTTTGAAATGTTTATTCAGGAAGGTGTAGAAGGCCGAGCGAGTGACCGCGTTGTAATTGTGCGGGAAGTGTTCGCCCCGTTTCAAAAAGACGTCGCCCTGCTTGCCGTACGCCGCGTAGAGCTGTTGTAACTCGGGAAATCCCTTGGTGGCCAATTCCTTGGTCCAGTCGTCCGCAGTGTTCATGCCTTGCGGCCGAGGCGCTGCCAAGGCGGCAAATTCGATATTGCCGGTATTCACACGCAACAGACTTGCGTTTTCGCACGTGCAGCCCCCCTGCATCGCAGTGCTGACCATGACGACCGGAAATGACAGTTTGATGCGGTCATCGATCGCCGCCAAAATCATCGTCTGTGTACCGCCGCCGCTCGCACCGGTAACGGCGACACGCTGCGGATCGACCTCGGGCAAACTGAGCAGAAAGTCGAGTCCACGTACGGCGTTCAGTGTTTGCAGCCCCATCACGTTCTGGCAATGAGCCTCGGCTTGCGGGCTGAACAGGCCCCAGTGTTTTGTCTTGTTCATCTCCGGACGCTGTTTCGCAAAACCGTGGACAAGCTCACGCGAGAGCTGAATCGAATCGGAATCGCCGAGCATGTCCCACTGCCAAACCACGCATCCCATCAGGGCCAATTGGCGACATTGCGATTGGTAGGTGCTGCGTCCGGCCCGCTCAAACCGCTCGGCACCATCGGCGATTAGACTGCGTAACCTGTTTTCGGGCGTCATGTCCAAACGCGCATCCTTGTGGTGGCCATGCGCCAGCATGACTCCTGGCACCTTGCCCTCGATGTTGGTCGGACGGTACAGATTACCTGTTACAAAGAAACCAGGGGCGCTCTCGAAATAGACCTTCTCGACTGTGTACCCATCACGCTGGATCTTGCCGTGAACGACTGGATTGAGAGGTGTCTTGGTCGGCATCGGCCAGAGCCCGGTCGCCACGAGAATTTGCCGCCGTACGTATTGTTTGCGTGTCTCCCACTGCTCGAGCGATGCCGGTGGATCGAAGGGGAAGTAGCCATTCAGATCCTTGAGCGGCTGATGGCGGACGTCTTCGGCGGACACGGACACCGAACCAAACACTGCCGCAGCGGAGCACAGCAGAAGGGCAAACGCGATGAAATTTTTCATAGGGTGGGGCGCGAAGAAAGGGGACTCGTCAGCAGAGGCTGGACCGATCGAGAGGCGGGAGTCCTTTCAAGGCTACACCCCAGCAGTGGTGACTGCAAGCGAATCGACACGATGGCAGCCACCCGTCTAGGGAATTGGGAAGGTGCAGCTGGAAAGGTAGCTGGCACCTTCTGCGTCCTTCTGTCCTTCTCTTGATTCGCTAACGTCCAACGCGATCACAGAGGGGATGAAGATGGGGATCGAGAAATCGGCTGGCTATGGCAGCACGATCGTTTGTTCGCTCAGGATCGGATCGGCTGATCGATCTAGGGCAGCGTGGATCGACGCTTTAAAAATGCCTGAGGTGGATTCGGGCAGTTGGAAACGCAACTCACGTGACTCCTTCGGCAGCAACCACGCGTGATAGCCAGCCTCGCAAATCAACGGTGCCTCGTTGCCGCGAGTGAGCGTCACGATCAGATGCGGGGTTAGATGACGCGTGCCATGATTGGTGATTGGCAGTATCACGATTCGCGGATCGTGCTCGCTGACTTGGATCTTCCCGATCGCGACACTCGGATCGTGCGAACGATCGTCATTTAACATCGCCACGGGAACTTTCAGGGCGGCTGGGTTTGCCGCGGCTTCTGATTCGGCGTATAGAATCAGCTCGGCATACTTGTCCAGTTTGTCACCGGCGTGTCCGTTCATGGTGACCATCACTTTGCGCTGCGTGCGGGGAGCCAATTGAACTCGATCGGGCCGCACCCGCAGCCAGGAGACCTCGTCACCATCACGATCTTGCGTGACCAGCCGAATCGACACTGGTTTGTCCCCCTGGTTTTTCAGCGATAGCGGTACCAGCCGATTTCCACCGCGAAGCGTCGACAATTCGATGGCCGATGTGTGAACCTGGATCGACTTCAACACGCGTCCTACCACGCTGCGTTGGGCTTGAAAGTCGTATCGGCCAACGTGAACAGGAAACACTTGCTGAGTAACATCGCCACGGTCGTCCGAGACATCGATTTGTAGTTGATAATCGCCGGGGAACACCGGTTCGGGCAGCGCTGCCGCCAAAGTTACCTCGCTGCGAGGCAACACGGTGAGTTCAAATCGTTTCGGTACGGGCTGATGCAGTCGCGACTCCAATCCGAGCGGCACGTCGTTGATGACGACGTTGTTGGACGAATCGAGCAGGCGAGCGTTCGCGTGAAGCCGTCGCCCCGCGTCGTGCGGATTCCACAGCAACGCATTGACGTGAGCAAAACCATCGCGATCGACCAGCCCACCGGTGGTCAGACGAATTTCGCCTTGGCCTGCATTGGCGCGGCGAATGTCGGCCTCCAGACGCAATAGATAACGCGTGACGAATCGCACGCCGAGTTGTCGCGAGGTCGTTTTTTGGGAAAGCGGTTCTTCGCTGCGATCGGTCACCAACAGCCCGACGCTGACAAATTGACCGCTGTCCCGTGGTAGCGTCCAGGTTCCTTCGATCTCTTGGACCTCGCCCTGGTGTAGTCGCAGTTCGGTGGACGTCAACAGACGTACCGAGTCGGTGTCTTGCAGGTCTTCGGCGGCGGTGACTTTGCCATCACGATGCTGCACCAACGAGACCGGTTGAACCGAAAAGTCGATCGGCGTTTCGCCCCCGTGAAGCTCGAATTTAAAGCGAACGGTTTGTCCTGGTATCGCTTGGCACTGGAAAGCGAGCGGATCAATTCGGAACGTCGGGCGAAACCGCGCCTCGGCGTTGATCCTGGCAATCCGCTGCGACGGCGACTCACCATTGGCCGCTGTCGTCACCATAGCGAATAGCATTAGGATCAAAATTCGTCGGACAAAGCGTTTCATCCCCATAGGGTTCATCCTGATAAACGATTCGTGGTGAAATAAAGATGGCCACTTCGGCTTCCTGTTCGCGCCGTTCGATACGTTGGAATAGCCGTCCCATGTAGGGGACGTCGCCCAAGAATGGCAACTTGTTGACTTGGTCGACCTTTTGACGCTGAGTCAAGCCTCCGATCACAATCGTTTGTCCATCCATCACGTGGACGGATGTCGAGACACGGCGGCGATTGATCACGGGGAATTGGTCGTAGGCGTTCGCTTGGGTTTCGTCGCTGCGAATGTCCTCGCTGACCTCGGCGCGGTCGATGTGGATGGTGACATGCGGAGCGCGAATCTCTGGGGTCAACTCCAGCATGATGCCCGAATCCACTTTTTGGATGTCTTGTCGATAAAAGACTCCGTTGCCACTCGGCTGGACACTGAAAAAACTTTCGCGGCCGATATGAATTTCGGCCTTCTTACCGTCTTCGGTCGTGACCCGAGGTGCGGCACGGATTTTGACATGACCTTTTTGTTCGAGAGCACGAAGCAGCGCGCTCGTGAAACGAAAGTCGTTTAATTGAGAATTAAATCCCGCCGGTCCGTACTGGCCCGCCACCCCAAGTCCATCGAGCGTGAACGAACCTGCATTGATACCGTCAAGCTTCATCCCCTGATGGACGTCGAACCCGAAACGGTAATTCGTCTCGGGACTGTAAACGCAAACCAATGCTTCCAAGATGACTTGAGGCACGACTTTGTCGGTCTCTTCCAGCTCACGCAGGATCTGGTGTGCGGTGATCGGAGGCGCTTCGATCGCTAGCTTTCCTCCCTGTCCCATCACACGAACAAATTGTAAGTGTCGTTCGGGAAGTTGTGATTTCAATGATTCGGGTGTGCGATGCCGAGCTTCGTAGATGTATCTTTCTGCCAAAAATGGAAACAATGCCGACCCAGGTTCGGGAAGGCCGACATAGTACTCGTCGCCGTCTTGACGCCATCGGTATCCCAGCGGCAGCAGGATCTTGCGTAGGGCGCGTTCAAAATCCTCGTCTTCGATCACCGCGGTTACCGATCCTCGTACTTGATCGTCAATGATCACCGACATTCCCGCCTGCTCGGCCAGCGATTGAATCGCTTGGCGAACATCGGTTTCGACAAAGGCATCGTTTAACAGTGGCGTCGGTTGACTCAGCAGAGGCGATTGGTGATTGCCGTCGATCGGCTGAGGCTCGTACACTTCGTCCGCCATATCTCCATAGCTTGCCATGACCACCTGCGGTTCTTTTGAGGTGTCATCAGATGCGGTCACATGCCCAGCACTCTGGTGAGTGGACGCAGCACGATTTCCTTTTGAGATCGTTGGCCCCAGCGACGTGATACGCGATTTATTTTCCGGCAACGCATATCCGACGGGTGTCGACTCGATCAACGACTCGCGTTGCTTCGCATGATAGGCCACCGTGTTCGGTTTGCGCAGGGCTGTCGCAGGCAAGTTGAAAAACGGATCGGCAAGCACGGATTGGCTGTGCAGTTGGATCTCGTTTCGCGTTTGCTTTGTCTGGCATCCGCTAGTCGCGATGGCTGCGACCAGTGTGATGAACGCAATCGATGGTGCGATGTTCATGATACGCACGTCATTGGTTTCGACAGCTTGATAGTGAGGTTGAGATGCGAATCGCGGCAATCGTCTGCAAACGAAGTGATTAGTTTGCGGTGATTGTGGCGTAAACGGTCGTGCAGTAGGTTCCGGGCACCAGCGTGGCGACCGAACCGCTGTCCATCGACACGGTCAACTGTAACTCGACGTTTCCTGGTCCCGACGAACTCGCTTGCACTTGCGAACTCAAGTCAGGAACAAGGTTTGTGATATCGGATTGGTCCGAGACCACGTCGACAGCCCATCCTGCTTCGGTGTCAGAGGATGCAATCGCGAGATCAAGCTTCACATCGCGTGCAATCAGCGGCAGCGTGTCGTGTACGAATCCGGTGATCGTGGCAAAGGTGACGGTGGCACCGTCGCCATCATTGCAAACGGCAGAAAAGGTTTGCGGCGCAAACGACTTGATCCCCGCCGTCCCATCATGATTCAGGCTGATGGGACCGTTGGGTGCCAAGATGGCGAGCGCATTTTGGACGTTCACGCAAAAGTCGATCGACGCCGAAGTCTGTGCCTGTGCCTGTGTCCCGATGCCTATGCTGAGCCCTAACAGGACCAGCGTCCTCACTGCCGTATGCATAAATTGCCCCTATGCAAACCGATGCGAATAACTCGATGATGACAAGCCGCTACGCTTTAGCGAACATTGCTTCCGTTCCAGTAAGCTATGTTTCGCCCCTCAGAAGGTTGTCACCCTTGTGGGATCGGATTTCCGTTGCGGTCAACCGCAGAAATTTTTTGCTTCGCGAGCAAATACGCTGCATTCATTTGCACCAACCGAGGCAAGCGGTTGTGGGGTACACATTCTTTGTTAAGACTCGCGAATTGGCGGGATTCCGCAGTCCCCTCTGCCGCGAGGGGGATGCTTATGGTGTGCGTGAAGTGAGGTGCGTGCAATGAATTGTTGCTCAATCTCAATCGGGTTCCTCAGTACGTGAAAGCGGTCATTTCCCACATGGGCGCTGGATAAGTCTATACTGTTCATTCTCACCCCCCGATCCCACCACTTGATTGAAGGATGGTTTGATGAACCGTAAGCCCCCATTAAAGCCGACACGCCGCGAATTCTTGTCCACAACCTCCGCAATTGGCGGATCGTTGATCATCATGGGAACCAAAGCCACAGCGGGTATTAAAGGCGCTAACGACCGTGTGCGAATCGCGGTCGCGGGGCTGAACGGTCGTGGTCAAAGCCATATCGACGGATGGATGAAAGCGGACAACGTCGAGATTGCGTATGCCATCGATCCTGCAGAGAACGTGCTACAGAAGCGATTGGGCTCGATCGAGAAAAAGGCCGACGGCAAGTTTACGACCAAGGGAGTGGCCGATTTTCGCGACGCACTTGACGACAAGTCGCTCGACGCGATCTCGGTTGCCACCCCCAACCATTGGCACTCGCTGATCACAATTCGTGCGGCTCAAGCAGGTAAACACGTCTACGTCGAAAAGCCAATGAGCCATGATGTCGCCGAAGGCCGCGTGGCGGTCGAAGCTCAGAAGAAATATGGCGTTGTAATTCAGCACGGAACGCAGCGCCGCAGCGATGCGGGGGTGGCGGGGCTGCACGAAGCACTCAAATCAGGAGAGCTTCCGCGATTGAAGATTGCCTATGGTTACTGCTGCAAGCCTCGAGGTGGAATTGGATCCAAATCCCCCGGCACTCCGCCGTCGAATTTGAACTGGGATCTTTGGAAGGGGCCTGCCGTGATCGACCAATATCACGCCAACTATCACCCCTATAACTGGCACTGGTTCTGGGAAACCGGCAACGGCGATTTGAACAACCAAGGGACTCATCAATTGGATGTGGCTCGTTGGGCGATCGATGACGATCAAACGCATCCGGTTCGCGCGATGGCGATTGGCGGACGGTTTCAGTGGGACGACCAAGGGGAGACGCCTAACACGATGTTCTCGATGGCGGAATATCCCAACGGTCAAATGGTGTTCTTTAACGTTCGCAACGTGAATTACAAAGACTACAAACGCCAGGTCTATAACGAGTACTATCTCGAAGACGGCAGCGTGATCACAGGAGAGAGTCACTATCAGATCTTGCGTCCTGGGGCCGCAAAACCCGAAGGCTTGAAACTTTCCAAAGGCAAAGTGACACCCGGCGGCAATTGGAATTCCTTCATCGCTGCGGTGCGAGCAAACGATCCAAGCATGGCCAACGGCAATGTGCTGGACGCTCATTATGGATGCGTGCTGGGCCACCTGATGAACAATTCGTACCGGCTAGGTCACGAGGTGCCGTTTAGCGCCAGCGCAGGCCAATTTGGTGACAACCAGGATGCGACGCTGCACTTCAACAAATTGCACTCGATCATGGCCGATGGAGTCGGCGTGTCGGAGAAAGACGCGAAGTACCGTGTTGGTCCTATGTTGACGTTTGATCCCAAGACGGAAACGCACACCGGCGACTATGCCACCGAGGCCAATCGGTTGTTGAAGAACCCGAGCAACCCGGGCTTCAAAATTCCCGAGCTGAGCGAAGTTTAGAGGCGGCTCCGCTGCGGTTGGCAAGGATTTTTTTAATCGACAAGGCGGGCGTGTTCTTCGCTGAAACACGGTCGCCTTTTTGTTGGTTGAGAGCCACTTTGGGGCTAGCTTACGCCTCTTCGTCATCCTCGTCGTCGCCGAAGACGTCATTAAAATCTTCTTGGTCGAGAAATTGGATGCCGGCAATTTGGGCGTGATTCACTTCGGCGATTGCGTTGATACGATCATACATCTCGGTCAGCTCCGCTTCGTTATTCTTGCCCTCGATGAACAAACACAACGCAAATTGACCTTCCTCGTCCGGCTCATCGTAGCTTTCAATGGTGCCGATCGATTGCGTGTCCAACGCGACCGTCAACGCGTTTAACTCTTCCAGCGAAGACGCGAAAAGCAAGAACAGCCAGGGGAGATCGCCGTCGATTTCCAGTCCCGAGCTGGTATAATGCCGCAATCGCCAGTGAGCTTCATCAAGTGACATCCAATCGAAAAAATCATCTTCGTCGATTGGATCGTACGAGGTGACGTCGCCGAGTTCCAAACCGAATTCTTTTGCCAACGCATCAATTTCGTCCACGCACGCTTTGACTTGCTCGGCCGTCAACGCTTCACATCTTCGCAGCGCCAACATCGGGCCCGCCATCCGGGTATTGCCCTCTTCGTCGACATGTTCGACTTCTTCTTGAACATCCCACTGGTAGGAATCCGGAGCACGCTGACCGACTTTTTCCAGTAGCGCGATATCGGATGATTCAATCCCAAATACCCACTCCAGCGGTTCGTCGGTCTGATAGTCGAGTTCGTTGATCATGTGATCGAACAATTCGTCAATGTGTTTGTGGAAATCAGCGTTGGAATTGTTCATGCGGTGGTGCGATGGTCTGAAGGAGGAAAGGGGGCAGCGGAAAACGGGACGCAATGTTTTGCGTAGCATATCAGAGAATCCGCCTTTCGCGATGGCATCCGGTTTTCCGATTCGCCGCATGCCCGCTGGCCAGTTCCGTCGTGGGCGGCAGTCGCGTAGGGATTCGGGGTAAAAACGATCGCGATGGCCACCGAAGAAGACTTTGTGGCTGCTTAATGGGACCGTAATGCGCCTTGGCCGGTTTGGATTCGCTACAATAGCAACCACCCTCTCTAGCGAAGAGGGGCGTGGCGAGACGTTCTGTTTCCTTGTTGCAGGAGTGATTCACATGCGAATCGTTCATAAGTTGCTGCTGGCAACGCTCCTGCCTGCATTGCTGATTTGGTTCGTTGGCATGTATGCGACGCAGGTCAGCGAACGCAGTTTGCGGCACGCGATCGAAGCGACCTCGATGACCCGTGCCACCGCGGTGATGGACGAAATTGATCGGATCGTTCAGGCCCGCACGGCCGATTGGAAAGCGTATTCGCGAAGCGATCTAGCGCAGCAAGTCTTGGTCGCGTCGAATCAAGCGATCGAAGCACTAGAGGATCCCGCAGCGACGATCGAAGAGCGAGACCAGAGTTGGCGAGACACCCCTGCGGATGAAGCAACCAAATTCATGAGATCGCTTCTGCGGAACCCGCTCTCACGCGATCTTCGTCAACGGCTCAATAAGCTCAACGAAGGCAGCGGCTACACCATTTTTGGTGAAGTGTTCTTTACCAACCGCTTTGGCGTCAACGCGGCTCAAACCAGTCGAACCTCGGATTACCGTCAGGATGACGAGGCATGGTGGAAATATGCCTATCAAAACGAAGTCTACATCGGCGACGTGATGCTCGATGACAGTGCCGGTGTTTACTCGGTCGACATCTGTTTGCGTGTGGATGACGAGAGCGGAAAACCGCTTGGGGTATTGAAGGCCGTGATGAACATTCAAGAGGTGTTCAGCGTGATCGATACTCGGGTGGGCCGTTACCGAGACGACGAACGGTTGGTCTTGTTTACCGCCGAGGGGCGGGTGATTCGCGCCAGCAACGACGACACGAAGCCGTTGTCGGACGGTTCGATATACTTCAAAGACGTTCAGCTCGACGCCGATCATGCCAACGATGTGTATTATCGCCGTGATGAAGAGACCGGTGAAAAGTACCTGTCGGCATTCGCACTTTCGCGAGGTTACGGTGACTTCAAAGGCCTGGGGTGGATCACGATGGACGAACGCCGTGAATCCGTCGTCTTTGCTCCGGTGAATCGTTTGCGAAATCGAATTATCTGGTTGTCGTCATTGGCCACATTGGCAACGCTTTTGATTGGCGGCGCGACTGCGTTGTCGTTGTCCAAACGTCTCGACCAACTCACCGATGCAACGGTGTCGATCGGGCGTGGGGAATTGGATACGACCGTGGCAACCCGAGGCAACGATGAAGTGACCGAATTGGCTCGGAATTTCAATCGAATGGGCAGCGAGCTGCAGCAAACGCATCACGAGTTGACGCTTGCACGCGACGCGGCACGTGATGCGAACAAGGCCAAAAGTACGTTTCTGGCGAACATGAGTCATGAAATACGCACGCCAATGAACGGCATCATCGGGATGGGGGAATTGTTGGCGACCTCGCAATTGAGTGCCGAGCAGCGTGATTATTTGAATATGATGCAGCAGTCTGCCGATTCGCTGCTGCGGCTGTTGAACGATATTCTTGACTTTTCGAAGATCGAAGCAGGACGCTTGGAGCTCGAAGAGATCGGATTCAGTCTGCGAGACTGTATCGAAAAAACAGGCCAAGCGTTGTCGATACGGGCTGCGGAGAAGAACTTGGAGATGGCTTGCCGGATCGCCCCCGATCTGCCCGACACGTTCCTCGGTGATCCCGGGCGGATTCGGCAAATCCTTGTCAATCTGGCTGGCAATGCCATCAAGTTCACTCAGCAAGGCGAAGTGGTGATCGATGTCACTTGCCAATCACGCTGCGAAAACAAGATTCGATTGCATTTCCGCGTGATCGACACCGGCGTTGGCATTCCCGCCGAGAAGCAGGAAAAGATTTTTGAGGCGTTTGGGCAAGCCGATGCGTCAACCACTCGCGAATTTGGTGGCACTGGTCTGGGGTTGACCATTTCCTCGCAACTCGTCGCGATGATGAACGGCGAAATTTGGGTGGAAAGTGAAATCGACAAAGGGACCACATTCCATTTCACCCTTGAATTGACAGTCCAAGATGATTTGGAAAAACAACATCGGATGCAGGAATTGGCGACGCATCCGATGCACGTCCTGATCGTCGATGACAATCGCACCAACCGGCGAATTTTCGAGGAAGTGCTTAAAAGTTGGAACATGGAAACGGTTTCGACCGAAGCGGCGACGCAGGGGTTGAAGGAATTGGAACAAGCGGCGTCGTCCGAGCACCCATTTGATCTTGTGTTGCTTGACTACATGATGCCCGAAATGGATGGCTTCGGTTTTGCTGAACAGGTGCAAGCGGACGAGCGTTTGAGAGGCACAAGAATCATCATGCTCTCGTCAGCTGCGCAGAGCGGCGACGCCAAAAAATGTCAAGAGTTGGGGATCGTCCGTTACATGACCAAACCGGTGGTGCAGTCGGAATTGCTCAACACGATGCTCAGCGTGGTTCAAGAGCCAAGCCAATCCGAAGATCAGGATAGCGACACACCCGAGACTCAGGATGCAGACCGGGATGCCATGCGGCTGAACATCTTGCTTGCCGAGGATGGCTTGGTCAATCAGCGAGTCGCGACGGGACTTTTGAAGCGAAATGGGCACAAAGTCGTCATTGCCGAGGATGGCAAGAAGGCGATCCAAGCGTGGGAAAACGGCTCGTTCGACGTGATCCTAATGGATGTTCAAATGCCCGAGATGGATGGCATCGAAGCGACTGAGTGGATTCGGCAAAAAGAGCGAGCCAGCGGCGGTCATATCCCGATCGTGGCGATGACCGCCAATGCGATGAAAGGAGACCGCCAACGCTGTCTCGATGCCGGGATGGACGATTACGTATCCAAACCGATCCAGCCCGATTCGCTGTTTAAAGTGCTTTGCCAAGTGAGCGGGCAGTTGACATCGCAGCGGGGGGCCGAGGAGTCCTAGGGTGCCGAGTCGGTTTGACTGAGAACAGTTCGTAATCTCAGTTGCCAGAGTTGGAAACCGGCGTTGCCATGAACGGATTGGTTCGCTGTTGTCCGGTCGGCACTCGGTTTTCGAGTGTGTCGTTATTGACGGTAAAGGCGAACAGCGGCGTTTGGAACGCGTCTTCGTAGATATGTCGCACCGTCCATCCGTTTTCGGACGCCTCTTTGGCGAATGTGTTTTTCTTGGCCAACGCAATGCCCGCTTCTCGCATGCGTTCACGATTGACCTGCCGAAACTTGTTCACTCCGTCACGGCTGACGACGTACCAGAAGTCCACCGAGTCGACGGCCGGGTCGACCACGACTTTCTGTAGCATCGTGTACTCGTCGAGCAACTTCGGGCATTCAAGATTGGTCTGCGCCAGCGATTCTCGCATGTCCGTCTTGGGACCAAATTGGTCGCATCCCGATGCCATTGCCAAGCAAAAAACAACAAGGCTGACGAAAAAGAATGTTTTAGGGGGGCGAGTCGACATGAGGACGGACCATTACGAATCTTGAGGCTCGCCAACCACCGACGTTGGCGTTCAAAAAAAACGTAGGTCGGTTTGCAGTCGCTCGCAAACGATCCAAATTGAAACGGAGGACTCGGCGAGAAACGGATCCTCACAACCGGCAATACCGTTGGGACCGTTTAACAAACGTCGTCGAGATAAAACTTGCGAGTCTCGCCTGCTTGATTGGCTTGCCACAGCATTTTCGAATCGACGTCCAGACAGCTGAGCCACCCGTTGTCGTACACCCGAGTATCGATGCAAATCGCATTTTCGGTTCGAATGGGCAGTCCCGATTTCTGTGAGGTATGACCGCAGACCACGATTTTTCCCGAAACGTGCCGCGGGTGGAAACTAAACTTTTCCCAATACAGCACGTAATCGTCCGCCGCGCTCATCGGCACATCGGCGTCATAGCTGGCGTGCACAAAGATGTATTGCTCGGTTTCATAGTAAGGCAGCACGCGATCGCTAATAAAATGCCAGTGGGATCGTGGCACCAGATTCATCGTGTCGGCGTTCACTTTGTTGTCGATCGTGTACGAGCAAAGTGCCTCGTAGCCGCCGAAATTTAACCAACGTTGGAAGTGGTCTTTTTTCAGACGCGCTTGCGCCATCATCAGATCGTGGTTGCCTCGCAATGGATTGAGTTTGTGGGTTTTGTCTTTGCTGACCAACCAATCCAGCACGCGGCGTGAATCGGGACCGCGGTCGACGTAGTCCCCCAGAGTGACAAGGGTGTCGTCAGGTGTGATTTCGACAAACGTCTCAAGTGTAACGAGTGCTTTGTAACAACCATGGATATCACCGATGGCAAGTAATCGCGGCATTCTGATCGCTCCCTCTGTTCATAATCCAGCAAACGTTATCCAGCAAACGTTGCAAACGACTTGGCAAACGGCGTGCCTGTATCCTTAATAACACCTTTCCCCCCATCAAGGGAGACTACTGGTTACGTGTGGCTCCATCGCGGTTAGGTTAGCCCATCGGACGCTATCCCTGGGGGGAAGGTAACGAAACCGTGGCTAGCACCAAAACGGCTAACACGATCAGCCGTCATCAAAGGATGGGCGGTGCGTTCGGTTTGTCGAAATTTACTCGGCTGACCGCCGGTCTAGCAGAGGAGAAATGTGCGACTCCCAACGCCTTTTTTCTAGTTTAGAGAACTTCAGGGCTAATTGTCGCGGCCCTTTTGTCATTCCCAGGGCGCTTGGCAATCAGATTCTTGGTATTCTGTTAACATAAATTGAGGCGGACGGCCCTCGTCGCCAGAAGTACGCCATGATTGACTACCCCTTCCAGAAGTAAGGATGTTGCATGTCCGCAGACGCCGCGGCAAATCAGAACGGGATCAGCGAAGCTGACTCGAAACGATTGCATGAAGCTCGCAAGCGAATCATTGAACAATTGGGCAAAATCATCGTCGGCCAGGAAACGGTCATCGACGAAATCATGATCTGCCTGTTTAGCCGAGGGCACTGCATGCTCGAGGGGGTCCCGGGGCTAGCCAAAACGCTG
Source organism: Novipirellula caenicola (assembly GCF_039545035.1). Lineage (NCBI taxonomy): Bacteria > Pseudomonadati > Planctomycetota > Planctomycetia > Pirellulales > Pirellulaceae > Novipirellula > Novipirellula caenicola. Next base: position 1,008,170 of record NZ_BAABRO010000002.1, read on the forward strand.
ATGATCAGCACGCTGGCTCAATCCTTGGATTTGTCCTTTAGCCGAATCCAATTCACCCCCGACTTGATGCCCGCCGACGTGACGGGAACCGAGATCATTGAAGAGGACCGCTCGTCCGGCAAACGTGATTTTCGTTTTATGGAAGGTCCGCTGTTTGCCAACGTCGTCCTCGCTGACGAAATCAACCGGACGCCGCCCAAAACGCAAGCCGCGCTGCTCGAAGCGATGCAGGAGCGTCAAGTCACCGTGGGCCGCAATCGGCACATGTTGTCGGATCCGTTTTTTGTCTTGGCGACGCAGAACCCGATCGAACAAGAGGGAACGTATCCGCTTCCCGAGGCCCAACAAGACCGATTTATGTTCAAGGTCTTTGTAGAGTACCCGAGTTTTGACGAAGAATTCGAAGTCGCGCGTCGCACGACCGGCAAAGCGGCTGAAAAAGTCGAAGCGGTGTTGGGAGCCGAAGAGATCCTCCGGCTGCAAGAATTGGTTCGCCAGGTTCCCGTCAGCGACCATGTTGTCCGCTATGCACTCTCGTTGGTGCGTCAAACGCGGGTGGGTGGCGAAGGGGTCCCCGACTTTGTCGACGAATTGGTTGGCTGGGGGGCTGGTCCGCGGGCGGTTCAGTTCTTGATCCTCGGCGGCAAAGCACGAGCGCTTTTGGAAGGCCGTTTTCATGTGCAGATCGAAGACATCCAATACTTGGCCAAACCGGTGCTCCGTCACCGCATGGTGGTCAACTTTGCCGCCGAAAGCGACGGAGTGACCAGCGACGACGTGATCCAACGCATTATTGCCGCGACGCCAACGACCGAGGACGAACTTTCCCGCGATGCCCGATTCCAAAAAATATTTGCGTCCTGAGGTTACCGCTCGGATTCGTCGACTCGAGTTGACGGCCCGCCGAGTGGTCGAAGGATTTTTATCGGGAATGCATCGGAGTCCGTACTTTGGACAATCGATCGAATTCCTGCAGCACCGCCAATACACTCGAGGCGACGAAATTCGTCACATCGATTGGAAAGTGTATGCGCGTCAAGATCGGTTGCACATCAAACAGTACGAAGAGGAAACCAATCTTCGGTTAACCCTGCTTGTCGATCGCTCGGCCAGTATGGCGTACGGTGATGGCGAATCGAATAAGTTTGATTATTCGGCATCCATCGCCGCTTCGCTTGCGTATCTTGCCCTGCGGCAAAAGGATGCTACGGGGCTCGTCACGTTCGATACAAAAGTGCGAGCGACCGTGCCGGCAAAGAGCAACCAACAGCAATTGAATCGGATTTTAGCGACGCTCGATTCGGTCGGCGCCGATGGCCGCACCGATTTGGTGGCGGTGGCCAAAGAGATTTCTCAGGGGCTGCCGCGTCGCGGTTTGGTGGTGATTATCTCGGATCTGCTTGGTGTCGATTCGCTGCTGGAAGGTTTGCGTTTGCTTCGCCAACGCGGGCATGATGTGGCGATGTTCCATGTGCTGCACGACCATGAAATCGACTTTGAATTCAATGGAGCCACCCGGTTTGAAGGCCTCGAAAGTGAAGACTTCTTGAACTGTAATCCACGTGCACTGCGTGAAGGTTACTTGGCCGCATTGGACGAATTTTTGTCAAGCACCAAGAAAGCGTGTGGACGTTTATCGATCGACTACCTGCAGGTCCGCACCAGCGAACCGCTCGATGCGGTGCTGGCCAAATTCCTGGCCGCTCGGCAATCGCTACCTAAACTGAAACGATAAACTCTACGAAAATGATTGCTCCAGCAAAAACGAGATGTTGTTGCTGAAACCTGTACTTTTACCCTTCACTCTTCTGACGTCGAATTTCCCTTGTTTCTTTATCCCGCATTAACGATTGGCTTTTTGTTTGTCGCGGTGCCACTGTTGGTCCACTTGATCAACATGCTTCGGCATCGACGACAAAAATGGGCTGCCATGGATTTTTTGCTCGCGAGTTACCGCAAGCAGAAAAAGTGGATTCGACTGCGACAACTGCTGCTGTTGTTGTCGCGTTTGGCTGTGGCCGCCGTATTGATCGCGATGCTGTGCGGATGGAACGGGGGCGGGCAAATGCTCGGCATGTTGGGCGGAACCACCACGCACCACGTCGTCATCTTGGACGACAGCTATTCGATGGGGGATGCGTCCGGCGGGGCGACCGCTTACGCCAGAGCGCTGGAAGCACTTCAGGAATTAACGCGGCGATTGGCTACCGACGATGGCAACCATCAATTGACGGTGATGCGATCAAGCCGCGCGGCGTTGACGCTGCGGGGGGGCAGTGAATCGGGCGACTCGGCAGCCGATTTGTCTGCGCAAACGGTGACCTCTGATTCGCGGTTGATCAGCCGGGTGATGTCGACATCCGCATCGTCGCTGTTGACGGATTTGGTACCCGCGTTGGATTTGGCGACCGAGCTGATTCAATCGACTCCCGCCGACCGAAAGGTGCTGTACATCGCCAGCGATTTTCGTGATCGTGATTGGGCGGCGCCCCAGCGGTTGGCCGAGGCGATGCGGGGGATTTCCGGGGATGACGTTTCCATTCGGATGATCGATTGTGCGGTCGGCAATGCCGCCAATCTATCCGTCGTCGATGTTTCGCCCGCTCAAGATGTTTGGGTCGCCGGAGTCCCCGTGGTGATCAACGCCAAGGTTCGTAACAACGGGCCAAGCGACGTCAACAACGTTTCGCTGGACAGTCGGGTTTATCACTATCCCAACGAAGTCACTCAGCCCGATCCGACTTTGGTGACCAGCGGACGCGTCGAATCGCTTCCGGCGTTGGTGATTGAATCGTTGCCGGCGGGCGAGGAAGTGACCGTGGCGTTTCAAGTCTTTATTGCCGAGCAGGGAGTTCATGCGATCGAAGTGTCGCTGCCCGAGGACGCGTTGGCGATCGACAACAAACGGACCTGCACGTTACCGCTTTCGGATTCTGAAAAGGTGTTGGTGATCGATGCCGACCCCGAGGCTCGCGGTGCCTACCATGTTGCATCGGTGTTGGATCCTGGATCCCAGGTTCGCATCGGTGCGATTCCTGATGTCCAACCGCCGGCGTTTCTGCGATCGGCGACGTTGGAAACGTTTGCGGCCTACCGAGCGGTCTATCTGATCAATATCCCGGAAATCAACGAAAATGTCGCCGACGCGTTGGACCGCTACGTCCGCCGTGGTGGCGGGGTGATGTGGTTCCTTGGGGACGACATCCAGCGTGACGCATACAATCGCAACCTGTTGTCCGCCGGTCGGCAATTGTTGCCGATGCCGCTGGGGGAAACCAAACCGGTGGCACCATCGGACGAAGGGACGACGGCAGATGTGGTATTCGGCGATTCGCCCGAGTTGCTTGCTCCGCTGAAAACGGCGGGCGACGCCGCACTGTCACTGATCGGTTTGTCACGTTCCTGGACGCTTGAAACCCCGGGGCTCGAGGCCACCGATGATCCCAACCGGCCTCGTGTGAAAACGGTCTTGAAACGTCGCGATGGCAATGCGTTTGTGACCCAACATGATGTCGAACGTGGCCGAGTGATCACAGTGCTCAGCGGGATTGATGGCCAATGGACCAATTGGCCCGGTGATCCCACGTTTGTGGTCTTTCTGTTACAAGCCAATGCGGATCTATGGAGCGGAGCGGCCCCGCCGACTCGCCGCTTCATCGACGAACCAGTCGAGCGAACGATCGCGTTGGATCAATACGCGCCGCAGGTGATGTACTTGCCGGCGACTGAACAACCGCCGCGAGTTCCTATCGAAATGGTGGCCGAGCCCATCCAAAGTGATGCCACCGCTGAAACGGTTGCTCAAGTGGTGTTGGACCCGATGGAGATGGTGATCGCGGGCGAATCGAACGTCAGCGATCTATTGCAGCCGGGTATTTCGGAGTGGGCGTTTACACAAACCGATGGACGTCGCAGCATCATTCCGGTGGCGTCGGTGATCCGCAGCGGCGAAGGCAATCTGAAACGTGCCGACGCTGCCGTTATTCAACAAAACCTATTGCCAGTGGACGTGCGATTTTTGAGTAGTGAAGCATGGAATGCGGAAAACCAGACGGCCGGAAGCTCGAAATTAACCCTGTTTCTACTGGGTTTGTTGGGATTGTTGTTGGCAGCCGAACAAGCGTTGGCTTATTGGGCTAGTTACCACACATCGTCCACTGGGATCGGTGGCGGCAAACGGCCGGCGAGTCATCTCGGAGCCTTTTCACTGCGAGGTGCTCGATGAACGAAACCACAAACACGAGCGTGAACCAAGCGATTTCCGCAGCGACCTCAGGCGCCGCCGAGCACGATACGCAGCACATTGTTTACGAATTCGCGCGAGCGACGACACTCGAAGGATGGTGGTCGTGGGCAATTTTGGTTGCCGCGATTGTCGCGATTTTGTTTGTTTGCATCCGTCTGTACCGGCGTGACACGGCCGAGTTGTCGGTGGTCACGCGGCGAACCTTGATCGGATTGCGGTTGGTGACCATCGCCGCACTGATTTTCTTTTTCTTCGATTTGCACCGACGAACCGAACGCATGGTGACTCGGCCAAGCGAAGTGACCATTTTGGTCGATACGAGCCAAAGTATGTCGCTGCCTGTCGGCTCGATGGCCAGTACCGAGAGCCGGGCAGAGCGGACCGCCCGTTTGCTGAGCGAATCGAACCTGATCGAAAAACTCGAAACGGAACATCGCGTTAGCATTTATTCGTTCGACCAAACCAGCGACCCCAAGTTGTTGGAATCACGCGGCGGGCCCGCGGTGACCAATCCTGGTGAATCGGAGTTAGCACAGACGCGGCCGCCGGTTTCCAAATGGGCGACCGCCGGAGCGTTGTTGGTGGGGCTGGGGATCGTGTTGTCGGTGCTGTCGCTGCTATTCGGCGTAGCCGGCCGTGTCGAGCTGGTTGGATGGTGTGTGGGCGGCGCAGCGTTATCGTTTGCACTAGGTATCACCAGTCTGGGCAGCGTGTATGCGATCAACACCCAGCGAAGTCTCTCGCAGATTTTGGGCGTCGAGCCGACCGCGATCGAACCGGTTTTGGATGATGAACCCACGGTGGATGAGGCGACGAAACCGCTTCGCGTTTCGGATTGGGCCAAAGAGCTTGCGGCCACGGGAGCCCAAAGCCGGATCGGGGATGCACTTCGCAGTGTTCTAGCCGACCATGATCCGTCGACATTGGCCGGCGTGGTCGTTTTGACCGATGGCCAAAATAACGGCGGCGTCGGCTTGACCGCTGCGATCGCCACCGCCACTCGTAGCGAGGTTGCGGTATTTCCGATCGGGCTGGGCAGCAGCAGTGCGCCGACCAACGTTCGCGTCGTGGATCTCGATGCACCCCGCCGCGTTTATCCCGGTGACAAATTTGCCATTACCGCAATGTTGCAAGCGAGCGGCCCACAGGAACTCGAGGTCGATGTCCAATTGCTCGACAAGCTTGATGATGACGATGCCGGAACCAACGAAGCGGATCCGACTGCGAATTTGGGCGAGGTCATCGACAGCAAAAAGATCAAAGTGGCCAGCGATGGGACGTTGTCGGCGATCCGTTTTGAAATGGAACCGGAATCGGTCGGTCGTCGCCGTTTAGCTGTCCGTGTTGTCGCTCCGAAAGAAGATCAAAACAAACGCGACGACGTTCGTGACGCACGCTACGAAGTGGTCGCCAAAAAATTGCGAGTGCTCGCGATTGCCGGTGGTCCCACGCGGGAATATCGCTTTGTTCGCAACTTGTTGTTTCGTGATAAATCGATCGAGCTTGATGTTTGGTTGCAAACCGGCCGACCTGGGATGAGCCAGGATGCGGACCAGGTGTTGCAAGAGTTTCCCTCGCGACCCGAGGACTTGTTTCAATACGACACCATCATGGTGTTCGATCCCGATTGGACGGCGATCTCGGCCGAATCACTCGATTTGATGGACCGTTGGATTAGCCAACAAGCGGGTGGTTTGATCATTGTTGCGGGACCGGTTTACCATCCGCAGTGGACTCGTTTGCGGACCGATCCGCGAGTCAGCCGGATTTCGGGGTTCTTTCCCGTCAATCTTTCGACTCGTGGTGCACTGCTGAGCGGCGGTCGCCAAGGTGGCGACAATCCATGGCCGTTGGAGTTTACCCCCGAAGCCCGGCGGGCCGAGTTCTTGTGGATCGCCGAAGATCCCGCCGAAAGCTTTGACGTGTGGGAACAATTCGGAGGCGTCTACGATTTCGTGGGTGTCAAAAGTGCAAAACCCGGTGCCAAGGTCTACGCACATTTCTCGGACCCGACGACCGAGATCGGCGGCACCAAACCGGTTTACTTAGCGTCTCACTTTTATGGCGCTGGTCGGGTTTATTTCCAAGGCAGCGGTGAAATATGGCGACTTCGCGGCGAAAGTGACGCCTATTTCGACAGCTACTACACCAAGCTGGTCCGCTGGGTCAGCGAGGGACGATTGATGCGTGACAGCACCCGCGGCGTGTTGCTGGTCGATTCATCGCGAGTGATGGTGGGCGAGACGATTACGGTTCGTGCGATTTTGACCGATGACCAATTCGAACCCCTGAGTGTTCCTGAGGTCAATGCAAAATTGCTCGCTCCGAGCGGTCGCATCGACGACATCAAGCTGTTGCCGCTAAAGGGAGAACCGCGACCGGGAACCTACGGCGGACGCTTCGTCGTGCGTGAAGCCGGCAGCTACGAATTGCGATTGACGCTGGGCGATGCACTCGAAGAACAAGTGCTGCGTCAAAGCGTGCAAGTCCGCTTGCCGACCGTGGAACTGGAACGCCCTCGGCGTAACGATGATGAATTGAAGCAACTTGCCGATATGACAGGCGGCACTTATTCACCGATGGGCGAACAAACGGACTTGCAATCGCTTGCCGGTTCGCTCGCTTCGCTTTTAAAACCGCAACCTCAAACCACCGTTCTGCCGGGGACACCGGACATCGATTTTAACCGTCGTCGCAACATCGTGTTGATGTGGTTGATCGCGACGATGTTGACGATGGAGTGGGTTACCCGGCGTTTGCACCGATTGGCTTAGATGGGCACACAACTTTCACTCGATCCGAAACTACGTCAGCTGATCGATTCGCTCCGCCAGCGAATTCGTCGGTATGTCGTTATCGATTCACTGTTGGCAATTGTTTCCGTGGTGTTGGCCGCGTTTTGGATCGGATTGGCGTTGGACTACGGTCCGGTTTTGATGGGCGGCACCGAAATGCCGCCGCTGGCGCGATTGATCCTGTTGATCGTGGTCGCCGTCATCGTGGTGCTGATTGTGGGTCGGTTGCTGATTGGTCGGTTGCGACGACCGCTGCCGGACGACAGTTTGGCGCTTTTGTTGGAACGCCAACACCCGCATCTTGGTGGCCGCTTGGTGACCACCATTCAATTGAACCAATCCGGCCGTGTATACGATTCGCACGCCGAAGAGCTATTGAAACAAGTCCACCTCCAGGCAACGCAGGCGGTCGATAACGTTGACACGTCGCGGGTGTTTTCCTGGCAACCGATTGTGCGAAAATCGATGATCGTCGCCCCCCTGTTGCTGGCGTCGTTGATCTTGTTGATTTTCAGTCCCGCTGCGTTTGGTCGCGCCGCCGGACGTTTAACGCTGCTGTCAAATGATCCTTGGCCGCGGCGAGCCAAACTCGAGATGGTCGGGGTTGAGTTGCCCGTGATCACCGCCACGGACGAAGAAGCGTTGGCGCCGGAGCTTGTCGAATTTGAGGACCATGTGATCCGGTTGCCTCGCGGCAGCAGCGGGACGCTGCGGATTCGCGCCAAAGCCGATGACGCCGAAGTTCCCGTTGTCTGTACGGTCTATTATCGCAGCGACGATGGAACTCGCGGCCAATCCAACATGCGCCGGATTGGACGGGTGGTCGATGGTTACCAGTCCTTTGTTTTGGATGGTCCTCCGCTTGAGGGACTGAGCGACTCCATCTCGCTCAGTGTGCGAGGGCTTGACGCACGCTTGGATGATTTTCGTATCGAAGCCGTCACGCCGCCAGCGATTACCAAGATGAATGTGTCGGTGCGTTATCCCGAATACCTGCGTCCCGACGGCGCTTCGGAATTCGATTTGCAGACAAACTACCAAGCTGGATTGCGATTGCGTGAAGGCAGCGATGTGGTGTTGACGGCGACCAGCAGCGTTCCGCTTGGCGATACCGACGTGGTGCTCCGAAACGATGCCGGCGAATTCGAGCGAGTCGAGTTGATCCCAAGCGAAGATCGTCGCCAAGGACAAATCGTGCTCGATAACTTTACTGCCTCGACCGCCGTGCGGATTGTTCCTCGCGATCAACAAGGCATCTCGGCGCAATCGCCCTATCGTTACTTCTTTGGCGTCGTCACCGACGAAGCGCCCGAAGTGCAAATGCGGCTCAAAGGCATCGGCACCGCCGTGACCGCGATCGCCAAGATTCCATTGGAAGTCGTGGCAAAGGATGACTATGGCATCGAATCGCTGACCGTGTCGGTCACGCAGTCCGACGACCAAGAGCAAGCGGGCACCCCCGATGCAAACGGGGCGAATCAAGAAAAAGCACCATCTGATTCTGCCGCCGACGATGCCAACGGCGTCGATTTGCCGCTGAAATGGGATCGCGACGGAAACGCCAATACCGAGATCGACCTGCGTGATCTGGTGGCCGAACAGCGACTGGCTGCATTGGTTCCCGGTGGGGTGATCCATGTGTTAGCCGAAGCGCGTGACGCGTACGATCTCGGCCAATCGCACCTCACTCGAAGTGAATTGTATCGACTCGAGATCGTCACGCCTGAGAAGCTCTTGGCATTGCTCGAGCGTCGTGAATTGGGGCTGCGGACGCGGTTGGAACAAACCATTGATGAGACGCGGAATCTGCGGGACACCCTCGATTTGCTTCGCCGCAAAGGATTTGATTCCGCCACGGATGAGCCGAGCGAAGAAGAGGATGCGACCCGCACAGCCCAAGTTCGGCTGTTGAGAGTCCAGCAGACTGGACTGCAAACCAGTAAAACGACCGAAGAATTGACCGGGATTGCGGCCTCTTTGGACGATTTGTTGCAAGAGATGATCAATAACCGTGTCGATTCGGCAGATCGCCGCGAACGCATTGGTGTCGGGGTGCGTGATCCCTTGAAAAGCATCGTTTCTGGACCGCTACAGCGTTTAAAAGAGCAGATCCAGGCGATCGAGCGAAGTGTCGAAAACCCCGAGGAAGCGTCCGCGAAAACGAAAGAAGCGGTGCAAACCGCCGAGGACGTTTTGCTGCAATTGACGGCAGTGCTCGAAAAAATGCTTGATCTGGAAAGCTATAATGAAATCCTGGACATGGTGCGAGAGTTGATCGACGACCAAAACGAACTGCTCGACGAAACCAAAGCAGAACAGAAAAAACGTGTGTTGGACCTGTTCAAATAAGAGGCGACCGCATCGCTAAAATTGGCTGACGGTATTGCCGCAACACGATTAATCTGAGTGATCGAATCATGATTCAACCCAACGTACTGAAAAACCTCGTCTTCATTTTCGGGCTCGGGTTTCTGCTTAGCGGCTTTGGGGCACCCCCATTTGCCAAGGCTCAGGAAGCGAATCTTCCCGAGCGACAAACGGGCGTGGCCTCGCGTTATGAACGTTTGGAAGAACTGCTGCTGCGGCTGGCCGAGATGGAAGCGGCTGAAAATCCGGAACGTGCGGCGTTGTTACGGCGGGCGGCGCGTCAATCACGCGACCAATTCGTGCTCAGCCAATTGCGGGATGCCACCGAAGCACTGCAAAACCAACGATTCCAAGAAGCGGTCGACAAGCAAAAAGGGGCTGCCGAAGGGCTGCAAGGTTTGTTGCAGCTGCTGATGAGCGAGGATCGATCCAAGCGTATCCGTGATGAAAAGGAGCGGGTCGCCAATCTGATCAAAGATTTGAAACGCGTCGAGCGGGCTGAGCGTAGCACCCGTGCGCGAAACGAAAACGGCGCCGATTTGGATGAGATCCAAGCCGAGCAGGAAGCGATCACCAAACGCAGCGAAGCACTGCAGGCCGAACTGTCCGAAGACGATTCCGAAGCTGGATCGGACGAGGAAAAACAAGACGACGGCGCGGACGACAAGCAAGAAAAAGGGGACGACCAATCGGACAAACCTGACGAGGATTCGGAATCATCCGAGGATGCAAAGGATCCGAAATCGGGAGACCCAGAATCGGGTGACGCCAAGTCCGAGAAAGGGGACGGCATGGACCCCAGCGATCAAAAGCCCAGTGATCAAAAGCCGGGCGAATCCGGTGATCCATCCCAGGACAGTCCGAGCGAATCGGAATCGGCAAAACCGTCCGATGCCAAACCCTCGGATGCCAAGCCCTCGGATGCAAAACCGTCCGAATCCAACCCCAGTGGCGAGTCACCGCAGTCTCCGCCCAGTGGCGAATCGCCACCCGAATCATCGGATTCGTCGCAAGATCAACCGCAGTCGCCGCAGAGTCCTCAGCAGCAAGCTGAGCAGCAACTGCAAAAGGCGATCGAAAAGATGAAGGAGGCCGAGAAGGAACTCGAGCAGAACAAGCGAGCCGACGCGACGCAGAAGCAGCGGGAAGCGGAGGATAACCTGCGTGAAGCGATCGATCGGCTAGAGCGAATTTTGCGTCAGTTACGCGAGGAAGAGATGCAACGCGAGCTGGCAAAGCTGGAAAGTCGGTTGCGGCGGATGGCTGCGATGCAGTCCAAGGTGCTTGATGACACGATTGCACTGGCTGCGACGCCGAAATCCCAGCGCAACCGTCAAACCGATCTAAAAGCGGGCGATTTGGCGTATGAAGAGAAGAAAATTACGCTCGAAGCGGACCGTGCGATGCTATTACTACGTGAAGAAGGTTCGAGTGTCGCGTTTCCGGAAGTGGTTTCTCAAATTCGTCTCGACACGACTCACGTGGCTGAACGGCTCGGTGAGACTAAGATAGATGCAGTCACTCAAGGGATTCAACAAGATATCTTAGCGGCCCTTGAGGAGATGATTGCCGCCACTCAAAAGGCGCAGCGGGATTTAGAAAAGAAGAAGCAGCAACAACAGGGCCAACCTCAGCAGGGGGGAAAGCAAGAGCAACCCCTCGTCGAAGCACTGGCCGAATTAAAATTGATCCGTACGATGGAAACACGGATCAAAACAACGACATCCCGCTATGCCGGGTTGTTAGAATCAAAGGAATCAACGGCAGAAGAGACATTGCCCTTGCTTCAAGACTTGTCCGAACGTCAAAATCGGTTGTATCAAATCACTCGTGACTTGGTGCTCAAACGCAATCAATAAAACTGCGAGGTTGTCTGTGGGTTACACCAACGCTTCTCAAAGAGCCCTTCACCAAACCGCGTCTGCCCACCAGGGACGCTCGGCGGTGGAAGTGTCCGAGTCAAACCACCATGCGGTTTCCCGCTGGTTGATCGCATTTTTTGTCTGGGGCTCGATGGCGATTTTCGCGTCGATGGTGATCGGGGCGGATGCGTTGGAACGCGAAGCAAGTTGGCGAGCTTACAATGTTGACGAGATGTCGCAGATGCTGCGATCGTCGTTGGATGAACTCGGAATCATTCCCGATCGGATGGATCAAGCGTCGGACGAGTTTGTTTCGGCGATCGAAAAGAATGATGCCGATTCGCTTGACGCGTTCGTCGCGGTGATCCGTGGTCTCGCACCCACCGTGGAAAACTTAGTCAGTTCGACCCAGCGCAGTCTTGCTGCAGCCAGCGCCAGCGTCGATCCGAATACTCCCACCTACGGCGAAATCGAATCGTTACCCAAAACGATGCGGATGAGTGTCCGCACTTGGTTGGGACGCGAGCTGGTTCGCAATCGGCTTTACGACGAGGCGTTGCCAGTGATCGCCGAAGTCGATCCGACGGAATCGATCGATCCTGCTGCCGTACTGTTCTATCGTGGTGCTTGCTACCATGCGCTGCTGATGAAAAAGGAAGCCTTGGCTGATTTGCGTCGCCTGCTTGAAAACGAAGAAGATTGTCCGATCCGTTTCTCGCGAACTGCGACGATGATGGTGTCGGACATCAAGCCGCTCAAGGAAGATTCGCTCGACGAGATCTCGCGGATCATGACCGATGTCACTCGCCGTTTGGATCTAGGACGCAGCGATGAACAGGTGGAGAAACGAGAGCAAGAGATCATCGACAAGTTGACAAAGCTGATCGACAAGATCGAAGAGCAGCAACAACAGCAGCAACAGCAACAACAATCCAGTGGCGGTCAGGGAGGCCAGGGTGGTCAGGGCGCCCCGATGGCCGACAGCCAAGCGGGCGGCGCCAGCGGCAACGGCGATGTTGATCGAAAGAAGATCAAAGACCGCGACGGATGGGGGAACCTGCCGCCAGCGGAGCGCAACGAGGCGTTACAGCAAATCAGCCGCGACTTGCCCACGCATTATCGCGAAGCGATCGAAGCCTACTTCCGCAAACTGGCCACCGAAGGCCAGTGAGCTTTCTTAGACGCCAAGTGCTGGATCTAAGGCAAATCTGAATTCACCTCCCCCTTGGGGAGGTCAGAGTCGGCGGCAGCCGGCTCTGGGTGGGGCTTGCAGTGTTAGAAATGGATGTTTCCAGCATGGTTTCTCCACCCTCCCCGGCCGCGTCCTGCGGCCGACCCTCCCGGAGGGAGGGTAAGTCCGAATTCACCTCCCCTTTGGGGAGATGCCCGCACAAGTCCTTGGCTCCCCTCTCCCCCAATAAAGCCGTGGTTGCCAAAGCAACTTAGTCGATGTGACGCTGGACGCAGCGATGCGACAAAGTGCGTAACTCTAGTCGGCTTTATTGGGGGAGAGGGGCTGGGGGTGAGGGGGATTAGCAGTGGCAAAACGACGAAGGCGAACCCGAAATGCTGAAGCCACAAGTTCGCACGCGATCAAAGCTCAACCGCAAATGAGTTCGCGAGTGATGTTTGGCAGATGGTTCGAAATCGTCGTTGCTGTGGCGAAAAGTTTCGCCGCGAAGTTGTGATTGAACCGTATACCGTAGATTTCTGCTGCATCGCTTTAAAGTTGGTCGTGGAAGTCGATGGTGAGCATCACTTTACTGATGCTGGTCTGGCTTCAGATCGAGCGAGAGATCAGTATCTCATGCAACTTGGGTACAAAGTCTTAAGGTTTCCGGGTTACGAAGTACTTCGAGATCCTAAGGCGGTGCGTGACCGAATCGCGATGACAATTACCGAAATTCGGAGCTCGTGAGCCCCCCTCACCCCCAGCCCCTCTCCCCCAAAGACTGACTCGCTCGGGCTCGCCAGTCTTTGGGGGAAAGGGGAGCCAGAATTTTGTATCGCTACCTCGGCTCTGGGTGGGGCTCGTTGTGTTAGAAATGGATGGTTCCAGCATGGTTTCACCACCCTCCCCGGCCGCATCCTGCGGCCGACCCTAGTATATGATCGTTGTGGTGTTTCGACTGGTTTTCACGTCGATTCGCTGTGATGACCTTTTCGCAGTCGCTCTGCGGAGAGGTCGCTGACTCACAGATCCGATCCG
>NZ_BAABRO010000004.1:300000-596554 GCF_039545035.1 Novipirellula caenicola
GTCCTTGTCGAACGGAGTCGCCTTCGCGCACCTGCAACGTTAGCACGTTTCCATCCCAAGGCGGTGTTACCTGCAGGACTCGTCCCTGAACGACTCCGTGCGATTGGTAACGCAGTTGCCAATCCCAAACGAAGTACCCAATGGCCGCGCACAAACAGACGAGCAGCGAACCGGTGAACAGACTTCGCTTGGGACGTATGGGGACCGGGGCAGCAGGTGCCGGGGGTCGCGGTGGGCTGGGGGATCGTCGCGGCCTGCATTCAGACGCTTGACGAATTCCCCGCCAAGTCGGCTGGGGCGAATGGCTGCTTCGGTTTTCGGTCGCAGTCCGGCCCGAATTCGCTGCTTCGACGGACTCTAATTCGGCAACGTTGTCCCGCAAATCATCATGGTTTCCTGACGGTTGCATGTCTTGTTCCTCAAATATTTCATGGTTGTGCCCCATTCAATTCAATTAAACGCATGCCCCTTTTGTAATCCGACTGACGTCGCTTACGCAAAACCGTAGCTCTCGCGAATCGATGAAGTGAAAAAGCATCATCCGAGTTGCCCAAACACACCGGTGCAGCCGGATGTTGCAACGATTTTTCCGGATATGCAGCCCAGGCTCATTCTGAGGTGTGGTTCGCCGTCCCTTCCATAATTGACATAAACGTTGTGACCCGAATCATTTCAACCGCAAGGAGTCTCTGTTCGTTCAGAGTGGTGTTATTGGAAAGATCCAATAATCGTGCAGACGGAACGCATTCGTCTCGACCGCCGTCGACTTTGGAATTCAATCAGTTGTCGCGATGGATTTCCGGGGGGGAAGCAAAGAAATTTGATAACTTCTCGGGCGTTGTCAAAACACCAACCCAACACGCTCCGTTCAAAGGAACATCCCAATGAAAATCACAAAGCTTGTCGGCATCGCATTGTTTGCCACCATGCCTGTAGCCATGGTTCAAGGCGATGAGACAAAAACCACCGGAGTTATCCTGCTGAATCCTCAACCGCAAGAGAAAGTGGAACATCTCGTCGAGGTTACCGGCAGAGTGATGTCTCCAGGTTATCCGGTTGTACTCGTCAGGGCCGATCAGCCCGGCTGCCTATGGTGGGCACAGGAGCGGCCAATGAAGACATCTCAACGCTCCTTCAAAGCGTCCGCCCAAATCGGAAACGAAAATTCACTCGACGGAAGCCGTTTTCAAATTGTTGTGTTGATGGTGCCGACGGCGGAAGGCCGAGAACTGTTTGAACCTGGTGCATCATTTCGAGATTTGCCTCCGGACTTGGCCCGCTCGGTGGAAACCGTCGTGGTCCTAAAAAAGCCCGACGGCATCTTGGGAAAACCGAAAAGAACCCTGACCAAATTAGAAAGTGTGCCCGAAGTAACGCCCGAAGACTCGGAAGCGGAACACCCTAAATTGATCCATAGCCCGATCGAAAACAGTCAAGTGGAACGAGCCGATTTGGTCACGTGTTCGTCGTTGGACGGTCGAAAGCCCATCGTGTTGGTTCGTTCAACTCAAGCCAACGACAGTTGGTGGGTTCAGGCTGCTTGTTCGCAGGTTGGAAAAAATCGATTTGTTTCGTCAGCCCGATTTGGTAACGACAGCACGGCCACAGGCACTCGATTTCAGATCGTAGCGATCTATCCCGACGCAGCGCAAGCGACCAATCTGCGTGCCGGAATGGCGATTGACCATTTACCTGCAGACGTTGCTCGATCGGCCGAAGTCGAAGTCGTTCGCCTCAATTCGTCGCAGGTTGCCATGATGAATGTGGGTGCAGAGTAAGAAGAACAGGCTGATGAAGTACCGGTGCCTCGCCGAACGGCAGAGCAAGGTGATCCCCACCACTCTGCCGCTTTCGGGGGCCAAGATTCAAAGGATCTCGATTTTGCCTCATGCCCAAAGTCGTGGTCACACCAAGCGGATCGACTCCGAAAACCGGAACGATCATCCATCGCCGCCCCCGTGAGAGTGAAGCATGACGTTCAACACGCCCGTCCGTTTACGGGCGTCGACGTGCCATTGAGCCTCGCAATGGTTGATTCAAGCTGTCGCAAGTACAGGAAAGAAAATCTCGTGAACCCTCGTTGCTACCTGCTGTGCTTCTGTGCCGCCCTTATCGCTGCTTCATCGCATGCTGACGATTTCGCTGCATCCCCTCGCATTCAAGCCTTGGTCGCCGACGCCGGATCGTCGCTATTGATCGCGGATCGTTTTGATCAGCCGGTCCAGAACCGACTCGAAGGATACCGTTCTACGTTTCAACGATCACCCTCATTTTCCTCGGCGATGCGAGTGCCTGATCCGAGGCGTGGTGACAATGGATACAGCATGCGAATCGAGGCAACCAAAGCCAGCGCAGGATTCTGCGGCTATTGGATTCACTTCTTTGACATGCATGCTTTAAAGCCAACCTACTTCGATGCACAGGCTTATACGCATCTGTCGTTTTGGGTACGTGGAGAGCGTGGAGGTGAAAGCTTCAACATCCGTTGCTCAGACGTAGATTGGATCGCCAAGGAGGACTCTGAATTGGTGGGTCCCGTTGATCAGTTTCTTGATGGCGGAGTCACCCAAGCATGGCAAGAGGTGATTGTGCCGCTTCGCTCCACCAATATCGATTGTTCGCAATTCGCAGGACTGACCCTTGAGTTTGCAGAGGTCGGCGAATTTAAAATCTATCTCGAAGATGTGGCATTCAAATCGGATCCAAATCAAATGATTCCGGCCAACGTCAAGCCGGAACCGCAAGCGGAGCGTCCGCAAACAACCACACCGTCACGCACGCTGTGGCTATGGTCCACAAAAGAATTGCTAGGCAGCACACCGCGTTGGTACGAACTTTTTGATTTCTGCCAAGCACACGAAATCGGCCAAATCTGGTTGCAGTTGCCCTACAAGGTCGAGCGGCCCCAGTTGTCCAAGCAACCCGAACCGTCAAAGGTATCGGCAACCGCCCCCGAATCCTCGCTCTCGGCCCGCGTCACCGTGTTGATGCAACGGGAACTACGCAGCTTCATCACCGAAGCGCATTCGCGAAACATCCGTATTCACGCGTTGGACGGA
The DNA here is from genome assembly GCF_039545035.1 of Novipirellula caenicola. Classification (NCBI taxonomy): domain Bacteria; kingdom Pseudomonadati; phylum Planctomycetota; class Planctomycetia; order Pirellulales; family Pirellulaceae; genus Novipirellula; species Novipirellula caenicola. The sequence continues at coordinate 303,060 of NZ_BAABRO010000004.1, forward strand.
GCACCCGAATACTGCCTCACAAAGAATCACGACATTCCGCTTGGCCTCGTGGATGCGGTGATGCAATTCAATTCGCAAGGCAAAGAGCAAGAAAAATTCGACGGTGTTCATTTCGACAATGAACCTTATCTGTTGCTCGGTTGGCATTCGCCTTCACGACGCGAACAAATCCTCCGTCAATACCTGGAATTGAATGCCGAGTGTCAACGACGCATTCGTGAAGGCTCGAACATGCAGTTCGGAGTTGATATCCCATTTTGGTGGCAGGCGACGGACAAGAACACAGGCGAAGCTACGGCAGCGGTCGAATTCAATGGAGTTCGCAAAGCAGCCAGTTTTCACTGCATCGACATGTTAGACAACGTTGGTGTTATGAATTATCGCGACCGGGCCGATGGGGCTGACGGCATCATCGCTCACGGAAAAGCGTTGATCGAATATGGTCAACGTCAACGTGGCGCCACCATTTTCATGGGAGTCGAGACATTCATGGAAGCCGATCGCAAGGTCTGGTTCCTAGTAGGGCTTCCCCGCAAAAGATTCCAACAATCCTTGGCGGTCATTCCGTTGTTCGCCGACCAGAGCCTGATTGATGGACATCGTGTTCGCACAATGGATGACGGCGAAAACATTCACTTAGGGATCGAAATCCCGCACGCCCCCTCTGATCAACAGCGTGCTGCGACCGAGAGGTCGCTACGTCGGTTGGCCAAACAATTCTATTGGCTGTTGGAAAGTGACCAGCAGGTTGAGAGCCGACGAGCAACCGCAAAATCCGTGATTGCCGCGGACTCGCAGTGGCGAACGTTTGAGTCACGCGACCTCGCGGAAGAGGGCGAGATACCGCGGATGCGAGGATTCGTTACTGAAAGTGTGATGCCTTCGAAAGTGACGTTCGGAGATGACTTGATGGTCGATTTTGACGAACAAACTTCGGCCGCTGAAAACTACTTTCAAGATTTCGATTGTTTTGGCGGAATCGCGATTCACTTCTACGAAACCTATCGGTCGCTTTGCGAACCAGCCGCGGCCGAGAAGGTTGCCCCGAAACAGACCCCGTAAATCAAGACTGGAATCCGAAGCTAATAAGGTTTTCTGTATCAGATCCAATTTGCCCCCTTCACTGACTTCGTAGTTACTAAACCCATTTCATGCACACTCGATTTTGGAACCTCGAGCGAATCGATCAACGCTTGATGTTTTGTTTGACGACACTTGGATTCCCTTTGCCAGCCAAATGTCGTTTCAGAATTGTTTCACACACGTTTGCCCCTTTTGCCCAAACTTAGTATCAAAGGTACCACCATGACGTCATCAACGAACCGGCCCAGGTTTGCTTTCACGCTCGTCGAATTATTGGTTGTGATTGCAATCATTGGAGTCTTGGTCGGATTACTGCTGCCCGCCGTCCAGGCTGCACGCGAAGCAGCGCGTCGCATGAGCTGCAGCAACAATTTCAAACAGATTGGATTGGGAATCCACAACTACCATTCCGCCTACAACCGGCTGCCTAAACACAAAACCGGTACGGGGCTCGATCCGACCACGGCCAACTGGTGGATTTGGTCGCCAAACACCAACCAGAGCCAACTGAGTGCTTGGGTCGGTGTCACGCCGTTTATCGAGCAACAATCGCTGTGGGAGGAAATGAGTTCATCGCTCGGCCAGGAACTTGGCCCCAATGGCGAACGCATTCCCAGAGTTCCTTCGTGGACTGCCTTTGGCCCCAAGCCGAGCTTTCACGTGAGTTTTCTGTACCCACCTGCCATGACCGAAATCCCGACGCTGCGTTGCCCGTCCGATCCGGGCTACGGCGTTCCATCGCAAGGGCGAACCAACTATGCGGTTTGCTTGGGCGACTCGTTTTCCAAGGCCGAAACCGGACCGATGAATCATGCACTTGTCCAAACAAGCACCGATTCACAATTGTCACGTGCCGGACAACGAGGCGCGTTCGTTGCTCACGTATCGATGCGGTTTCGTGACATTAGGGACGGGCTGTCCAATACGATCGTCGCTGGCGAAATCACAACCGACTTGGGTGACCGAGACATCCGGACACAAGCCGCACGCGGCCAAGTCGGCGTCAAAGCGAATCCACGTGTCTGTGAATCCAACGGATCCATCGATCCCTCACGACCAAAATTCTGGGCTGAGTCGACGGTTTTGTTCAGCGATTGGGAAAGCGGATCGATTTACGGACGCGGCTACCAATGGATGAATGGCGAAACGTTTCACTCGGCAATGTTCACCATCACCCCACCTAACTCCGCTGCGTGTTGGCAAGACGATTGGCCGGGCCAAGAAGGCATCGCGCCACCAAGCAGTCGGCACCAAGGCGGCTGTCACGTGCTGATGGGTGACGGTGCGGTTGTCTTCGTCACCGACTCAATCGAATCCGGCGACCAAAGCGCGGCCATGGTCGAGTACGGACAAAGCGGGAAGTCGGCACCGGGTCAAAAGAGCCCGTATGGACTGTGGGGAGCCCTCGGCACTCGCGCTTCCAATGAAGTCATCGATCAACCGTTCAATTAAGAGTCTTGGTTTGAGAAAACCAGATTAACAGCAAATTCCCAGAACCATCGAAAAATATTTAAGGACCAATCGAGATGACCACCACATTCAAACGGACCTGTCAAAACATCACCTTGTACGTGCTTCCACTTGTGATGACCGCCTTGATCTCAGGCTGTGGTCGGAGTGACCATACCCAAGTGATCGGCGGCGTTGGAAGTGACTTTTTGGCGGAACTTCAAATGGGCGAACAAGAGTACGCCCAGCAAGTCGAACGGCAAGATCAACAGGCGTTCCGTCACCGGCACCTGAACCGTTAGCATCCAAAGTCTTGCGGTTGTTGTCGTGTCAGACCGGTTCACTGCCCAGCAATTCACTGCCATGGGGTTCACTGCCCTGTAGTGACTGCCCAGCAGTGATCCGGTCAACGCCGCGGAGATCAATTCGCCCACAGCGGCAACGTTGCGGAAGTGGTGTTGCGATCCGCACCACGTCATTCGGGCGAAAATTGGACGCGTTGGTTGGATTTGCAAAGTTCGCTAAACCGAAGATCGATGGTCAAACGCTTTACGGATCGCGGCAGACCTTAGCGATGGCGTTTGAGCATTCTAAGGCTCCACAAGTCACCATTAAGCGAATGATGAGTGGCTCGCGGCGAAGGCACTCGCCGATTTTCTGTCGAAATTGGCTCAATTCCTCTGACAAATTTGTCGAATTTCGTAAGAATTTTACGGTGATCCACTAGCACGCATTTGCTGCATCACCATAATTCGCTGCGCATCAGGATTCGTATTCACCTTTTCCTACCTGACGCAGTCTCCGCATCTCTTACTGGGATTAACCATCACGAATGGATGGTTCGCTTGCACTGCTTGGCACGACCGGGTCGCTGGTCGGGCTGGGCTTATTAGAGTCTTTCCTACATCGACGCAACCTAGCGACGATTCCGACGCGTATCCATGTCAATGGCACGCGAGGCAAATCGTCGGTGACTCGGCTGATCGCCGCAGGGTTGCGCGCATCGGGTAAACGCACCTGTGCCAAGACGACGGGCACTTTGGCAAGAATGATTTTGCCCGATGGTGCCGAGTATCCGGTGTTCCGTCCGGCACGCGCAAACGTGATCGAACAGATCCGGATCGTTCGAGCCGCGGCCGAAATCGAATCCGAAGCACTTGTAATCGAGTGCATGGCGTTGATTCCGTACTTGCAGTGGTTGTGCGAGTTCATGTTGGTTCACGCGACGCACAGCGTGATCACCAATGCGCGTGCCGACCACTTGGACGTCATGGGGCCGGGCGAAAAGGACGTGGCGTGGGCATTACTTGGCATGGTGCCCAAAGAGGGCAAATTGTACACCGCCGAGCGGCGTCACTTGGATGCGTTCCGCAAGGTGTGTGACGATCGCAAAAGCGAACTGATTACCGTCGGCGAAGACGAAGTGCATGCCATCCAACCGTTGGATTTGGCTCAGTTTTCGTACATCGAGCATGCTGAAAACGTGGCACTCGCGTTGCGAGTGCTCAGCGATCTTGGCGTCGATCGTGCGACGGCGCTACAAGGCATGTGGTCGGCTAGCCCCGACCCGGGAATCATGACCGTAGCCGAATTGGATTTCTTCGGTCGCGAGATCGTGTTTATCAATGGCTTCGCGGCGAATGACCCGGAATCAACCGAACGCATTTGGGACATGGCTTGTGATCGCTATCCGAGCGTGGGCAAGCGGATCATGATCTTCAATTGCCGATTCGATCGTCCGGACCGCTCGCGGCAATTGGCCGAGTGCTGTGCGGCATGGCGTCCGGCGGATCATTACGTTTTGATCGGTTCGGGAACCTACATTTTTGCCAAGCATGCCATCAATTCGGGCTTGGATTCACGGAAATTGGTGATGGCCGAAGGGGACGGAGCGCCTGAGATTTTTGAGAAGGTGGTGAGTCTTTCGGGCCGTTCATCATTGGTGATGGGAATGGCAAACATTGGCGGCGCTGGTTTAGACGTGGTGCGATATTTCCGCAATCGCGGCATTGTCGACGAAAAAGCATTTTAGGAACTATGGACACTTTAACTGTATCAATTGGCATCGGCTTGGCCGTCAGCCTGCTGTTCTCGGAAACCTTCGGTCTCGCCGCAGGCGGGATGGTCGTGCCCGGTTACATCGCCTTGTCGCTGGACCGCCCGGTCACCGTGATCGCAACGTTTTTCGCGGCGATCGTCACTTATTTCATTGTCTATTCGCTATCGAACATGATCGTCATTTATGGAAAGCGTCGCACCGTGTTGATGGTGCTTGTCGGCTTCCTGGTGGGGATCTTGATGGAATCGCTGGCTCCGTTTTCGGCAGTGCCCGAAGATTCGCTCAGCATGGATGTGTTGGCCGAATCGAATGACTACGAGGTCATTGGCTACATCATTCCCGGGTTGATCGCGATTTGGATTGATCGGCAAGGGATGCTCGAAACCCTGGGGATTCTATTGACTGCCGCGACCGTGGTTCGCTTGGTTCTGATGCTGATCGGATTGGAGTTCGTACTATGAAACGTCTGTATTGGCGGCCTCGCCAAGTCTCGCAATCGATCATCGTCTTCATGGCAGCATTTTCACTGCTTGGGCTGGCAACGGTCGAATATTTTCGTGTCGAAGCGCCGCAGGAAGACTTGGATCTAAAGATGCAAGCTGCGGAATTGTCCAAAGAAATGATGGAGGCGATTCGCAACGAAAAACTGCATCTGGGGATGCGAATCAATACCGTGATCGACCCCGGTTCGACGGGGATGATTGGTGAATTGATGACCCCCCTGACCACACTCAGTGGCCGCTTGGGTGCCAAGCAAACCTCGACCAATCCCAACCTTGCCGCCGTCGTGATCGACATGTTGATCAAAGCGGGCGTTGGCAAGGGCGACTTGGTGGCGGTCGGCTATTCAGGATCGTTTCCGGGGATGAATGTCAATGTCTTGGCGGCACTGAAAACCATCGGCGCACGGCCCGTGATTTTGGCGAGCGCCGGTTCGTCACAATGGGGCGCCAATCATCCAAAATTCCTTTGGATCGATATGGAAACGATGCTCTACGAAGAGCAATACATCCCGTTTCGATCGGTCGCATGTTCGATCGGCGGTTACGAGGATTTGGGTATCGGCCTTGGCGACGAATCACGCAAGATGATCCGCAAATCGATTACCGACAACGGCATGAAACGGCTCGAGGCGGAAGATTTTGCGAGTGCCATCGACGAGCGAATGAATGTCTATCGCAAACAAGCCGGTTCGCAGGAATACAAAGCCTACATCAACGTCGGCGGTGGGGCGGTATCGGTTGGCAAAACGATCGGCAAACGCGCTTACAAACCGGGACTCAATCGCACGGCGTCACGGGCGACGATGCAGATCGACTCAATCATGACTCGCTTCATGCGAAAAGACGTTCCGGTCATCCATCTCGTCGAGATGGACCAAATTGCCATGATGTACAACATGCCGCTGAAGCCACAGCAACAACCCGCTGTGGGCGAAGGAGGCGTGTTCAAACAAACACGTCGCAGTCGACTGTTGATCCTGGCGGTGTTGTTAGCGATCCTCGGATCACTTCGCATCTTCGTGCTGACCGACTTTGGACATCGCTTCATGAAAGGCCGCGGTTCACGCAAAATTTCGGGCCAACCCGAACCAATGGTTTAACCGCGAGAAGACAGCTCCCTCTTGGCAGCCCCGGACGCATTGGCAGTCTCGGACGCTGCCAATGAGGGTTTGCCGATTTTCCAACGGCGACCTGGGATAGGTTACAATCACCCGCACAATCAAGGCGGGAAGATGATTAGCGTTATCAAATCCCAGGAGCAGTAACCATGTCGGCGCGCGGCAGTTTAGTGAGTAGCCCCAACCAATGCCCCGAATTAGTCAGCGAATCGAAACGCTACATCCCGCTGCTCTGGCTGGGCATGTTGTCGCAGCGCGATATCGAACGAAATGACGACGGCGCGTTCGAAATCAATCGCTTGAATGCGATCGTGAGGACCGAACACAGTTTACCGTTTCTACGCCAAGTCTTTGCAGAGCTGCCGATCGAGCATGCCGCCGATTCGCTGTTGGATCGATTGCGAAAACTTCGCTGTGATACGATCGGCATCAACATCACGGATCTGATCGAATCCGAGCCTCCTAATCCAGGGCTGCGAGACGCATTGGACGCGATTTCGACGCGAAATGAACACTATTCGCTCTCAATCCCGGCTCGCACGGTTGAACATCCGATCAATGGCGATCGGATCCATGTCAAGCCGCTCGAGATCACGTCGACCAAGGACATGTTGTTGCGAGTCTGCTGGCTGACGTCGCGCCAGCTTGAAGATTTCGAGACCGAGGATCTCGAGGAAATCGTCCACGGCCATCTTTGGCAGTAACCCTCTCGCATCAAATCTGCGATTCGGCTCGCCGCACCAGCGACGTGATCTGCGTGCCAAGGTCGCCTACTTGAATCGGTTTAGCGTGTAGTACGCTTGGCTGTGCAGTAGCGGCAATGCGGATTCGCTTCGCACTCCGTCGGCGTGCAGTTCATGCACGTGGCCGAGTTGCAATCCGTCCACCACGATCCGCACGCTACGGCCGTCGTCCGAAACGGTGGCCGATTGGATTGTCGGTGTCGTATGATCCACTTCGGGGCTGCCGTATTGTTCACGGTACTCGTACGTGTACGTGGTCATCTTGTAACTTTCCAAATCGCTAGCCGAATCGGCATCGACGGGCTCGGTGAATGTCAATTCAAAACCGTCCGACGTCAGCCGCATATGCTGGATCTCAAACGGCGTTTTACCAGTCCAATCAAGTCGCTCGACCGCAAACGGTTGTCGTCCTACCGAGCCCCAACCGCGATTGGTTCCGCCTACAAAGATGGATCCTCGTGGCGACATTTCGACGCCGACGTTCCCCGAGGCAAACCCACGCCGGAACGGAAATGCGGCGCCCTGGTAAAGTCCATCGACCTTTTCTAAGTCCACTCGCATCAACGTGCTGTGCGATTGATCGGCCACAAACAATTGTCCCGCGAAAGGCCCGAACTTTCCTTCGCTGGTGTCACAAGCGACTCCGGAAGCGCTTTTGCCCATTTTGTCATAGGGAAACAGAATCGCAGGCGGAACAAGTTCAGGGATTTTTTTCGCTTCCACGTGTAATCGGCTGCCGTCTTCGGGCATCGTCGGCGTTTTGCCCATCACGTCTTCGCACAATTCAAACCATTTCCAACCGCCGGGATGCCCCATAAATCCGCCTGGACGCAACCATTTCAGCCCGCACGTGCCGTTCCACGGTCCCTGGTTATCGGTATAGAAGATGTCGCCCTCGAGATTGGCCCCGACGCCGCCCGGTGACCGAACACCGCTACAAAACGGAATGGTTTCTCCGTCGGGTGTGATTTTCATCGCCCATCCACGATACGGCACCGTGCTGCTGAACGACCCGGTCAAACAGAGCGTGACGATCAAGTTTCCCTCGTCATCGAATTTAGAGCCAAAAGCGTATTCGTGGTAATCGCTCGAGATTCCCCAGCCATCGGCATAGGTCTCAAACACGTCCGCTTCGCCGTCGCCATCGGTGTCTTTCATCCGAGTGACTTCAGGACGCTGGACCGCGTACAGCCACCCGTCGCGGGACGCGAGGCTCAGCGGTTCATGCAACCCGCGTGCGTACAATTTGAACTGCGACTTGGAGACCTCTTTGGCAAACGGATCACTGATGGCAAAAATGTCACCACGGCGTGAACACACCGCCATTCGTCCATCGTCGAGCAATTGAAAACCGCACGCTTCGATCGTTTCGTCCAGCGGCGTTTCAAAGGTCGTGATCGTGTAGTAATCCGATTCCTTCGGCAAATCCTCGGCATCCACCATTGGGGTGACGCACAACAGGAAAAGCGACGAAGCGGTAAGTCGTTGAAACAGATTCATCGGTGGTACTACGGAAACGAAAGAGGAAATTAAGTTTTGAGACGAGCGCCGCGTGAGGACGCTTGGGCAATGCAACCGACGCGATCGGCGTCTGCGCTTACCAATGAATGGTTCGCGTGAACGAGACCGATTCGCCGGGCGGGATGACGGCACGCAGCTCCGTCGCATCCGCGTTGCCCACTTGCTGTACCGACACGCCTTCGATCGTCATCCGCACGCCGTTGGCAAGCGTGATCGTTCCGCCGTCGCTGGATTTGACGGCCCCGGTTGCAAAACGCATCACCATTGTCTCCGCCGAATCGGCAGTCTTGGTCACGGTAAATTGCCGCTCCAACGATCTGACACCCTCGACGTTCTTTGCCACTGGCTTGTCTTGGATCGAGTAACCGTCGACCTCGTACCGGAACGTGGGTACGCCATTGGCATCCAGCGTGTAACCCTTGAATTTATAGCCAAGTTCACGTGCCGATTCACTCGGCCATGCGGCATCCATTGTCGGCAGGATTGCCAATGGCACCGCCTTGTCGATCCAAACCACCGCATCGCCCAACGGTTGTTGGCGTCCTTTGCCTCGAGCAACCCAGTGCAGCGATGCGTCGACGAAGCTGTTCTTCCACAGTTTCGCCAACGACATCTGCTCGGCGTCCCAGATCAGGTTCACCTCACCGGGATACGCCACGCCGATGCCCCGCGCACTGACGTCGGTAAAGAAGTTGCGATAGATCAACGGTTTGGCGCTGGCCGCCAACAAGATTGCTCCCTGCGTCAACCCTTCGGGCTCTTTGGCCTTGTCTCCTTGAAGCAAATATTTCCAAATCGCATCGATTTGCTTATCCGGATCGCCACCGTATAGATCCGCCAGTGGCGATTCGCCATCCACAAAACTTTTGGGCATCCGAGTGCCCGGCCGATACAGCGGCGGGTCGAGCAAATAGCGATGGAACCACTCGGGACGCAATCGCGTGGTCATCTTCAGCATATCAATTGCTCCGATGCCGCCTCCTTTGTTGCCGTTGTAGCTGTGACATTTGATGCACGCTAAACCGCGATTGCCGACACACTGCCGTCCTGCGGCGATTTGATTCTCGCTAGCCGGTTCTGTCGCAATCGGATGATCATCGCCTTTGCGATCAAGTCGATTGATCGATTCGTGCATCGCCTTTAAATGTTCATAGCGAAACGCGGGCATTCGAGTCCGCATGTAGGGACGTTCGTTCGCTCCATGCTGCAGAATCGTTTTCATGTAAGCATCGGTTAACTTGTCACCCACCCCATCCAGCGGCGGTGGTACTTGACCCTCAAGTCCCATTTCCGGAGTGGTGCCGGTGAAGGCAGCTTCGCGAATCGACTCAGGCCCGCCAACCGTGCCGCGTTTGTGGCACGCGTAGCAGTTCATCGCAGCCATCGTCACGTGGACACGAGTCGCATCGTCAACCGTCGGCACACCGGATTGTTTTCGCTGCTTGATCGCAGCGGTGATCGCAGCTCGTTGAGAATGATTCAATTCGAAATCAACCACTCCCTGCGAACCGGCCGGAACGTCGTTGGCCAGACAACCACGATTGACATCGAGTTGGTTCAGAGGTTTTGCGACCAGCGACGCGGAGGTGCCCGTGAACGCATGGCAATTTGCACAGCCCACCGAACGGAACAACTGCTGGCCGGCATCGGCAAGCGAAGGATCGGGAACGTATTGGCTGGGCAGAAAATCCAACGAGACAGGGTTTTCGGGATCGACAACCATGAATTCCACCGGCGTCCATCCGAATTCGGGGTCGTCGTATTCAAGGCGGAGCTCCGCTTCGCCTGCTTTTTGCAGATACTGTAGCGTCAACGAGTGCAAGCCTTTGCTTAACTTGATCGAACCGGTGGCGGTGGTTACCGGATGAATCCCGTCGTTTTCGGCGATTTCGGTGCCATCGACAGACAAACGGCTGCCGTCATCGCTTTGGACACGAAATGTATATTCACCTGCCTTTTCAATCTTCAGCGTCGCATCGAAGATGACGGCATACCGGAGTTTCGGTTTGATGTCGTCGATTTTCACCCCGAACACGTCATCGGTTTTCTCGGGCTTGCGATTGCTAAAATCGGGCAGACGGTTCCAGTCACCGCGATAGATGCGACGTGTGAATTTGCCGACCCCCGATTGCACGACGGTGTCGCCTAACAAGTAGGCGGCGATGGCGGCCGCTTCCTTTTCGGTCCCGACCAAACCAGGCATCCGACTGCCCGGGCGGGTGACATGCGGCTGGCGGAGAAACTCGGCCAGCGAAGTCAGGGTGTATTTCTTTTCAACGCCCGCCAACGGTACCGAGGTGCTGGCCATCGATTCCTTGCTGGACTTCGGATCGGCCGCGTGACAGGCGACACAACCGACCGTTTGATACAGTCTCCGTCCGGTCTTGATCAAATCCTTCGGCGCGGAACGGTCTCGAAGTCCTCTCTCGCCCTTGGTCACCAAGAAACTGGTGATCGCCTGAGCTTGTTGCCGGCGTTCTTGGACACTGAGATCGCCCCAGGGATCCGGCATCGTCGTGCCTGGTTTGAATTGGTGCGGATCGGCGATCATGTCCACCATCGCATCGACGCGTACACGTCCGGCAACCGCAGAAAGATCAGGGCCGCGTTTGGTCGACAAATCGGCAAAGCTGTCTGCGGCATGGCATGCATCACACGCTAACGCATTGATCAGCAACTCGCCTGCGATCGCATCGGGCTCACTACTGCTGGCGTAAAAACGTTCGAAACCAGCCACGATCGGTCGGCGAGCTTCACGCTTGGTATCCACCGGGACGATCCAAATATTACGGTAGCGAACAGGATTGCCATGGTTCTGCAAATGAATCGGTCCCGGTGCGGCCGATTCCTTCAGCGGAGCTCCCTTGGTCGCTTCGGGGATGACCACGTTGTTTTGCACGATCACGCCGTTTAGACGCACCGTCATCCTGGCATCAGACGTCTTATTGCCTTGGTCATCAAAACGCGCCGCGGTAAAGTCAACATCGTAGGTTTGCCACGACAGCGGCGGGAAACACATGTTGACCGAAGGGGGGCTGACCGTATAAATCCCGCCCGCTTCGTTGTCCTTTCCCTCGAGTCCGAATGAATCGAGCACCTGCGTCTCGTAGCGGCCTTGGTGATAGACGCCGCTATTGCCCCGTCCTTGTCCGGTCGCTGTGGGCATGAACGGCGTTTTGAATTCGAGGTGCAATCGATAATCGCCAAACGTTTCGTTGGTCGTCGTGCCGACGCCAAGCAGGTTCGGCGCAACCAGTTTTCCATTTCGCCAATGTTGATCGATCGATTTCTTGGTGCCATCGAACAACACCGTCGCGCCGTGCGGCGGCTTGGCACCGAGCGTAGGACTTTTTCGTTGGACCTTTTCTAGCTCCATCGCTTCGACCAAGTCGGCCACCACATCGGCGTCGCCCTCGAGTCGGCGTGGTGCGGTCGTATCGCCGCCGGCACCGGGTAATCCCCCTTCGAAGAGAACCAAGTCAAACTCGCCATCTCCACGCGCGATGACCTGCAACCCTTGGGTGTCACTAACGTATTCGCCTTGGACCATGAAATCGGGATCGGATTTTGCCGATTCGATATTGTCAAAGACCTGAGCAAAGACAGAGGGTGCGAACAGTGAAAAAACCGCTGCGGTCCATACCGCGCGTCGTAATCGAGACAACAAGATCACTGTTGAAAAACCACTGCTAGGAGTTAGGAACGAAGTTGTCAGGGCGTGGGGCGTGCCACTGTGCCGATCGCTGATGCCCGCAAGATTGCCGAGTGCGTGCACGAGCGAGTGCCTAGAATAATCGATGCGTGACCGGATTGAAACGGTTGGTTACCGATGTCCCCCAAGGTGCCCCACCTAGCGTCACCCCCTCGCGCACGTCACGTCCGCAGGGCCGTCTGGCGGTTCGATGACGGCTTTGCTCGGCCAATCCTGATCTGCGGCGGCACGCGCCGAGGGAACCTCAACGGCAGGGCGCAGGACCTCGTTTTCGCGGCGAAGCGTTTGATCTTGCCGTTGGATCTCGATCCAACGGCACTTCGATTAGGAAGCGGACGGAGTCGTCGCGGTCGCCACATCGTCGTTGGACGGGTCGTTGCCGGATGCCACCTCGTCCTCGTCGAGATTCGCGGTGAACGGCTTTTTGTCCTGATAACGCTGCAAGATTTTCTTGGCGAACTCTTGATACGATTCAGGAGCGTTTTCGACAACTTTCTCCTGCCATCCGATCGCTTCTTCGAATTTGCCGTCCGCCGCGAACGCAGCCGCTAGCGCCGACAGGTCGCCAAGGTTGTTGTAGTCGCTGATTTCACAGGCCGCCTTGGCCGACTCGATCGCCTTAGCCGCGTCGCGAAGCGAGGTATCCTCGGCCGTCGCCAGCAACCAAGCTCGGTTTTGAAGCGCCAAACCATACTGAGGCGCCAATTCAATCGCTTTGTCATAGTCGGCTAGCGCGTCCGCGGCGTTGCCGAGTTGATATTGGTTGTAGCCGCGGTTATTGAACGCGACCGCGGATTCGGGGTTCAATTCGATAACCTTGGCGAAATCCTTCACCGCCGCCTCGTGGTTTCCCTGTTGAAAGTAGATATATCCTCGCCCCGAGATCGCATCGACATCTTTTTCGTTCCCGGCCAGGATCCCATTGAAGTCCTCGATCGCTCGATCGAGTTTGCCGGCCGCTTTCAGTGCGATCGCACGTTGACGCAGTAGCGAAGCGTTAGCCGGTTTGATCTTTAACGCGGCGGTGTAGTCTTCGATTGCCTTTTCGACCTTGCCTTGTGCCATGTGAACCGCCGCGCGGTTGACAAACGGCGCGATCGATTCCGGATCAAGCTCGATCGCCATGTTGTAATCCGCAATTGCCTTGTCAAAGTTACCGATCGCCGCGTGGAACAGTCCGCGGCTCGAAAAGGCGTGCGGTTCTTTGTAGCCAAGCTCGATCGCCTGATCAAAGTCCTCGACGGCTTTCTCGGTCTTCCCGAGCGCCCACCAGGCTGATGCGCGGAGCGTCAGAAAACGCCCTTCGTCGGGATGCTGCTCGATCAAATCGGTGTAAATGTCGGTCGATTCGGCAAGTCGGACGGCGTTGACCTTGTCGACGGCACCGCGAGATCCATCGTGAGTCAGGATCACGTAATCCTCGTCACGTTCTTCGATCACGGTTAGCAAGTCCCCTTTTTCGATCACATCGGTGACTTTCTCGCCATCGGTCAATTTCATCTCGACTCGGGCGACCACCGGTTCTTGCGGCGGTGCTGCGGAGGTCGGCAACGCATTTGCCAAGATTCCGGCAGCGATCAAACCACCGAATGCGAAATAGTGCCCGAGGCGACGGAGACGGATCGTTTTGAGTGTCATTTTGTACGTCTTCACGAACGGCATTCCTGCAGAAAAAAGAGAGGGGAAATAGAGCATGGGTCACGGGATCACGACGATTCACCAAGACTCGTCCGCTTGAAACTAGTTCAACATCCGACGTTTGCGGTTGTTTGGTTGCTTGATTGCGACGCTTTGTCTGGAAAACCGCCAGAAACATCTGATGTAACGTTCCTAGCGATTATGCCGGTGATTTCGTGCATGAAAGTGCAACGCAACGGCGCTGCAAAAACGATTCTGGACTTTTTTCCAGGTCAAGGATTGCAACTCGATGATCCCCATTTAGTCTCGTCTATGTCGCTCGGGGGACCGGCAACCAGCCAAGCCACCGGTCATGGTTTGGCCTTTCGTACATTTACCTATACGTTTTTGGAGCGTGACAACTGTGAAGTGGTTTGCAAATTTCTCGGCCATCTGTTTGGCGTTGGTAGTATCCAACGTCGCTCAAGCTGGCGGCTGCCTCTCGTGTGGCGGATGCAGTGATCCTTGTGCTAGCGGTGCCGTTTCGACGGGCGCTGGCTGTGGCGGTGCCGCCGATTGCGGCGCTGCAATGAGTTCAGGTGCCGGATGTGCTACCGAACTTGGTTGTTCAACCGGTCCTGCTACGTCCCTCGGTAGCGAATCGTTGTGCCAACCGGTGAAAAACTATCGTGTTGTTTTGGAACCAAAGTATGTCACCGAAACACGCATCGTTTGTGTTACCGAAAATCGTGAAGAAGTGCGTCATCGCACCAAAACCGTCTACAAAACGGTTCCTGTGACCGAAGAGCGTTATCGCACCAAGGTCGTTAACAAACCGGTCACCGAAATCAAAACCGTCGAGTACAGCGTGCTGGTCCCTGAGAAATCAGAAAAGACCGTCGAAGTCACCGAAACGGTACCGGTTTGGGTTGAAGTCCCCGAAGAGTACACCGTGCGGGTTCCTCAACTCGTCGAAGTCCCTGAGGAATACACCGTCAAGGTTCCTCAGCTGCAAGACGAAACCTTCACCTACACCGTTAGCGTTCCTCAAGTGGTCACCGAGCAACGGATGCACACCGTTGTCAACGCGGTTCCCGTGTCGAAAACTCGCACCGTCGAATTCTGCGTGCCAACGACCACAATGAAAACGGTCACCAAAGACTACGGTCATTGGGAAGAACAAGTGGTTGCTGCTACCTCCGCTCCTGCGGGCTACAGCAACGGAAACGGCTGTGGCAACGGCATGATGGGCGGCTGTGGTTCATCGGCCGGTCACCGCCATGGTTGCGGTCTGCTTCGCGGTCACTGCAAACGATCCTGCGGCGGTTGTGCTTCGAGCTGCGGCTCGAGCTGCGGCAGCTGTGGTGGTTGCGGCAACGGCGCTTCGATTGCCGGTGTTAGCCAATCCGCAGTCGGCGCGTGCGGCACCACCACCAAACGTGTTTGGGTTCCAAACGTCGTGACCGAGCAAGTGGCTGTCTCTGGTACCACCACTCGTTCGCAAGATTTGAGCTACACCGTTTACGAACAACAATGCGAACAAGTTCCTTACGAATGCACCAAAGTGGTCTACCGTCCCGAAACACGCACCGGCACCAAAAAGTCGGTCGTCTACGTCGACGAAACCCGCACTCGTATGCGTAAAGTCGTCAAGTACACGAACGAAGTTCGCACTCGTATGCGTAAGCAGCTCGAGTACACCACGGTCACCAAGACCGAAACGATCCCTCACGTTTCTTATCGCACTGAAAAGCGCACCAAGGACGTCAGCTACACCTACAACGTTCCTGAGCACGTGGTCGAACCTTACACCGTGACTCGTAACGACTGCGTTGCTGAAGAGCAAGTCGAAGAGTACACCGTGTGCGTTCCTGTGATTGTCAACAAAGAACAAAAGGTTCAAGTTTGCAAGATGGTTCCTCGCTTGGTCGAAGAAACCATCAACCTGTGCTGTGACGACGATGCAGGATCGGCTGCTGCAGCGGGCAGCGGCTGTGGATGCTCGGCACCCGCAGCAGCCTCGGGCTGCGAATCATGCGGTTCGGCTCCTGCCGCCCCAGCATGCAGCTCGTGTGGCTCGGATGCACCTTCGTGTGCTTGCGGTAGCTAGTCTGCCAAACAATTTGCAGGCGAATGGGCACGTTTCATTCGCCAAAGCTTAACCGAAACCGCCCGTCCGCAAATCATTTGCGACGGGCGGTTTTTTCGTGCATTTGCGGAAGATTTCACAATCGAATCCGCTGGGTGGTGATGGCTCGAACGCCTCGTTGCTTCCGGATCACGATCGTGGCAACGGGAAGGACGCAAATTCTGGTTTTTACCGGTTGTTCCGGTTTCGCACGCGACAAATCGAGGGGTTGGAGAAAGATGGGCAAATCAAATTAGACATCGCTTGGGTTGAAACTACCTTCATCTATAGCAGGCGGGGGGGACAGTCGCCCACACGACCTTCCATCTTTCCCAAATACAACGTTTCACCTACTTCCATTTCGGAGTTTCCCAGAAGATGTCATTTCCTATTTCGCTCAAGAATCTCGTTGCTTGTTTCGCAGTTGCGGCGATCTCGTCGTCGACGCTCGGTCTGAACGCGTTTGCTGATGACGAAGCCAAGGCCGTTCCAGCCAAAAAGGCTGACGTGGTTGCCAAAGCCACCCCGGTTGCCAAGGCCGTGGTTTCCAGCAGCAAAGTACGTCCGCTGAGCGTCAGCGTTGACTTGATTAGCAAGACTGTCATCAAGGGCACGCTGACGGACACCACGCAATTGGACATGCAAACCTCGTTCGGCGTTGCCAACATCCCTCTTTCGGAAGTTGCCGGAATCAAGTTTGCTTCGGCCGAAGATGCATCGACCACCGTTGTCATGCTCAATGGTGACTCGATCACCGGTGCAACCGACGTCAAACTGGTCACCGTCGAAACCGAATGGGGCATTGCCACCATCAACGGCAGCAGCATCGGCTCGATCCTGTTCGTTCCTGGCGTCGATTGGAATCCCCAATCGGGTCTGAACGGCAAACGATGGAACTTGGCTAGCGAACCCAAGGAACCTGTTGCCGCCCAAGCCCCTGCCAAACCACAAGCTCCTGCCGCAACCCAAAACCGTCAAATGGTTTACCCTAACGGTTCGACCGTTCCAAGCCAGTACTATCGAGGTCGATAGTCGGCACCCAATCACAAGCTGAAGACGAATTCAGGCTGGCGTTTCCTATCGATGGAAACGCCAGCCTTTTTTTTGGACAAGCAACGAGCCGAGTCGGCTCCCTTAAATCCGACGCCTCCCCCCCTCTCAGCGTGGTTAAGCCAACGGTTGTCCGCGAGTGAATGCGTGCGGCACCAATGGGACTTGGTACAATGACGACCAATATCCCGCCTTGCTGCCCCACCTTCGGATCCATCTCGATGCGTGAAAATCATTTCGCCAGCATCCGTTACGTTGCTGCTTTAGCCTTCGTATTGGTTGGCGGATCGTTTGCATTCGCCGACCGACCGCTGCGATTTAATCGGGACGTGCGTCCGATTTTGTCTGACAAATGTTTTGCCTGCCACGGCCCTGACGCGGAAACGGTCGAAGGCGGATTGCGATTGGATTTGCGTGACGAGGCGATCGAAGCGAGCGGTGCGATCGTGCCCGGCAACGCGTCGGACAGCGAGTTTGTTCGCCGGATCGTTTCGGATGAACCCGACGAACGAATGCCGCCGCCGGAATCTCACAAACATCTTGACGCATCCGAGATAACATTGCTGCGTCGCTGGATTGACGAAGGAGCCATCTACGAGCCGCATTGGGCGTACGTCCCGCTGGTTCGTCCGACGCTACCAGCGTCACCGGATGACGCGGCGACACCGCACGTGATTGATCGGTTCATTGCCAGACGGTTATCCGAAGAAACGGTCCAGCCTGTGCCGCAAGCAGACCGCGTTACTTTGATTCGGCGATTGTCGTTTGATTTGACGGGACTTCCCCCTACGCTTGACGAAGTCAACGCGTTCGTCAACGACACGAGTGACGATGCTTACGAAAAGCTCGTCGACCGCTTGCTGCGTTCGCCACGCTATGGCGAGCGAATGGCAATCTATTGGTTGGATCTAGTTCGCTATGCCGATACCGTCGGATACCACGGGGACCAGGACGTTTCACAATCCCCGTACCGCGATTATGTCATCAAGGCGTTTAACGCCAACATGCCCTATGACCAATTTGTCCGAGAACAATTAGCAGGCGATCTGCTTCCAAGTCCCACGATCGACCAGCTTGTCGCTTCGGGCTATAACCGATTGAATCAGACAACCGAAGAGGGTGGAGCTCAGGCCAAGGAATACCTTTCGATCTACTTTGCCGATCGAGTTCGCAACGTATCGCAGGTGTTCATGGGAGCCACCGTAGGGTGTGCCCAGTGTCACGACCATAAATACGATCCCTATACCGCACGCGACTTTTACTCGCTGGGCGCCTTCTTCGCCGATCTGGAAGAACGCGGCGTTTATAGCGCCCGTAGTCGCCCCCCAAGCATTCGCGTGCCACGTGAATCGGATCTTGAAAAGATCGAAGCGATCGATCGACGCATCGCAAGCGTCACGTCCGAGCAACAGTCGCTTCGCCAAACCCTGATTTCGTCCCAGCCACAATGGGAAGCCGAAGCGATTGACCAGTTGTCCGAAAATACCGAAGTCGAAACGGTGTGGATTGATGACGCACAAGACACCGGAGGCAACAGCGACGGCGATTGGACGTTCGTCTCCTCCGAATTGGCACCGGTGCACAGCGGCACTGCCTCGCGGCGTCAATCCAGTGAAGGATTGGTCCAGCATTTCTTTCTCGGTGCGAAGAAGTCGGCCAAGGTTTCTGCCGACACGCGGTTTTTCGTCTGGGTCTACCTCGATCCCAAAAATCCTCCTGAATCGATCATGCTGCAGTGGAACGATGGCCAATGGGATCATCGTGCGGTGTGGGGAAGTGATGCGATTTCCTACGGCCGACGAACCGAATCGTGGGCCGGGTACCAACGACGCGGCGAGCTGCCGGAAACCGGCAAATGGGTGCGGCTCGAAGTGGACGCGAATCAGGTGGGCTTAACCGAACAGAAACCTGTCGTTGGTATGGCGTTCACTCAATTCGGAGGCCTCGTTTACTGGGACAAAGCCGGCTGGATCGCCAAAGCAGGCATTCCCCAACCAGTCGCCGATGCTCTTCAAATTTCTGCCCATGATCGCAATGAGACTCAAGCCGCAGCAGTTCGAGAGTATTACCTTGCCAATTCACCGCCGGTCATCGAGCTTGAAGAACGCCTAAAGCGTCTTCAGGCCGAGCGGACCGCGATCGAAGAATCATCCCCAATGACGCTGATCAGCAAATCGGTCACGCCGCGAACCATTCGAGTTCAGCCTCGAGGCAATTGGATGGACGATTCAGGCGAGATCGTCGAGCCTGCGATCCCAGCGTTCCTGGGCAAACTTGAAACCAATGGACGCGCAACGCGACTCGATTTGGCTAATTGGCTTTGTCGCTCGGACAACGTTTTGACATCGCGTACGATGGTCAATCGACTTTGGTACTTAATGTTTGGACGTGGGATTTGCTCTAGTGTCGATGATTTTGGCGGGCAAGGAACCTTTCCCTCTTACCCCGATCTGCTGGATTGGTTGGCTGTCGAATTTGTCGAGTCGGGATGGGATATCAAACACATCCTGAGCATGATCGTCACCAGCGAAACTTATCGCCGGTCCTCTCGCCCGACCGAGCAACTGCGCAAACTCGATCCCTACAACGAACTCTTCGCTCGACAAGGTCGTTTTCGCATCGACGCGGAAATGGTACGCGACAATGCTCTGGCGATCAGCGGTTTGTTGGTCGAGCAAATCGGGGGCAAAAGCGTCAAACCCTATCAACCCGAAGGCTATTATGCGCAGCTGAATTTCCCTCGCCGCACCTATGTCGCAGACCAAGGCAGTGACCAATATCGACGAGGTGTCTACACGCATTGGCAACGAACGTTTCTGCACCCCATGCTTAAGGCGTTTGACGCGCCGAGCCGCGAGGAATGTACGGCGGCACGAGCAAAGTCCAATACGCCGCTGCAAGCGTTGTCGCTGCTGAATGACCCGACCTTTGTCGAGGCGGCACGCGTGTTTGCCACTAGAATCATGCGTGAATCGGGCCCCGCGGTGGATCAGCGAATCGAGTGGGCCTATCGAACGACGCTCTCTCGCGAACCTGAAACCGAGGTGGCAAGCGAACTGAGACAGATCTACGACAAACACCTCGCCCATTACAGGGACAATCAAGACGAGGCGTTGATGTTGATTTCCGAAGGAAACGCGGCCGTCGCTACGGATTTACCTGCGGCGGAATTAGCGGCCTGGACCAGCGTGGCTCGCGTCTTGCTGAATCTGCACGAAACGATGATGCGGTATTAATCGATCGCGTGAAATTAACTTTTGTGATTGCACTTTTTTCATTCACTTGAACCATCGAGACAACGATGTTCCCGATCCAAAACGAGATGGCACGACGTACCTTCCTGCGACGAGGCGGGCTGGGGACCATCGCACTGACGTCGCTGTTTCGAGCCAACGATTCGGCCGCAGCCGCGCCACTTGGCTCTGGCGGTCTGCATCATCGCCCCCGCATCAAACGCGTCATCCATCTGTACATGGCTGGTGGACCGAGTCATCTTGAAACCTTCGATTACAAGCCGGAAATGGCCAAGTACGATGGCCAACCGATGCCGCAATCGCTGACCGACGGACAACCGATCGCTCAGTTGCAAGGCAAATCGCTAAAGGTCATGGCGCCACAGCACCCGTTTGCTCGTCATGGTGAAAGTGGATTGTGGATGTCGAGCGTCTTCAAACACACCGCCTCCCTTGCCGATGACATGTGCGTTATCAAGTCGATGCACACCGAGCAAATCAACCACGATCCCGCACACACGTTTTTCAACACTGGCACCGCCATCAGCGGGCGTCCCTCGATGGGCGCCTGGGTGATGTACGGGCTAGGTGCGGAAACGCAAGAATTGCCGGGCTTTATCGTTTTGACCAGCGAAGGCGGCGGTCAAAGTCAACCGATCAGTTCACGGCAATGGCACTCGGGATTTTTACCCAGCCGCTATCAGGGCGTGCAAATGCATGCGACCGGAAATCCGGTGCATTATGTTGGCAATCCTGCCGGCGTCGGTCCACGTCAACAGCGAGAGGTTGTCGATGCGGTCTCGCGGATCAACTCACTCCGTAACCAAGTGCTGGATGATCCCGAAATTGCGACACGGATCAGCGGATATGAAATGGCATTTCGGATGCAGACGTCTGTGCCCGAGTTGACCGATATGTCTGGCGAACCCGAACACATCGTTAAAATGTATGGCTGCACGCCGGGGGACGGTTCGTTTGGAAGTAATTGTTTGTTAGCCCGCCGCTTGGCCGAACGAGGCGTGCGGTTTATCCAGCTGTATCATCGCGGATGGGATCACCATGGCGGTGTCAAAAACGGAGTGGCAAAAACCGCGTCGTTGGTCGATCAAGGAACCGCAGCACTGGTCAATGATTTGAAACAGCGCGGGATGCTCGAAGACACGTTGATTGTGTGGGGAGGCGAGTTCGGACGCACACCAATGGCTCAAGGCAGCGGTCGTGACCACCACATCAACGGATTCTCGCTATGGATGGCAGGCGGAGGTGTTAAAGCCGGCAGCAGCTATGGCGCGACCGACGAATTCGGCTACAACGCAGTCGAAAACAAAGTTCATGTTCGCGATTTCCACGCCACGATGCTGCATTTGCTGGGAATCGACCACAATCGGTTCAGCTACAAATTCCAAGGCCTCGACTTTCGGCTGACTGGCGTCGAACCCGCTCACGTGATCCACGACATTTTAAATACGTGAGTGCGGATCTTTTTTGCTTGACACCACTCAAACAAACGCTTACTTTGCAATGCAAAGCAATGTTTATTTACCCGCTCACCGGAACGCGTGTCGATGCGAATTGACGAGGCCCTGCAGCAATTGGATCTGATCTCGGCGGTGGCCGACCGGTCGAGAACCTTTGATGGGTTGCGGGCTGCGCCGACTGCCGCATCGGGGGTCATTGCATTGCTCGCCGCGGCGATGCAAACACAATTGGTTTCGTCATCGCCCACACCACTACAGTCCTATTTACTGCTTTGGATTGGTGTCGCTGCGGTTTCACTCTCGATTGTGATCGCCGACATGACGTTTCGTTACTATCGCGACCCGACTGCGCGAGCACGCCGAATGACGTTGGAGGTGTTATCGCGATTGGCTCCTGCGATGGTTGTCGGTGCCGCGTTGACGTTGATCGTCTTTGTGACGTCGCCGGAGGTCGCTTGGATGTTGCCCGGACTGTGGTCGCTGCTGCTTGGATTGGGGATTTTCGCGGCCTCCTCGCTACTGCCGCGATCGCTTTCGCAAGTTGCAATTTGGTATATCGGCTGCGGTTTGGCCGTGTTGATGATGTCGCACGGCGACGGAGCACTCAGTCCGCTGGCGATGGCGATCCCGTTTGGCGGAGGTCAATGTTTCGCAGCATGGCTGATGCACCAACAGACACGCAAGCAAGAGGTGCATGTCTGATGGCGGATGCAAAACGTAAAGTGGTAGCGGCGTCGCCTTCCTCCTCAGGACGCTTTGCCTACGAAGGACTTGATCGCGTCATGCACGAAAAAGCTCGCTTGGGGCTGATGACTTGTTTGGCCGGTGCCCCCGAAGGATTGACGTTCAACGAGCTGAAACGACTTTGTGATCTGACCGACGGCAATTTGAACCGGCACTTAAAACAACTTGCCGACGCCAACCTCGTTCGCCTGGTGCGTGATGATGCGGCACGACGCCCGCAAACGACGTGCTTACTGACTGATGCAGGCCGCGAAAGTTTTACTGCGTATCTAGCGGAACTGCAACGTGTGCTCGCCGATGCCCAGCATCAAATCAACGCCCAACACGAAACCAACGCTCGGAAAAAATCCGCGGCACGACTCGCCACCGATTCACATTGACCTGTTCTTTTTTATTTCACCATTCACTTTGCAATGCAAAGCGAAATATCGGGAGTTCCTTCAATGATCCAAATGATTCGTACCAAGCAGCGCAAGTCTTTCTTGGCGGACCGCGACGCCGCTGCGACGCTCGGACGTGGTTCGCACGCCGAGCCAACATCGGATTTGCGAGTTTCGATTCAGAACCAAGCTCACTGGAACAATGCGCAGTGGAGTCGTTATTTCATCCGTAACCTAGCGGACGAACCCGCGATCCCGTGGTCCGATTTGCCGACGCTGACCGAGGCCGAGCGTGTTGCGATTGCGACTTCGGTGCAGACGTTTCAGTTAGGCGAAAGTGGCGAGGGGCGTCATATCAAACGTTGTGCACGAAATTGGATCGAATGCGGCGGCGACCCAGATTACTTGGCCGCGTTGACATTATTTTTACAGGAAGAAAATCGCCATGCGGCATGGCTCGGGCGTTTTTTGACTCAAGAAGGAGTTCCGCGATTGCAAAAGCAGTGGTCCGACGGATGCTTTCGCTTCTTGCGTCACATGGCAGGTTTGCGGACATCGATCTCGGTGTTGGTCACCGCCGAAATCCTGGCTCAGGTGTACTATTTAGCCTTGATGCGAGCGACCGATTCGCCCACGCTGCGAGCGATCTGTCGGCGGATCTTGCGTGACGAACGGGCTCACGTGGTATTTCAGCAGAATCAGAAAGGCAATCTATCAACGAATTGGGCAAAGGTGCGTCGTTTTTGCGTTCAATCCTTGGAAACGATTCTGTTCAAAGTTGCCCGGCGAATTGTCTGGCACGAACACCATGCGGTGTTTCGAGCCGCGTCGATGGACTGGACGACCTACCGCAACCGCACCTCACGCCGCTGGGTCGCCGCAAGCAAATGGAGCCGAAACACACTTGTTGCGAGAAATTCGAGCGATTCAAATAGAGGGAACTGCTGATGCGGCGTGACGTGGATTGCCGAAACCATGCTGGCCCAAGTTTTGCATCACTGGCGTTACGCACATTTCATTTCCCATGACACCGAAGGCGAACCATGACACTCAGTCGCAGAACGATGATCGGATCCACTGCAGCACTCACCGCGTCGACGCTGCTCACCCAAGCAAAGACGCATGCCGCCGACGAAAAAACGACCGTCAATTTTGCTTTGGTCGGACTGGGCAGTTTGAGCACCAACCAAATTGCTCCGGCGCTGCAGAAGACCAAGCATGCGAAACTTGCGGGGATCGTCACAGGCACACCGGAGAAAGAAAAAATCTGGGCCGACAAGTACTCGATCAAGTCCGAGAACATCTACAACTACGAAAACTTTGACAAGATCGCGGCCAACAAAGACATCGATGTTGTTTACATCGTGTTGCCGAACGGGATGCACAAAGAGTTCACGGTGCGAGGTGCGAACGCGGGCAAGCACGTACTGTGTGAAAAACCGATGGCCAACAGCAGCGAAGATTGCCGAGCAATGATCGAGGCATGCAAGAAAAACGATCGAAAACTTGCGGTCGGCTATCGCTGTCAATTCGAGCCCCATCACTTGTACTGTCGTGACACCGTTCAATCCGGAAAGTACGGACCGCTACACGCGATCGAAGCGGGATTTGGATTCAAGATTGGTGATCCCAACCAGTGGCGATTAAAAGCGGATTTGGCCGGCGGGGGCGCGTTGATGGACGTCGGGATCTATGCACTGCAAGCGTGCCGCTTTTTAACCGGCGAAGAACCGGTCGCGGTGACGGCACAAGAAACCAAAATGGACCCCAAAAAATTTGCCGAGGTCGACGAAACGATCACATGGACGATGACCATGCCCAGCGGTGTGAATTGTTACTGCAGCACATCGTACGCATTTAACGGCATCAATCGCTTCAACGCTTATGGCGAATCAGGTTGGTTAGGACTCGATCCAGCCTACAGCTACAAAGGGATCAAGGGCCAAAGCAAAGATGGTCCGATCCAGTTTGACCAAATTGACCAGTTCGCGGCCGAGATGGACGCGTTCGCGCAGTGCATCCTCGAAGATCGCCAAAGCAAGGTGCCGGGCGAAGAAGGGCTGCGAGACTTGTTGGCGATCGAAGCGATTTATGCAAGCATCAAAACAGGCCAACGCACCAAGGTGCAAGAAGCGTAAACACGTCGTAGATCACTGCTGCCGCCGCTTCGCGGCTCCCCTCATTTGTTTCGCATTAACACTGCGGGCTCACGCCCGCAGCTAAATGCTGCCGCCGCTGGCCGCGGCTATCAAAACTTAATCGCGTAGCGATGGTAGCACTTAGCCATGGGCGTCAGCCCATGGTTTACGGTGACAACGAAACCGAGAGCCGCGAAAGCGGCGGCAGCACTTAACCATGATGCTCATCCTCGAACAAATGCTCCGTTCGAAACTGAATATCGTGCCGTTTCAAAAAGTCGACGTATTCTTCTTGAAACGTGATTTTCCGGTGATGCTCTTCTTGGTTATGAATATAGGCTCGCACCTTCGGAATACGTGAATAGCTAACCGTGAAGGCTCCATAACCCTTCTGCCATTCAAAAGTGCGTTTAACTTCGGGCTGCTCATTCATCCAACGCGACGAATTGGCTTTGACGTCGCGAATCACGCCGGATACAGCCAACGATGGCGAAAGTTGGGCGAGAAGATGAACATGGTCAGCAACGCCACCGATTTGGACTAAACGTCCATTTTTACTGCGGAGCGTGCCACCAATGTACTCGTACAGTCGCTCTCGAATCTCTGTGACGATCGAGCGGGTACGGTACTTGGTCGCGTAGACAATGTGATACGTCAACTGCGTGTAACTGCCCATCAAACACCCCCCTAGGATTGCTGCCGCCGCTGGCCGCGGCTATCAAAACTTCATCGCGTAGCGATGGTAGCACTTGGCCATGGGCATCAGCCCATGGTCTACTTTCCTGCCACCAGGGCGAAACCAATCAAAACGATCACGAGCCCCCAAAAGACGGTAAAGATTGCACCACAGCCGATCCCAATTCCTGCATGCACGCTCCCTTTGATCGCAGGGTTGCGTTTCCTCGCTCGCAATCCTTGGACCCCAAGGACGAACGCGGCGATACCAATCGGAAATCCAATCAATGGCAATCCACTTAGGATCCCCAAGTAATACGCGATCAACGCCTTCGGATTCTTGTACGGGATCACACCGCCGGTTGCGTCACCCTCGTCGACGCGTGCTGCGTGCGTTAGGTGGACCGGAGTAGACGAGATGTCGCTTGGTGCCGCATACGGCGATGCGTGGGAGGCACTCGGCTGCGTTCTCGCTCCGCAAGCAGGACAGTACGCTAAGTTGGTTGCAATTTCTTGCTTGCAGGATGGGCACAGTGACATGGCGGACATCGAATCACGGGTGGGACGACAGTACGAAAAGCGGTGGCAATTAACCTATGCGTCGCGTTGTTACACGTCAATTGTCCGGGACGTCCATTTTTGTATTTCATCATCGTGCTCGCCTCGGTTGATCGGAAACGATTAACCCTGCTATTCGTCTAACCCTGCTATTCGTCGAATCTTGGGCAACTCCAAACGCAGTCAGATGACTGCGATCTAACTGCAGTCGATCCACTGCACTTTCGTTGATCGCGACGAAACCGATTCCGCCTAAGTCCAACCCTGCAAACGGGATACGACTTTCCCCAGCGGCATGGCATGGGGTTTGTTTAAGGAGGAGAGAGCACAACGATTTTCCTTCCTTCACTTGGGCGGACTCAGGCCATGTCAGAAGCAAACTTTCACACGATCGATTCCTCGTTTCCCGCGTCCAGCGGTGGGGATGCGTTCCAAAATGAACCGGTGATACTGGCTCGCGAAGCACGCAACCAACCATCGTTCCTGGAAAATTTCTTTAACCGCTTCTTTCAAGAAAAGAACATCAAGTGGATGCTCGTCATGGGCGCCGCGATCGTCTTCGGTTCCTCCTTGATGCTGGTCACCAAGGCGTGGCCTGATTGGACGCTGACGCTTAAGTACCTGACAATCTTGGCCTACACTGGCTTCGTTTTTGTCGCTGGCAATGTTGCTCGCAAGCGTTTGCAACTCAACGCGACCTACCGAGTCCTGTACGCGTTGACGCTGTTGCTGCTGCCGGTCTGTTTCCTTGCGTTGACGTGGTTGTCACCGGGGACGGCGATGCAAGAAGGTTGGCAAGTGGTCGAGTTTGCGATGTTATTGTTGCCAGCCACGGGGTTGTTGTGGTTTGCATCGAGTCGCATTCTAGACCATTTCTTGCGAGGTCGCCAAACCACATTCTTGATCAGCTTCTGTGCATTGTGTGTCGCTGGAGCCCTACCAAGCGTGTCATCGCCAATGGCTGCCATGTTGTTCACCGCCGCATGTTGGTTGGTGTTCACCGCGGGCGTGATGAAGGTCAATCGCCATACATTTTGGTTAGCCGAAACTCATCAACTGCCTCGCATCTTTGGCTTTCTGCCGATCGTGATGCTGGGGCTGCAATTTGTCGTCTTGGTAGGAACCAAGACCGTTACGGCGATCCCCATCCAGTGGATCGGGCTGGGATGTGTGATGGTATCCGCAACGGTGCTATTGACCACCCGCACGGTGGCAAACGTGTATCGTCAACGAACCGGTGATCTCGTCCGTCCGTTGCCTTGGTCAATCATCACGCCACTGTTTTGCGGATTGATTCTGACGGTTCTTGGCGTTGGGTTGTCGTTCTACGGTTTTTCCTATGTTGGTGATACATCGTACGCGGTGATCCCCACATCGATCCTTGCCGCCGTGCTGATGGGGGCGGCCGCAAAAGACACTCGCCATAGCGGATTCGTATGGATCAGTCTCGTTTTCGCGACCATTGCCTACCAGTGCTGCCCCACGCTGTTTGCCGACATTGTGCACACGCTTCGCAGCACCACCGCTGAAGCGCTGAAACAAGAGCGAGTGCCGATCACGCTATACGGAATCACCTACTTGCCGCTGCTCGGGTTGCTGACCGCCGCGAGCTATCGTTTTCGCAAGCTCGGACAGATCGAATTCTGTAAACCGATTCAGCACTTTGTGACCTTGGTCGCGGTGTTCTTGTGTGCGATTGCGATTAGCGACATGGTGTGGATGTCGTTTGCATCACCGTTTTGGGTCTCGTTGGCCAACACGATCGCCTTCTTGGTGTTCGCCGTAGCGTTTGCGGACCGCCGCTATGTGATCATTTCGCTCGGCTGTGCGATGGTCAGTGGTGTCGCAGCGATCCCGGCACTGAACGGGATGCAGTGGATCGACGTATCGCCGATTTGGATCCCCACGCTGATGGCCGCGGCGGCATCGATGATGACGGCAACGCGTATTCCAGATGCGATTTTGAACCGTATTCCTGTATCCGGCTCAGGTTCGTTGATGGTCCAACGATCCGATGGCAGCGATCGCAATTTGACGCAAGTCTTGGGCTGCTTTCTGGCCGCGATCGTCTCCTTCGTATGGGCTTGCGAAACGATCCTTCATTTCGTCGAACCGATGACACAGGCATCGCTGATGACGTTTGGCTTTTTGATGGCCGCGTTTGCGTTGTACACATTGCGAAATCCCCAGTACCACTCGGGACTTTGTGTCTGGAGTTTGACCAGCTATGCGGCGGTACGTTGGGCGGCAGGCTTTGGAATCTCGGTCGCCGATGGTTTGATGTACACGACGTACCTTTCGATTGGCGTTTCCACGGCCGCTTACCTCTTCATGCGGGCGACTCGATCGATTTCCAAGGCGACGTCAATCGCGGCACTGCGAAACACGCTTGGTTTTGATTCCGAGCGGTTCACAACGGTTTCCGTTTCCCTCTCCTCTTCGACTGGCTGGATGCGACGGGCACAAGCTTTTGTTGTGCCAATTTTTGACCTGAGTTTTGTTGCCCTGTCGTGTCTAGTCGTTGCAGTCCACATCCCGCTGTTGCTGAAAACTCACTTGCTGTTGCTAGGTGAACCGGCGGCGGCATTGGGATCGATCGGGATGTCGACAGTGTTGGTTAGCTTGTGGTTATTGGCGGTCGCCGTGATTCAACGCAGCCGATTGGCGTCGGGATTGGCATGCATGATCTTGCCACTGGTTGCGTCCGCGGTGCTGATTTCATCAGGACTGAGTTTCCCGCTAGTTGCATTGCCAGTGATGTGGGCAGTGGTGCAAGTCGTGTTGTGGATGTCGGCCTGCTACATTGCCAGCGGCGATGCACCTTCTCCCGTGGCCTCGGTGATCCAAGGGGTCAGTGTCGTGTGGCTGTTCGCGTTGCTGGTGATTTCCTGCATGTCGTTTGACATCACGGCACGGATTGTCGGTTTGATCACCTTACCCGTGTTATGGATGCAATTCCGCGAACACCAGCAGCGAACGACTTCAGCCTTGGTGGCGATCGTCGCCAACATCCATGTCTTGCTCGCCGCAGCGACGATCGCAGGGTGCCGTGGTTGGGTGCTACCCAGCATGCTGAACGGATCGATCGCAATTGCATTGCCGTTTGTCTTCGTGACGGCCGCGATCAGTGCCCTGCTGTTCGACCGATCTCATCAGAAACTCGATTCGAGTCCCTGTCGTGATTGGGCGATGGCGTTACGAGTGGGGATGGGCATTCTCACCTTGTTGTCGTTCACCGACATGCACTTTGACGTCACCCAAATCGTGGCAATGACGCTCGGGTTTGCAATTGTCGTGGTCGCCGAAGTGTTGCAAGCGATTCGTCGCCAACAAGAGTTCCGAGTATGGGCGGCTTGTATGGTCGCCGCAACATTGGCGTTGTTTTTGTTCTCTCAGGGGGTGATCACGGTTGGAGCCGGAATCAGTCAATTGGTGATGTCGGCGATCGCAATCACCGCGTTAACAATCGACCATCTTGCTGCCGCCCATCCACGTTTGCAGATCACTCGCCGTCCGATGCGGTTGATCGGGCAAACCTTGCCTGCCTTGGTCGCGGTGCTTGCAGCGGTGCGAGAGATTTCGGGCGCGTTCGATGAATCCTCAACCGCACTCAACGTGATGTCGTTGATGCTAGCCGCCGCCGTTTACTTTCAACAGTCGATTGTCAAACGCCAACGCGGCTTTGCGATCGCGGCGGCCATCATTGTCAACGTCGCACTGATGTTGCTATGGCGAGTGCTGGGATGGACCGCCCCCGAATTTTACATGGTGCCGTTTGGTTTGTCGGTGCTGGGCGGGGTGGAGTTACTCAAACGCGAACTGCCTGCCTCATCACACGATCCGCTGCGTTACATCGGTGCCCTGATCATCTTGGTCTCGCCGCTCTTCGACATCCTCGGAGGCAGCTGGGGACACATGTTCACGCTGATGGTACTGAGCGTATTGGTGATCCTGACGGCGATCGGCTTGCGACTTCGCTCACTGATGTACGCCGGATCCGCATTCTTGCTGGCCGACCTTGTCGCCATGGTGATTCGATC
Source organism: Novipirellula caenicola (assembly GCF_039545035.1). NCBI lineage: Bacteria > Pseudomonadati > Planctomycetota > Planctomycetia > Pirellulales > Pirellulaceae > Novipirellula > Novipirellula caenicola. The sequence goes on from NZ_BAABRO010000004.1 coordinate 333,289, forward strand.
GACGATGGATCACCCCAGTTTGTTGTGGATCTGTGGCGTCGCATTAGGTGCTGCCGTGATCGCGTTAGCAGCGTTTTGCGAAAACCATCGCGAGAAACTGATCACGCGAATCCGCATCCTGTCGGCTGAATTGGCGACTTGGAACTAATGGGCGATCGTAGTGGACGCCCTCGCACTCACTTTTGTTTTTGTTTCTCAATCTCCTAAAAAGGAAATCATCATGAACTGGTTAAGTCAATTTAGTTTGGTCATGCGTTCGAGCGTCACGTCACTGAAAGAAAAAATCGAAGATCCCGAGCGGATGTTGCATCAGTTGGTGATCGACATGGAAGAGGAGCTCGACCGCATTCGCGCGAGCGTTGCCGAGGCGGTGGCCGATGAAATCCAAATGCGACGACGCGCCGAACGAGAGCGTGCGGATGTCGATGTCTGGATGCAGCGTGCCAGCACCGCGATGAAACGAGGCGACGAGTCGGCTGCGAAATCGGCCCTCGCGCAGAAGATGGCGGCGGCCGAACGTGCAGATCGCTACAGCGGCGACCACGAGCGGCAGCGGACCGAAGTCGAAAAATTGCAAAAGAGTGTCCGCGATTTGGAAGACAAAATCCGCCAAGCCAAACAGAAGAAAACTCTGTTGGCCGCGCGGATGGCACGAGCCTCGTCGGCGCAAAAGATCAACGCGACGCTCGATCGATCGCACCGCCAATCCGCATTCGCTCAATTCAATCGATTCGAAGAAAAAGTGGACCGCGAAGAAGCGATGAGCGAAGCGTGGGAGCGAATGGATGGCAAGGATCCTAATGCCGACGAATTGCAACGACAATTTGAGCGACAAGAACGCGAAGAACGAGTCGCCGCTGAATTGGAAGCGCTGAAACACCAAGTTTCCGCCGAAAAACCATGATCGGGACGATCAGAAAACTCGGCACTGCGTTTTGGAGCCTTGTGGTGGGATGGTATCGCGTGGATCGGATCCGCGTTTCTCCCACCGCAGGCCGATTGCTCTCGCTAAAAGTAGGCGATCGGGTGGTGCTGAAAGGCGAACTATTCAAGGTGATGCAGCGACAAATCGGCGATGCTGCCGACCAGGTGACGTACCTCCTAAATCACCCCGACGGGGATGCGGTGTTACAGATCACTCGCAATGGCCGTGACTTCGACGGGAAAGCCGAACTGCGGCATTTGGACCAATGCGATGAGGTCGCCGAGGATGAGTTGGTGGTGCTTTGAAAGTGAGTCGGACCGCCGCGACCGTGCTGAATTCGAGGTATGATTAAGCTAGTGCTTCGACCAGCATTAAAGTTTGCGTTAGCCGTTTTGGCCAACGCGGTGCTCAATCTAAATTTGATATCCAGCGATTTGACTGTAGTGGACGAGGCAACGAATCCTCGCAACTAGCCGAGCGTAATGGACTCGTGGCCTCGTCGGCTACCTAAAAGTCGGACCTGGATGCAGCACTAATCATCACTCGCCGCTCGTTTTCCGTTTGTTCTTCGGTTCGCTATCGCCCATGTTGCCTCAAATCGAGCTGTTTTGTATCGGATTTGCGGCGGTCGTGGACACCGTATTGCTGTTGATCGTATTGGAGCGGATCAACCGACCGCTGACGGCGATCTGGCTGAAATGGGCGTTGGCCGGAGCGACGTTGTGGCATATCGGTGCGTTTCTACATACGTTGCTGCGGGACACGACGGGCACCACGGCAACGGCCGTCGATGCGATGTGCATGACCACGATGGCGCTGGGGATGCTGCTACTGAATTGCAGCATCTTGCACGCTGGACTAAGGATCAATCATACCGGAGGCGAGGCTCGGCCGCGTCTGAATCGCCGTTACATCGCAGTCTACTTGCCCGTGTTGTTGATCCTCCCGATTGCGACCGGGATCGTGCACAGTGGAACGCGTGATTTCATTGAATCGACGCGTCCTTATCACATGCCGTTTCTAATTTGGTTGACCGCAGCCAATTTGACGGCGTCATGGATGTTCATCAAAAACCGCAGTCGGCTTGAACAAGTCGCTCGCGGGGCCAGTTCATTTTTGGTCAAGTTCTCGGTCGGATTGATCACGGTCACAGGTTTGGTCGGCGTCTATCTGCTGGTCGCTCAGAAAACACGTTTCGAGCCTCCGTTCCGCTTGTTAACGAATCTGTCACCACTGGCACCCACGTTGGTTTTTGCATGGTACCTAGTGCGACGACGCTTGCTGCCAATGGTGTTCGAGCGGACGCTTGTTTACGGCGCGATTCTGCTGGCGATCTTTTATCTCCATCGTTTGACGATCTCGCCAATGATGAGTTCGATCAGCCGCGAGTTTCACTTCGATTTCGTCGTGCTCGAAACGCTGATCGTGGTCGCGCTTGTATTGGCGTATCAACCGCTGAGAAGTCGATTTCGCGAAGGGCTGCGGTACTTTGTCGGACTGGATGTGGTCAAAGTCCGTGACGCTGCCCGTCAATTGTCGGTCGAACTGTCACGACGCGCCGACGACGAGATCGAATCGTTGTCCGATTGGTTTACCGAACGAATCTTGCAGACATTTAATTTACGATTCGCAAAGTTGTGTTTTATCGAGAAGACGTCTTCGTCCGACCACGACGAACCGAAACCGATGCACGAAGCCAACTCGATCATCAAGGTCGCGAACGAGCAAACACGTGACATCATTTGCGAGCGACTTGCCGTCGAGGAAGTGCTGACGCTGTGTGGCAAGATTGACGATTGCCCCGACCGCTGGATCGAATGCTCCGGAGACCATGAATCCGATGTTTGCGATTGGATGCGTGACGCCGATTTGACAGCCGTGTTCCGAGTCCACTATCGCGATGTCGACGGTTATTTGATGCTCGGGTCGCTACGCACCGGCGAACTGCTGTCGGACGAACAACTCAGTACGATTTCACTATTAGTGGATCAATTTGCCGCGACCATCCAAAATCGGATCCTCGAACAAGCTCGTCAATCGGCCGAACGGCGGGCGGTGCAACAAGAGAAATTGTCGACGCTGGGATTGATGGCAGGTTCGCTGGCTCACGAATTAAAAAACCCACTCTCTTCGATTCGCACGATCGCAACGCTATTGAAAGAAGACTTGGCCCCGCAAAGCGGTTCCCAACGCGACATTGATCTGATTGTCTCGGAAATTGACCGGCTGACCTCGACGACGCAGCGGTTGCTTGATTTTTCCAAGCCGAGCGATTCACAGCATGTCGGAGTGAAACCGGACGTGGTGATCGAGCGGTTGCTGTCGATTCTCGGGCATTTGGCTCGGCAACATGGCGTGGCGCTGTCGACCGACTTGCAGTTGGGGACGGCAAGGATCGAGTCCACCGATGCAGGGTTCAGCGAAATCATGTTCAACTTGATCAAAAATGCGATCGAAGCGGTGCGGGGAATGCCCGATGGCGAAGTGAGGATTACGACGCGGCTCGGGTCCGGCGACACGCCAACGGATGCCGATTCAAGTCCGCCAACGCCCGATTTCGCTCGGATCGAGGTCGCCGACAACGGGCCGGGAATTGACCGTGAGGTCCAATCGCACTTGTTTGAACCGTTTGTAACAGGAAAAACCGACGGAACGGGGCTTGGGCTTTATTTGGTAGGCCAACGCGTAAAAGAATTATCAGGAAAAATCGCGCACGAAAGCGATTCGACGGGCTCTACGTTTATCGTGCAACTACCCCTTGCGACAACCGAAAATGACCTCGCGATTCCGCAGGCGGATTTGACATGAAAATTTTGGTCGTGGATGACGAACCGGCGGCTCGCTATGCGATGACCAAGACGCTGCGTGCCGAAGGACGACAAGTGCTGGAAGCCGACAATGGCGAGACCGCGCTTGACCTGATTCGCACGCAGGCCCCCGATCTGGTCTTTTTGGATTTAAACATGCCCACCCACGATGGCATGTTTGTGCTGCAGTCGCTGCAACAAGATACCGCTACGATGATGCCCGAGATCATTGTCGTGACCGCCAACAACGAAGTCAGCTTAGCTGTCCAGTGCGTTCATCTAGGCGCGACCGACTTTGTCACCAAACCGTATGATGTCCAGCACATTCGTTCGATGGCCGCACGTTCGCAGCAACGGGTTGTCTTGCAACAAAAAGTGCATGAATTGGAAAACGGCAGCGAATCAGTGCAGTTCGGCCAACTGCTTGGCACCAGCCGGCCGATGCGAACGCTGTTTACGCAAATCGAAAAGGCAGCCAAAACCTCGCTGCCAGTGTTGATTCGCGGTGAAAGCGGCACAGGGAAAGAGTTGGTCGCTCGAGAACTGCACGCTCGAAGCGATCGAGCGAGCAAGCCATTCATTGCCGTGAACACCGCCGCGATCGCGGCGTCACTTGCTGAAAGCGAACTGTTTGGACACGTCAAAGGCGCGTTTACCGGTGCCGATCACAATCGCGATGGCGTGTTCCGCCAGGCGGACGGCGGCACGTTGTTTTTAGACGAGATTGGCGACATGCCAGCGGCGGTGCAAACGCGGCTGTTGCGAGTGTTGCAGGAGGGGATTGTACAACCGGTTGGCACCGAGCAAGGAGTCAAGGTCGATGTTCGCGTGATCAGTGCGACACATCAAAACCTCGAAGCGGCAATCGAAGACAAAGTGTTTCGCCAAGATTTGTATTTCCGGCTAAAGGGAATCGAATTGTTCATTCCTCCGCTGCGGTCGAGACAGGAAGATATCCTGCTATTAGCGAACCGGTTTCTGCCAGCGGATGTGACAATCTCGGACGAAGCGATCACGGCACTACTGCAACACGTGTGGCCGGGGAATGTGCGTGAACTGCAACAATTGGTGCATGCGTCCGCTGCGTTGTGCGAAGAGAATCGAGTGACGCGATGCGATCTTGGTCTGAGCCTCGATCGCGGAGCCGAGGACGAAGTTCCGTTTGAACGGTACCTGGATCTGCCGTTGACCGAAGCGCGAACCCGGCTGGTCGAAGATTTCGAGCGACTGGCGATCCTGAGGGCGTTGGACGCCGAATCACATAACGTCAGTGCGGCGGCGAGACGTCTGGGGATTCATCGCCAAAGTCTTCAGCAAAAAATGAAATCGTTAGAGATTCAATGAACGTGGGATTGGCTCTGCCGGAAAACGCATCCGAGGCGGAAACGCGGTAGCGAAATTCGTCAACGGCTTGTTGATTTAGTGAAGTTTCCTGCGGCAAGGGTCGTATGATGGACTTTCTAGTCCGTCAATGATGTATTCGACGGACTAGGAAGTCCGTCGTACGACTAAATCAACAAGCCGCAAAAAATTTCGATCTCCAAGGGCTGATGCCGTGCTGCCGAAAGTCTTGACGACTTCCGCTACGACGGTTTTCGGACATAGCCTAGGGCGTCTCGGATCCTAGGCACACCAATTGTTCGTGACGTTTGGTGCCTTTGTCGACTCCGATCCGCAAGAATATTTGGCTATCGGCCACCGCGGGGCTCGCGTAGGTATCGTCGCCAAGCTTGTTGGTGGAGATCAATTTGAAAGAGTCGTTTTCATTTTTGAAGACAAATGTTTTGCCAGCTAAATTGGAAACGTAAACAACGTCGTTACAAACGATTGGCGAGGCACTAAAGTTGCCACCTAAACGTTCTCGCCACACCACGTCTCCCGAATCAGCGTCCCAACAATAGGCCACCCCATCGTCGCTGACGGCGAACAAACGATTGTTGTTGATCACCAGCGAGGGTTCGTAGACTTTGGTGCGAACGGACCAAAGCTTTTCTCCATCGGCGGAAAGACAGACAGTTTCTTTATCGGGATAGCCGCCACTGGCATAGATTCGGTCTCCGGATGTGATCACGGTACCGCATGTCGCTTCGGCGGTGCCGCGTGTGCTCCACCGTTTTTCGCCGGTGGCCGGATCAAAGCTGGCCACCGCGTCACAGCCGCTGATCAACAATTGATCACGGCCGCCGACGTTGGCAACCGTGGGACTCGAATAGCTGCTGAGATTGCCGCGAGCCACTCGCCAAGCGATCTCGCCGGTTTCGCCATCGACCGCGGCCAAATAGCCGCCGCCCATATTGTCAGCCGCAAAAATCACCAACGACTTGTAGAGGACTGGCGACGGTGCATAACCAAACTTGGAAACAAACTTGCCAATTTCACGTTGCCAAACGATGTTGCCATCCAGATCCAGTGCGGTGGCAATGATCGCGTCGTTATTGAGAAACGCGGTATAGAGCCGGACGCCGTCACATGCCAAGGTGCCGTTGGCGTGCGTCGCTTTGTGGTGCACCGCTCGTTCCGATGGAAATCCGCCAGTGTGAACATCGGTAGTCCATTTGGGCTGGCCCGTCGCACGATCAAAGGCAAGCACTTGTTGTTTTTGTTGGTCTTGGATTGCGGTAGCCAAATAGATCGAATCTGCGACAACGATCGGCGAACTGTGCCCGCGCCCCGGCACCTTGGTCCGCCAGAGGACATTTTCCTCTTCGCCCCACTGCGTCAACAACGGTTGATCCGGAACGACGCCATCACGCTGCGGCCCACGCCATGCTGGCCACAGTAGTTTCGTCTCGTCCACAGCAACGTCGACGACTTTGACGTTCGATTTTTCCGGAGAAATTTCCTCGACCGGATTTTTACGACCACAGCCACCGACCAGCAGCAGCGGAATCAGCGTCAGCAATAAAACGCGTTTCATGGAGTTAATCCCAATCGATTCGAATTCGGCAATCAGGCTTTCGACAACCCTGTTTATACTCGAACTTGGCATTCAACAGTACGTGCAGCTTCACCCCGGATTGCCGCAAGTCAACGGGTTAGGGTTCGAACGGGTTTTTGACTGCGGCGCGCTGTTGCTGCAGCTCGCGAAGGAAATCCTTGTCCGCTTCGCTTAAGCTGACGATCGGCACGGTGACTTCGCGGTTGTCCGCGCGTTTTAGGACCACGCTTGCCCCTTCGACACGAAGCAAGATCGCATCGACCTTGAATCGGCCGCTTGCATCCGACCACGTGCGTGATTGTGTGGCCAGTGTTGCCGCCGCGGTGGCCGCAGGCTTATTGGGCTGCGGAAGATCCTCCGGGGCCAGTTGAATTTTGCGACGAGCCACCGTGATCTTGCGATTGCCACCACCGCGAAGTTCAACACGGACTTGGCCGTCCGTCAGGATTTCTTCGATGGTTGCAGGTTTCCAGAATGGGCCATGCTCGTTGACTTGCACGATTTGCCCCACGTACAGCGTCGTCAACAAATTGACTTCGCGTTTGGTATCATCCACCACGCCGCTTCGATCGTAGGCCGATTTCAGGCTTGCGATTCGCTTGTACTCGGCATCCCAACGCAACATCGCGGAATGGGCCGCTTTGCGTAGCTTGTCATCGTCGCTATCGACCAACGGCCTCATCGCCGCGACGATCTGCGGATCGGGATCGGACAAATTCTTTTTGGCCAGTTCACCGAGCGTTTGGATTTGACGTGCCGCGTCGTTGGACGCCAGCGACGCGAGTGCATCCGCTTTTTGTGCTTCGGTCAGCGGAGCTTCGGCTTCGGCCTTGGCTTTGGCGGCCGCCATCGCGCGTTCTTCGGCCACTCTTTTTGCCTCGGCTTCGATCGCATCGATTTCCTGCTGCGATAGCCGCTCGTACTTCATCGAGATCGGCAACGTCGTGGTTGAATTTTTGCTTTTGACGATCAGCTTGTATTTGAAATCGATTCCCGCCGGCATGTTGACCGATTTATCGAACGACCAAGTTCCCGAGCCGGACATTTCATAGGCGACACCATCTTCGGTTTCCGGCATCTTCAACTCGTAGTCCTTTTTGAAGACCAGCAAGTCGTCTTGTTGCCGTTGAAGCTGGAAGCTTGTCTTTTCAACCGCCGAGCGTGTGGTGTCATTGTCGGTCCTGCGGCCAAATGGATCGATGCCGCCTGGACCGAAACCACCGGGGCCAAAACCACCAGGCCCGAACCGATCTTGACGATCCTTTTGTGTCACCGCGATCCCCGAGTCGAACTGCCATTCCCTTTCCTCTGTCTCCGGCAGCGGTTCAAAGGGGATCAGCGAGACATTGCCTAACAGGAAGGGCAACTGAGAATCGCGAACCAATTTGATCACTTCGCCTCGCGATGACAGCGTGATCTGGTTGGTCGTTTGCGTTTTGCCGGCAAAGGCGGGTCGCGAAAAGGGACTGGGAATCGACGGCGGGAACGACCGGAAACCAAACGGACCTCGTCTGCCGCGATCAACGTTCTTGTAGCTTTTCGATTCTGACAATCCGCCCCGATAGGTCAGTTGAATTTGGTCCTTGTTCCGGCTTTCGACCTCGTACTTCGTAATCCCTTTGTAATGCGTCGTTTCACTTCCGCCATCGACGCTGATCTCGAAACGATAGGCGAACTTAGTTCCAGGATCGGGTTGGTAACGAAGCGTTTGGGCCGAGACCAGCGGTGACGCAAAGCCAAGTGCAAACAAAGCGAAAACGGGCAGCATGCCATGAGCATGGCTTCGCAGGTCCAAAATCATCAAAACGTCCTTCAAGGCATCTCGGGTATCAAAAAGAACAGCGAGGGGGGAACACGAGCAGCCCTGATTCTAACCGCTTTTTACTGCGAGATTCGGTAAAGTGCGTCTGCCGTGCGAAGTAAAACCGAATCTTCAAAAACGCCCAATGATGCCAGCGTGCGTTCTTCGATTGGATTGGTCGCTAGCACCTCGAACTCGCGACCGGCGCGGACGACCGTGGTGACACCTTCTTCGCTGGTGAAATAAATGCGGTCGCCGGACATCAACAACGACGCGGAAAAATTGCCACCGATTCGTTTGCGATAAACAATCTCGCCCGTGTCGGCTTCGGCGCACATCGCGATCCCATCGTCGCTGACCCAATAGATCAATCCGTCAGCGGCAACCATCGAGGGTGTCTTTGAAACACTCTTGTTCGAACGCCACTGGATATGCGTATCGGTAACGATTCCTGTGCCGGTCGGACGAATCGCCAACAATTTGCTGCTGTCATAGCTGGTCGAAACAAAGACAAGTCCGCGATGAAAGATGGGTTTTGGGATCACCGAATAGCCATCGTAGCGAACGTCCCAAATCACTTCGCCCGTGTTGGGGTTCAAGGCAAAAACACAATCGCTGCCAGGCGCGATCACTTGTTTTTGGCCATCGACTTCGATCAACGTCGGGGTTGCAAATGAAAAGGTACGAATCGCAAAGATCAATCGCAGTGTCTGCCATGCAAGTTCACCGGTGTCGGCATCCAGCGCAACAATCTTGGGGTCTTTGTCACCGTCACAGGTAAAGATCAATTTGTTATTGACCAAGATGGGTGATCCGCCATTGCCATGCTGAGGACTGAAGTACAGATCACGATTGGTCCACAAAACCTCGCCCTGCTTGCTCACGCAGGCGGTGCCTTGGTAACCAAAGTGAACGAAGATCCGGTCGCCGTCGATGATCGGCGTGGGGCTGGCATGACTGTTCTTGGAATGAATCTTGGGGGATCGATCTTTGGTTTGTGACATCACCGGAATCGTCTTCAACAACTTGCCGGTGGCGGCGTCGATCGCCAACAGCGAAAGCGAAAACTCCTTCGCCGCTGCTTCGGATGGTTTGCCGGATTCACTGGGGATCGCCGTGGTGACATAAATGCGTCCGTCATCACAAACGGGGCTGGACCAACCTTTGCCTGGTAATTCGGTACGCCAATCAATGTTCTTATCCGACGACCACTGCAGCGGCAACTCGGCGCCGGATCGCACCACCCCGTCGCCGTCTGGCCCACGAAACGCCGGCCATGCATCGTCGCCACGGGCGTTGACGCAAGAACACGAAATCGCAATGCAAGCAGACAAAATGACCAGGGTACGTGATGCGATGATCATGGCGATTCCAAGTAAAAATCAAGTAAGCCAAGTAAGTCGAACGTGTGGATTTGGATTGTAGTCTCGCCCGCTGTAATCATGCCAGCATGGGCCGAGCGACCGCAAAGCCAACATTTTACTTGTCGCGGCGACGAAAGTGCTACAATCGAAGTACATCTTCCGCTCCGCACGGTCGATCGGATCCGACTCTCTTTTCTCGAGCAAACTCGATGAATGAACATCAAGCAAAAATGCTTCGCCAGATGGCCGTGTTTGGAGGATTGAAAAATGAGTCGTTGGATTTGATTCTGGGCGAATCTCATCGATTGGTGTTGGCAGCAGGCGACTATTTCTTTCACGAAGGCGATCCAGGTGAATCACTGTACGTGATCGAAGCCGGCACCGTTGTGATCCAGCGAAATTGGAAACACGAACCGATCATGCTGGGGCGACTCGCGAGCGGCGATTGCTTTGGTGAAATGTCGTTAATCGATTTTCAGCCACGGTCCGCTGCGGCGCAAGCGGAATGCAATTGCGAAACGATTGAGATCCCACGCACCGTGCTGCAATCGCTGTATCGAATGGACGTTGAACAATATGCAATGATCATGATGAACCTGGGACGCGAAGTCAGCCGGCGGTTGCGAATCGCCGACGACTGCCTGTTTCAATTACAGCAGGATCATGGCGTCGAAACCCCGTTTGCCGGCACGGTTTGAGAAGCGTCGCCTCTCGCTCTACGGTTACTTTCCTGCGATTACTTTCCTGCGTACCAAATGCCGCGACGCCAATTGTGTCGCCGCAGACGCGTGATCGCCTCGTCTGGCAAATCACGCAGCTGGCTCGTTCGCGTGTTCTGATGGACCTGCTTGACCGTTCGCATGCCTGCCACCACCGTGCTCACCTCGGGTCGCGCGAGCACAAATTTCAGTGCCACATCGGCCATCGAGTAATCGTCGGACAACCCCAACGCGTCCATATCCGCGCGAATCTCTGCGACGCGATCCGCAGTTCGCTGCATCCGGTCGCCGGCGAAATATCGACTGCGAAAATCGTCTTCGCCGAAAACATGATCGCCCGCGTATTTGCCCGACAGCGACCCTTCGTCCAAGGCGACTCGGACGATCACGCCAGTGCCGGTTTCGGCAGCGACGGGCAAGATCTGAGCGGCAGCGTCCTGGTTAAACAGATTGAAAATCACCTGAACGACGTCGACCAATCCATTTCGCATTAACTGCACGACACAATCCTGGTCGTGTTCGGGAGTGCTGACGCCGATCAGATTGATCTTGCCCTCGTCTCGCAATTGACGCAGCACCAACAACGGTTGAGGATCGTCGTTCCAGCCGCGCGTCCAGGTATGCAGCTGCAGCAGATCGATTCGCTCGACCCCGAGGTTCGTCAAACGCTGGTGCAGATTGTCTCGTAAATAGGCTGCCGAGTAGCGGTCTTGCCAACGGCAATAAGGACTTGGCGGCCAGGGCCCCGCTGCGGGTGGCGTTTTGGTCGCAACAAAAATCTGTTCGCTGCGATCCCGAAGCACCTTGGCGATCAGCATCTCACTGTGGCCGTCACCATAGCCAGCCGCCGTATCGATGAAGTTGACTCCGCGATCGATCGCAGCATGCAACGTTTGCAAAGAGTCCTCATCGTTTTGTGGTCCCCACTCTCCCCCAATCGCCCAAGCACCAAAGCCAATCTCAGAAACCTTCGAGCCATCGGGGGGTAGCAATCGCGTATGCATAAGGGTGCTTGAGTTCGTGGATTAGGTTGGGTTTGTCGATTGGTGAATCAGTGCAGAGTCGGACGATGCTTGCTTTGCATCTTTCTTGGTCTGTTCAGCCGAAGATCTCATCTTCTGACGCTGGTTCTACCGAAAACTAGCTAGGACGGCGAGTCGGTCGTCGTATTGTCTTGAAAGCCGGCGTGCATGCCAGCATTCTTTCTTGAGGTGGTTCGGTGCCAAATATTTCTCCGATCCCGCGGCTTACGATTGTGGTCCCGGTGACGGAAGACCTTCAGTCTTTCGAAACCAGTTTGATCAGTGTTTTAGAACATCAGCCCAGCGGCTGTGAAGTGATTGTTGCTCACGACGGGACTTACGAAGACCCGTTCGAATTGGGTGACGAAGTTCGCTTTGTGTCCGCTGACTCGGCTGATCTGATTGAACTGATCTCCGCAAGCGCTTCGGAAGCCCGCGGGCGATTTGTCCATGTCTTAAGTGGCGGCTTTAAGGCAACAGAAGGATGGGTTGATGCCGCCCTGGAAAAATTCGAACATCACGATGTCGCAGCAATCGCGGCGGTGGTTCGACACGAACAAACAGGACGGATTGTCGGAGCCGGTTGGTTCGACAGTGCAACCCGTCTTTGCCAGCCCGCTGGGGCATCGCAAACGAAATTGAGCCGACACGAGATCGCGAAGACCGATGGCGTCTTTGTCGAAGCCTCGTTCTGGCGACGCGAATCACTGCGAAACGTTTGTCATTGCTATCGCGGCAGCAATTTGCTGGAATTTTCTTACACCAGCGGCTTGGCGTTATCCCAGGCCGGTTGGCGATGCGTGACCGCAGAACAATGTAACTTGATTGCTGAGCATGACCACACCGCATGGAACGACGCATCGCTGCGACGTGGCAAGCGTTTGTGGGCGATTCGCCAAACCGCGTGCAAGGATCGCAGCGGGTTCCGCGACGGAATGCGTGGAATGCTAGCGAATCTTGGCCGACCTTCACGTCTGCTTGAATCGATCGGGATGATGACCGGTGGTTCGGCAATGGCCGAGATGAAACGACGCGTGCATATCGACGAAGTGAAATCGATTGATGAATGTGAAGCGGTCCTGCCGCTTCCCAATCGTTCGTTTACCGCTTCGCGACGCGCTGCGTAATTCGCTGCTGGCAACGGGAGCACGAAAAATTTCGTCTCCAGCTTCGACGCGATTCTCGATACGTCCCAAGCCTCGATCGATTCCAAACCTAGCTGGTTCTCGAGCCTAGCTGGTTTTCGATTTGGGGCTTACGATCTTGCCGGCTTGCAATCTCAGCGTGGGCGTCGGCAGAAAGAGCAAGATTTCCTGCTGGTGGGCATTCGATTGCCCTCAGCAGTGAGGGGAATGATGGGCCGTGATTCGGCCCGTTCATCCCACATGAAAACCAATTCGCAACTCGTTTGAATTGGACGCCCCTTCGGAACTGGATGCCCCGTCTCGTCAAAATCGGCGTACTCACTTGCCAGAAACAAAGTGAGTCTCGGCTCGCTTTCACGCGAACTGCAACTTCAACAATGAGCAATTCATCATTGAAAGTGTGCCAGCGACGTCGCATCACCGACGCCACCGCACGCTAGCAATCGGGTTTGCCAGCGACCGAGACATTTTGCTCTTCCATGATAACGGTCATCGGAGCGCTACCACGTGGCGCCACTTCTTTGCGGTCCAACTCACCACGAACGATCCGTACTTCACGTGGGGCGTCGATTCCGATGGCCACTCGATTCGCAGAGATTCGGTTGATCGTCAAAACGATGTTGTCACCGATTAGGAGTTGCTCACCTTCTTTGCGGCTTAAAACTAGCATTTTATTCTTCCCTGATTGGTAGGTTGAACTTCGTGAACGCGATTGATACACACATTTTTTGTGCCAAAATCGCCTCCATTAATCAGATAGTTTCTCTAGCGTTGCCAAACTTTAATAAAACTCAATGAATTGCGGAAAACCGCAGTCGATTAAGTTATTTTGGTGCGTTGGCGCGCTGGTTTGAAAATTATCATTATGGCTGCGGATTGACCTCAAAATCTCATCCGTCGATACCGAAATGATCCTCATGTCTCGAATTGAGACGCTGCAAATCTCATCTTTGGCTCGACAGAAGTAGTATCAGCGAGCACGTTGACAAGTCAGGTCAACGCACCAAATTCTTTTCGAAGAAAGTTCAAAAAGAGTTCATGGGTCTCCGCCCACCGCTAATGGATTGAGGGCGAATTCGCATGGTGGATGTCACCACCCAAGAAGATTCGCGAGTTTTTCGCGGCTAGGTTCCATCACAGTTCCCCGCTCGGTGATGATCGCGGTGATCAAGTCGGCTGGCGTGACGTCAAAGGCAGGGTTGATCACGTTGGCGGCGTCGGGGACGAGTTTGACGCCGTGAGGGTTGGCGACCTCATCCCGGCCGCGTTGCTCGATCGGGATCAGATCGCCGCTAGCAAGTGCCGGATCAAACGTGCTGGACGGGGCGGCGACATAAAACGGAACGCGGTGATAGCGAGCGAGTACGGCTAAGGGGTAAGTCCCGATCTTGTTTGCTGCGTCGCCGTTGGCAGCAATGCGGTCGGCGCCAACGATCACCGCGTCGATCTGACCTGACCGTAGCAGGCTTCCCGACATCGAATCGGTCAACACCGTGACTGGCACCCCCGCTTGAGACAATTCCCATGCGGTCAAGCGAGCCCCTTGCAGCAGCGGCCGTGTTTCGTCGGCAAACACCTCGATGGTGTGCCCGGCGTCATGCAGATGGTAAATCGGGGCGAGCGCCGTCCCCCACATCGACGTCGCCAAACCTCCGGCGTTACAGTGCGTTAGCACACGGTGGCAATCGCCAAGCAATTCGGCACCGTGACGCCCGATATCACGGCACATTTGACGATCTTCGTCATGAATCGCGGTGGCTTCACGCAGCAAGCGATCAGACAGCGTGTCATCGTCATCAACCGAATCGACAATTGCTTTCATACGATCAAGAGCCCAAAACAAATTGACCGCAGTAGGACGGCTTTTGGCAAGATGCTCGATCGCATCAAAGTAGCTTTGCCGCGAACGCGTCCCGTCGGCTCGACGCGCCAAACAGACCCCATAAGCAGCGGCAATCCCAATCGCGGGAGCTCCGCGAACGACCAATCGCTGGATCGCATCAAACGTCTGGTCGACGTTCTCGCATCGCAGCGTCACCAACTCGGACGGAAGTCGAGTCTGATCAATCAGATCGAGACATCCGTCGTTAAACGCAAGCGTCTGTGTCGTCATCGTAGCGGTCGATCTTCGTTAGAGAGTCGCGATGGTTTAGTATTGGAAACTCTCGGCGTCTTCCTTGGGAGCCGGCTGATAGCTAAACGGCTCCATACTGCTGCCAGCACGTCCTTGGCTGAGACTTCGCACCGCGCTGGAGTAACCGAACAGTTCCTTGAGCGGCGCGTGAGCCGTGATCACGGTCATCGCGCCGCGTGTTTCGGTCGACGCAATGATCGCTCGTCGCTGCAGCAAATCGCCGACGATTTCACCCATGTAATCCTCAGGGGTCGTGACTTCGATTCGCATCACGGGTTCAAGCAGCACGGGACCTGCAGCCTGCAGGCCTTTGTCGAATGCATCCCCCGCTGCGATGCGGAACGCGACCTCATCGCTGCCCTCTTCGTGGACCTCGGCGTCATAAGCTTCGATTTTGACGCCTGACAATGGGAATCCAGCGATCAAACCGCCGCCCTCGGCACGTTGACGCAGTTCTTCGATGGCCGCAGCGCGAACGTTGCCTTGCAGCGGACATTCCGGCGGCAATCGATCGAACACCAATACCGGCGCCGAACTATCCTCTAACGCCGAGACGCGGACCTTCAATCGTGCGAACATGTGCGACGCCCCCATTTGGCGATTGCATTGCCCCACCACATCCGATTCGCTGCTGATTGTCTCGCGATAATTCACTCGAGGCTTATAGAATTTGACGTTCAAGCCAAAATCACGCGTCAAACGATGCTGGATCACTTCCAGATGCAATTCGCCCATTCCGCTGATCAGCGTTTGCCCAAGCTCTTCGTTTTCCACCGCATGGAACGTGGGGTCTTGGCGGCGGAGCATGTCGAGCGTTTCTTCTAACTTTTTGCGGTCGCCTGTGTTTTCGGGCTCGATCGCCATCGACAAAACCGATTCCGCAAACTTGATGCTCGGCAATTCGATCGTTTCTTTCGTGTCACAAACCGTATCGCCCGTGATGGCAAACCGAGGCCCGATCACACAGCAGATATCGCCGGCGCCCACCGAATCGATTTGCCCATCACGCTCCTTCTTGCTTGCGTGAATCTGCCATAGCTGAGCAATGTTTTCTTTCTTGTCCCGATTGGGGCACTGCACGCGTGAGTTCTGTTTCAATTCGCCGCTGTAGACGCGGATCCAGTAGTTGTCACCTGTTTTGGCAGGCAAAATCTTGAACACCAACCCACAAAACGGCTCCTTCACATCCGGTTTTCGCAACAGGACTTTGTCGGGCTTCTTGGGATCGACGCCTTCGACGGGGGGCCGATCCAGTGGGCTGGGCAGGTAGTTGCCGACGCCGGTCATCAGCGGCTGAACGCCAATGCCGTGCAGTGCCGAGCCACAGAACACCGGCTGGATCGCTCGATCGATACAACCTTGGCGGAGCGTCGCTACGATCATATCGCGTGGCACGGGTTTCTCGTCCATCGCCAACATCATCGCTTCGTCGTTTAGTTCATAAACAACTTCGAGCATCTGTTCCCGCCACAGCATCGCTTCGTCGAGCAGTTCTTCGGGAATGTCGGTCTCTTTGACCGTTTTGCCTTCGGTTTCAGGATCGAATTCGAGCAGCTTCAGATCGACCAAATCAATCACGCCACGGAACGGATCGCTGGTGTGCGGTGGGCCTTGGCCAACGGGCAACTCGACGGCCACCGGACGACCGCCAAGTCGCGGACCAATGTCATTGTAGACCGCTTCAAAATTGGCTCCTTCGCGATCCATCTTGTTGATAAAGACAATTCGCGGGACGCCGTATTTATCGGCTTGTCGCCACACGGTTTCGCTTTGCGCTTCGACCCCTTCGCGTGCCGAGAACACGGTGACCGCACCGTCGAGAACACGCAGACAGCGTTCGACTTCGGCGGTAAAGTCGACGTGCCCGGGGGTGTCGAGCAAGTTGATGGAATACTGATTCCAGTTGTATTTCACACACGCACTGAAAATCGTGATCCCACGTTCTTGTTCTTCGGGATCGTCATCGGTGTCGGTGGTTCCATGATCAACCCGGCCGACTCGATGCTTCGCGCCGCTGAGATACAGCATGCGTTCGGTCACGGTCGTTTTGCCCGCATCAATATGCGCGATGATGCCGATGTTGCGAATTTTGGATATGTCGAGAGCCATCAGTCTCGTGGGGTGTTGCTAGGAAGAAGGGAAACCGGTTCGAGCTCGACGTGTTCATAGAATCGAGGTTCGCCGATGCGTCAGGTCCGTCTATTTTGATTTTGCAAAGCCTACACTAGCGCATGAAAAACCGCGACACGGTGTAAGGCACACCGGATCGCGGTCCATGAATTTCGTGGTGCGAATGCACTACCAAGCGAAGTGGGCAAATGCCTTGTTCGCGTCCGCCATGCGGTGCGTGTTTTCACGCTTGGTGTAAGCAACGCCTTCTTTCTTGTACGCCGCCAAAACTTCGTCAGCAAGTTTCAAGTGCATTGGGCGACCTTTCTTGTCGCGAACCGCAGCTAGCAACCAACGAATCGCCAAACTTTGTTGACGGCTACGGTTCACTTGCATCGGCACCTGGTAACTCGCCCCACCGACTCGCTTGCTGCGAACTTCGATGTAGGGTTTGATGTTTTCCAAAGCGGTTTCGAAGATTTCGATGGGCTCGGCGTCCGTGTTACGCTTGCCTACTTCTTCGAGTGCGTCATAGAAAACTCGCTGTGCTGTGGTCTTTTTACCATCAAGCATCAAGCAATTGATGAACTTGCCCGCAAGCATCGATCCGTGCTTCGGGTCACCTTTAAGCGAGGTGCGGCTAGCTGTGATACGTCCCATGTTTGGTTTCGGTAAGTCGGTTGGGAATCGCGGCCGACAACAACGATCGGCTGGCAAATCCGTGAAATGGATCTAAACGGTAAAATGCTCGAAGCGAGAGGGGGTTGCAGATTCAGATCCGCAAACTATTTCTTCGCACCGTAACGGCTTCGAGATTGCTTGCGGCCATCAACGCCCAATGCGTCACGCGATCCGCGGACCACTTGGTAACGAACACCCGGCAAGTCACGAACACGTCCACCACGTACCAAGACGATCGAGTGTTCTTGAAGGTTGTGACCTTCACCAGGAATATAGACGGTGACTTCTTTGCCGTTGCTCAAACGCACACGAGTGATCTTCCGAAGAGCCGAGTTCGGCTTCTTAGGGGTCATCGTACGGACCTGCAAACAAACGCCCTGCTTTTGTGGGCACTTTTCGAGCACAGGCGACTTGCTTTGGCTTTTCTTCAGCTTACGTCGCTTGCGGACGAGTTGATTGATGGTTGGCATAGAAAGTAATTGTGGATCTTTTCCGTCGGGCCTTAATTCATAACGAACGAGCAAGTATCCGTTTTGCACGAAACCTGTCAATAGCTACTCGGCGTTTGAAACACAGGAAATTTAGCTTGGAACGAAAAATGCCCTCTTAACTTTACTTCGCACGCGTCCTACCCCCGCGGACAGACCACAGGATCCACGGTTTTATGCGAAACGTGAACAGCTGTTCCGCTGTATAGAATAGCAACTAGCCCCTCTGCGTTTTTTCGCTAGATTACCTATATCTCCACGGAGGGGAGTGATCTCGAATGGCGACCGACCCTGAAATTCCCCCAAATGTGAGATAAATACGATGATGGCTTCAAACCCTGGCTGCCTGCCAAAGCGACTTGGCCTTCCCAAACGACTTTGCTCGCCCCGCTGCGCCGCGATGATCGCCGCTGCATTGATGTTCGCGCTCGTTACTGAGCAATCGGCCGAAGCCCAATTGATCCAAATTGGTCGCAGCTTTGGTGGTGGCGTCCGTGTCCGAGTCCCGTTTGTCTCGGTCGACGTTGCTCCATGGGGGGGAGGCACCCGCGTTCGCGCGCCGCTGACCTCCGTCAACACCGGTATCTATTCGGGTTCGCGCTACTACAGCCGCTATCCCGCGCCGATCTACCCCAGTTATGCCTACCCGCCCGCTTCGCCCTACGATTACAGCGTGCCGAGCTATCCCCCACGCGTCTATTCGGCTCCAAGCTATCCAAGCACACCGCCAATGGTCGGTGGCAGTTCGGTCTATGGTGACAGCTCGGTCTACGGCACTCCGCTACCAACGGCCCCGATCCAAAATAATCCGATCGCCGGTCCATCCTCGGATCGCTATGGAAGTTCAATCATCGCTTCGGCAACGCCATCGCCACTGCTCGGTGACGGCCCGGTTTCGGCAACATCGCCATCGCGGAACCCAGCCGATTTGAGCCCAACTGCGCCCGGCCCCCAAACCTTCAGCCCAGCGGAACGTGCCGCAGCCGGGACCGCATCGGATGATTTGCTTCGTCGCGCTGCGATGCAATTGCAAGCCAGTCTGGCCCGACGAGGGGGTGACAGCGATATTTGGATCGACTACCTGGGGCCCGCAGCGATTGTTCGCCAGATTGATTCTGGCGAATGGTCCAATGAAATGGCCGAGTCGCGGCTTCGCAACTACCAGGGCGTGACGTTTAACCCCGAACTTCGCTGGTTGACCGCATTGCCTGGGTTCAACG
Organism: Novipirellula caenicola; assembly: GCF_039545035.1. Taxonomy (NCBI): domain Bacteria; kingdom Pseudomonadati; phylum Planctomycetota; class Planctomycetia; order Pirellulales; family Pirellulaceae; genus Novipirellula; species Novipirellula caenicola. The sequence goes on from NZ_BAABRO010000004.1 coordinate 352,642, forward strand.
AGACGCGTCGCCAATTGGAATTTCACGTGGCCACTGCGGGTGCGAGTGCGAGTGCAAACGAGCCCTCACGCCAGCCCGAGGCCGCCGCGGAGCCTCGCAAGCCAGCCGACAACACGCTCGAATCGACCGAAATGTTGCCTCCCCCCAAGCCCAAACCCGATGCAGCTCCCAGTGGAGCGAAATCCGGCCAACCCACTCCAGCGGTGCCGATCGCCGAGCCTGATGCGAAGACCTCCGTTGGCATCTAGTGCTCGATTATTTAGTGCTCAATTGCAGCCCGGTTGCGACGAGTAGAACGTTCGAAAATTACCGGACGGCTCACGCCGCTCCGCTATAAAAACCACCCGTTTAGTGTGGGTGGCGCGGACGCAATTGGCAGAAGAACGCTTTTTTCTGGTCGGGCAGCGAGTAATCGAAGCCGCAGTTTTTGAAGAATTCTTCGGAGGAACTGATAGCCATCACCTCCATCACCCCGAGCTCGCGGGCGCGTTGGACACAGTGATCGACTAACATTCGGCCAACCCCGATGTTTCGGTACTCGTGGTGCACCGCCAAACTGAGCAGTTCGGCCAGCTTGGCACTGTAGATTTCCACGGCGGCAAAGCCGAGGCATTTTTCTTTGCCGTCATCGGTCCGCACCGCCATAAATCCATGCCGAGTCAACTCGATCACTTCGGCTTCGGTACGGGCCAACAATAAACGCTGGGCCACGTACGGCCGAAGCAGCGCGTGAATCGCTTCGGCGTCGCTTGGCATCGCTTTGCGAATCGTCACCCCCGCCAACAGCGAAGGGGGCTCGTTGTCGGGGTTCTCCGACGATGAAGGGGTATTTTGCGAAGAATCCTGCGTCACGATCACTCCTAATGCCGCGAATGCCTAATTTAATTGAACGGGGTTGGTCGCCTGTTTGATGGTATCTCGCATCAACTGCGAAGGAGCATCACGTCCGGTAAACAATTTGTACTGGTACGCTGCTTGGCGAACAAACATATCGACCCCGGTGATGATGCGGCAGCCGTGCTTTTTCGCATGCTTGATCAACAGCGTGCTTTCGGGATTGTAGACCGTATCAAAGACGACCATGAATTGATTCAGTGCCGACGCGTTGTAGGGACTGCTATCGACATCGGGATGCATTCCAATCGGCGTTCCATTGACCAACAGGTTGACCTTTTGTGAATGCCGGTCTTCCCATTCGACCACACGGCAGCCGATTTCGGTGGCCAACAGGTTGGATCGCTCGAAGGTTCGCGAAGCGATCGTGATTTCGGCTCCCCGTTGTCGCAATCCCCACGCGATGGCTCGCGACACCCCGCCGGCGCCCAGAATCATGACGGACATCCCCTGCATCGGTTTGTCGACATCCTTTCTCAGCGTCAGCACCTGCTCGATGCAATCCATCGCCGCCCGGTAATCGGTGTTGTAGCCGAGATTGTCTTTGCCCTGGAAAATCACGGTATTGACCGCTCCGATTCCATTCGCACTCGCTTCAGCTTGCGTGCAGTATTCGAGCGTCCGCTCCTTGTGAGGGATGGTGACGCTAATTCCGCTGACCCCGAGATTACGCGCATTCTGAAGAAAAATGTGCAGATCGTCGGCCGGCACACGGAACGGCAAATAGCGTGCATTGAGCCCCTGGTCGTAAAACGCGGTGTTGTGAATCAGCGGACTGTAGCTGTGGGCCACCGGATCGGCGACGACCCCGAACAACTCGGTCTCTTCGTTGATCTCTTTGTAGCGGTACAGCGTGTTCATTTCTTTCCAATTGAGCTGTCCCGGCGCCAACTTCTTGTCCGCGCTGTAGGTGGCATAGGTGAACGGCGACCCAACGCGTTCGCCTAGAATTCGGGTCACCATCCCGATTTCGCCCATGCAAATTCCGATTGTCGGACGTTTGGCGTTTTTGACCATATTCAGCATACGGATGTTGTCCGAGAAGCTGGTGGCCATCGAGGCAATTTTGACGATATCAGCGTCCTCGTCCGCCATCGCGGCAGCGAGACTTTCGAGATCGTCGGGGGTTTCAGCAAAATCGTGGTAGCTGATGATCCGTTTTGTATCGCCGTAGCGAGGGATTTGCGAAGCAATGTCAGCCTCGATATCGACGTATTCGACCCCCGCAGCAATGGCACTTCGGAGCACCATTAATCGTTCCTGCTCGCTACGCATCCAACGTCCACCGTCCTCGCGGCGACGACATGTGATCACCACAGGACCGGGGCGTTCATCAATCAAACGCTTCAAGTTGACCGCACGCCCGATGAAATCCAGCCGCAGCTCGACTAATTCAGCGCCTTGTTCGACGAGAAACTGATGTTCAGCAATCATCCGCTTGTGGCGGGCACGACCGAGGCTAACACAAATCATGAAGTTAGAAAAAACATCGAGGAAAAACGGTCCTGCATTCGCAGGGTGAAGCAAGCACGTATAATCGCTGGAATCGCCGATTTTGACTACCGGCTATCGCAAAGACTCGAGAATAAGCTGCAATGTTAAAGATACACGCGTTTTTTAAGGCCGGCTGTGTCAAATTTGCCGTCGTTTTGATTTCCATTTCCGCTGTCACCGCATTCGCTGCGACCGGGAACGCCTCGGACGAATCGGCTCGCAATTCGATTTCGGGCCAATCCGTTTCAGGTCAAACCGCGTCGGATCCATCGCTTTCGAACTGGGCGTTGGCCCGTGGAAACCCCGAATCGACCGGGGCTACTGACCAAGTCGTTCCCAAGGATTTGGCTGTGAAATGGGAATACAAGGCGGACGAAGCGATCGAATCTGCGTTGGTCGTCGCCGATAATTTGGTGTTTGCAGCCGACGTGATGGGAAAACTTTACGCGATCTCGCGGTCCGATGGCAACGAAGTGTGGACGCACAACTATGACACCGGGTTCACCGCCGCGCCGGCGTTTCACAACGGTCACTTGGCGATCGGCGATGTCGAAGGCAATTTCTATTTTCTCGACGCAAAGACGGGCGAACTGCGGTGGCAGGCCGAAACCAATGGCGAGATTGATGGCTCGGCGGCATTTTTTGGTGACAACGTGCTCGTCGCCAGCCAGGATGGAAAATTGTACTGTTTTGCCGTCAACGACGGCTCGTCGGTGTGGACCTACCAAACCGATGACCAAATTCGCTGTAGCCCCACGGTTGCCGGCGATCGCACGTTTCTTGGTGGATGCGATGGCCAACTGCACGTCGTTGATTTGAACACAGGCAAAGCGATTGGCGACACCATCCCGCTCGGGGGTCCTACCGGCAGCACCCCCGCGGTCCAAGGCGACAGCGTCTACTTGCCGATCATGGACGGAGCGGTTTTGGCATTGGACTGGAAAAATCAGAAAGAAAAGTGGCGTTACATCGACGAAGATCGCCCACAAGAATACCGCGGCAGCGCGGCGGTCGCTGGCGATCAAGTGATCGTCAGCAGCCAAAACAAGCAGGTCGATTCGATTTCGATGAAGACCGGAAAACGCTTGTGGCGTTATACTCTGCGTCGTCGTGCCGATGCATCGCCAGTGATTTCCGCCGACGATGTTTGGATCGCGTCGACCGATGGACGGCTGATTCGATTGTCACTTAACGACGGCAGCGAACGCTGGAAATATGAAATTCGCGGCTCGTTTATCGCGCCACCTGCCATCGCCGGTGGCGAAGTATTTGTGGCCGACGATAATGGGGTCATACGATGCTTTGCCAAACCCACGACCTGATCCCTTGGGTATCCTCCACGTGAGATCCCCTACGTGACTTGCAACAAGTCGTCCCGCTTGAATCCATTCCCTCCTACAGCCCAAAGCCATTCCACATGTCATCGGCCGCAAGCGATAAAAAGAAAACCGAAGTCGGTAGCTACTTCATCTCGAACTACCCACCCTATAGCCAGTGGAAAAAAGACGAGTTGCCGGCGGTCAACGAGGCGTTACATCACGCCCCCAAAGAAGACACGCCGCTTGGGCTCTATCTGCACATCCCGTTTTGCCGAAAACGCTGCAAGTTTTGTTACTTCAAAGTTTTCACCGATGTCAACGCGGCCGAAGTCCAGCGGTATGTCGACGCGTTGTGCAACGAGATCTCGATGGTCAGCAAATTGCCCGTGATGGGCGATCGTCCTTTTCGGTTTGTCTACTTTGGCGGTGGCACCCCAAGTTTTCTGGCCCCGAAACAGCTCACCAAGCTTGCCGATCGACTTCGCCAACACATCACTTGGGACGGCGCCGAAGAGGTGACGTTTGAATGTGAACCGGGAACGCTAAGCGAGACCAAGGTGAAAACGCTTCGCGAAGAACTCGGTGTGACCCGTTTGAGTTTGGGGATCGAAAATTTCTCGGACAAGATTCTCGAAGACAACGGACGTGCCCACCTAAGCAAGCAGGTGTTCAATGCTTGGGAATGGATCAGCGCGGCTCAATTCCCCAACGTCAACATCGATTTAATCTCCGGCATGGTCGGCGAGACGTGGGACAATTGGAAAGAAAACGTGCGACGCACACTCGAGCTGTCCCCCGAAAGCGTCACGATCTATCAAATGGAGTTGCCGTTTAACACGGTCTACAGCAAGGACATTCTCGGCAACAAAGTCGAAAGCCCCGTGGCCGATTGGGAGACCAAACGAGCTTGGGTCGATTACGCATTCAGCGAATTTATCGCGGCGGGCTACAGCGTCAGCAGCGCCTACACCGTGGTCAAAGACCCTAGCAAAGTGAACTTCTCGTACCGTGACAACCTGTGGCAGGGGGCCGATCTGTTGGCGACCGGAATCGCCAGCTTTGGTCATGCCAGCGGCGTGCACTACCAAAACCTGCCTGAACTAGAGCAATACCTCGGGGCGATCGAAGCAGGCAATTTGCCACTCGGTCGTGGCTTTGTGCCAACCGACCACCAACGCTTGGTCCGTGAATTGATCTTGTTGCTCAAGCGTGGTTATTTAGAGGTCGGCTATTTCCGCGACAAATTTGGCGTCGACATCATCTCGGAGTGGCAAGACCAATGGAACACCTACGCCGACGATGGATTGGTCACGATCGATGGCGACACCATCCGTTTGACTCGCGATGGACTGCTGCGTGCCGATGCATTGTTGCCCGCGTTCTTTGAACCAGAGCATCAAGGGGTTCGCTACACGTGAGCAGTGATTCGTTCTCGTTCGCGATGGGCGAATTTACAGCCAAATTCCCAGCCGACCGTATGTACGCCCGCAATCACATGTGGGCATTACAAACGACACGCGGTCGGTGGCGTTTTGGCTTGACGGCCTATGCCGTGCGGTTGTTGCAAGACGTCTACTTTCTAGAGTGGACGTTCGAACCCGACACCTCCATCGCAGCTCGCCAATTGATCGGTGCGATCGAAAGCAAGAAAGCCGAAAGCGATCTCTATGCTCCGATCGCTGGCGTCTTGGTGGCGATCAACGATGCTTGCTTGGCGGATCCTTCGATCATCAATGCTGACACCTACGGGGACGGATGGTTGTTCGAAATGGAAAGCGAGGAAGTCGATTTGCTTCTCAGCCCCGACGATTACCGTGCTCATCTGGTAGAGGCATGGGAAATCGCCCAGCGGACGATCAAAGGCCAAGCGAACACTTGAGCGTTTACAACGCCCAGCTGGGGGGAATCAGCGGGGTGGAATCAGCTTGGGGGCCATCGTGACTCGGCAAAAAAACGTGAATTCGATATAACGAGGCATCGCTCGGTCGAACGACCACGATGCCATGTTCTAATTTCACGCCAAGGCTTGCTGCAATGAAAGACGGATCTTTGAACCCCGAAGCAATGCGTGCATCGCTTGCTCGACTCGCCGAAGCAAGGTCGATGGCAGATAAAGCGAAATTGCCCTCATTTTTGCAACCGCCGAAGATCGACCCCGACGCGGGGCTTCGCCGCCACATGCAGTGGCATGATCGCCTTGTGGACATTATCAACGCGTTTCCTGCCGGCATTGCAGATCCCAGCAGCGATCGATACGTGGAATGCTCCGTCGAGCAAGTCTTTTCAACCGGAGAGTTCCATGGCGTTGCGACCGTCGCACGCAATCGGTTCGACGTCTATGCGCGAGTCGACGATGCCGAAGCCCCCACCGGATGCACTTGCGACGACGCCGGCGGCAATCGGGTTTGTCTGCATCAGGTCAAATTCGTCGACAACTTGCTGGACCAGCTTGAATACGTGAGGTCGTCTTTATCAAGAGACGTCATTCGCGGGAACTTTGCCAAAGGCAAACCTAGCTACGAACGTTTTGAAGCCGATCTAAAAGAACGAGTGCTCCGGCGTTTGAATGCGTTAGTCGAACGTGAAGCCGAACTGACCTCTCGATACGAGTCTGCTGCGGATGACAGCTTACCGATTCTTTCGAAGCTGCGTGCACAGCGAGTCGTTTGGAATTTCCAGCTCGAAGAAGGCTACCTTATCGTCAATCCAGTGCTGCAAATGCAGAAGAAACGCGGCGATGGATTTACCAAAGGGAAAAAGATTGGGCTCGATCGGATCGTCAAAGAAACCACGCTGCCGTTGACCGACGCGGACCGCCGCGTTGCAAAAGGTATCCGGCGTAACGAGAACAATTACTACTTCGGTGGATCGGGATTCGTTCTCGATCCATTCTATGCGTTGCCTCGGCTCGTCAACGAATCCAATGTGTTGTTCGAAAATGAGCCGTTCCAGATTGTTCGAACCCCGATGTGTCTGTCGCTGTTGCCGCTCAAGCAAAAGGGGAAATGGGCGTTTGGCTTTACCGACGAATACGGAAAAATACGAGAAGCAAAATTAATTTGCACTCACGACGCATTCCTAAGCATCGACACGGCTAACCGAGTCTTGTACCTAGGCGAAAGTGAGGACGAGAATGTCGATCTGATGCGCGACGTCGTCGCCATTGGTGTCTTCGAGGACGATCAACTCGATGCAGTGATCCAACAAGTGCGTCCGCTGCAAAAACGAATCTCGTTGCGGTTGCCGGAATCACACGCAGGGCCGATCCTGTGCGAACATGCAAAGCTTGCCTTGTTGCTGCGTACACGCAGCGACGGAGCGATGGACTATGGGATTCGTTTCCGCGATGCAGCAGGCATGTTGCGATGCCCGGCCGCGGATCCAATGATCGTCACGGTAATGCGAGACGGAAAATCGGTCCAGGTTCAACGAAGCGCTGCTGCGGAAAATCAGCAAGTTGAAAAAATCGCCGAGGCGCTCGATTTAGAGATCGAAGATAGCAGCGGATTCGGCACGATCGGCGATTTTCGAACCGCGCTTGACGTTATCGAACGACTGAAATCAAGTGATCTCGAGATCGAAATCCTGTGGGACAAGAGCAGCGAAAAACCGATCTCGGTTCTCGGCAGCCTTTCTAGCAAAAATGTCCGGGTCGACATCACCAGCAAGCGAAATTGGTTTGGCATCAGCGGCGAATGCGACTTTGGTGACAAGAAGGTCCCACTCAAAGAATTGCTAAACGGGATCACCTCGGCAACCGCCGACGGCATCGAGGGCGACTTTATCCGCATCGGGGACGGAGGCTGGGCGCGAATTTCGGATTCGCTTCGCAAACGGTTAAAACGTCTGCATGATGCAACGCATGCGGATCGCCAAACGTTGAAGCTCGATGCGACGGCGGCGCCCGCGATCCGTGAATTGATGGACTCGGACATCGAAATCAAAGCGGCCAAATCGTGGCAGAAATGCCTGACCCGACTCGACCGCGCCGAAAAACTGAACCCTAAGGTTCCCAAAAATCTCGACGCGACGCTGCGTGATTACCAGATCGACGGATACAAATGGATGCGTCGACTCGCGGAGTGGGGCGTTGGTGGCATCCTGGCCGACGACATGGGACTGGGAAAGACGCTCCAAACGCTTGCCGTATTGTTGGACCGATCCGAAATGGGCCCCAGCCTAGTGATTGCTCCGACCTCAGTCGGTTTCAATTGGGCTCGCGAAGCCGGACGATTCGCACCGGATTTGAACGTACACCTCTACCGCGAAACCGAGCGAGAAGAGTTCCTGCCCTCGGTCGGCCCCGGCAATCTTGTCGTCTGCAGCTACGGGCTTGCGCTGCGTGACGCCGCCGCACTGGCGAGTGTCCAGTGGGGCACAATCGTGCTCGATGAGGCCCAGGCGATCAAAAATAGCCGCAGCAAAACGTCCAAGGCGATCGCTGCACTGCAGGCCGACTGGATCGTCGCGCTGACCGGAACCCCGGTGGAAAATCATCTCGGCGAATTGTGGAGTCTGTTCCATGTCGTTTCCCCCGGCGTGTTTGGCGGCTGGGATCATTTTCGCAAACGATTCGCATTGCCCATTGAAAAACAAGACGACCAGGCAAGCCGGACCGCGTTGGCCGAACGACTGAAACCGTTTGTGTTGCGACGGACCAAATCCGAAGTGTTATCGGAACTGCCACCACGAACCGAAGTGAATTTGTATGTCGATCTGAGTTCCGCCGAACGCGCCGAGTACGAGAAGGTGCGTCGTGTTGCGATCGGTGAAATTGAGCAGCTCGAATCACAACCTGAAATCAAAGACCAACGGTTCAAAATCCTCGCCATGCTGACGCGGCTTCGCCAAATCTCGTGCCACGTCGGTTTGGTCAACGAAAATTGGACCGCTTCGTCGGCCAAACTCGAACAGCTTTGCGAAACGCTTGATAGTCTTCGCGAAGAAGGACACCGAGCGCTTGTGTTCAGCCAATTCACCGCGCACTTGGCATTAATTCGTACGGCGCTCGATGCTCGCGGCATCACCTACGAATACCTGGATGGATCGACCCCGGCCACCGCGCGACAACAAGCCGTCGATCGTTTTCAGCAAGGCACTGCCGATGCATTCCTGATTTCGCTGAAAGCGGGCGGAACCGGATTGAACTTGACCGCCGCCGACTATGTGATCCACATGGATCCGTGGTGGAACCCGGCGGTCGAAGACCAAGCCACTGACCGCGCCCATCGCTATGGGCAAGACAAACCGGTCATGGTTTACCGCATCATCGCCAAGGGAACGATCGAGGAAGAGATACTTGCGATGCACGAATCCAAACGCGATCTGGTCGCCGGCGTGATGGAAGGAACCGAGGCCGCTGCGAAGCTTTCCAATGACGACCTGATTCGCATGATTCGCAGCTAAGTGGCGATCGATAACCGTCGTAGCGACAACCCATCGACGGCTTGTTGATTTAGTGAAGTTTCTTGCGGCAAGGGGTGTATGATGGACTTCCTAGTCCGTCAATGGTGTATTCGACGGACTAGGAAGTCCGTCGTACGACTAAATCAACAGCCCGGCAAGAGTTTCGGCCCCCCGGCAATCCGAAAGTCTTGGCGACGTTCGCTACGTTTGAACCGGAAACTTACTCTGCGGGCAAGCATCGCTGCAGCGTCATCATGGCCATCGCTGTGCCATAGGGACGGTGATAATCGTATAGCGGATAATCCCACCAACAACCATTCTTTTCTTGCAGCGGAACGATCAAATCCGCCAGCATTGCCTGGTAAGGAGCACGCTCTGCGGCTGGCAATTGGTCCACACACATGGCCGCATAGTAGTGACCAAAGTAATAAAAGTAGCCTGCTACTTGGAACCACGATTCGTGCGGGATCGGACGTTTGCGTCCGATGTCCAACCAACCATTTCGTTCGTACAACCGGTACAACCAATGCTTTAGCACGTTGTCGGTGATCGCTTCATCCCCCCAGACACGAAGCGCGAGGTTACAGCACTGTGATCGGCCGAGCGATCCACCGGGGCGATTGATCTCGCGCATCGGTCGATCTTTTAAATACTCGCCATACAGATAGGTGAAGTCGCTTTTTTGTTGCCGCTTGATGGCAGCAATCGCGCGATCGACGACATCCTGGGGCGGGTCGATCCCGATCGATTTCGCTTGTTGCATCGCGACCAATGCGGCTCCGCCAACAAAGCTGATGGAACTCGACGTCGGACGCTTTGCTTGATAACGGAAATCGTAATATCCCCAACCGCCATCGACCGATTCGTATCGCCGCAGCATGTCATACTGCTGCTCGATCAAGGTTCGAATTTCGGCTAACTTCTGCGTATCGCCCGCATGCCGTTGGTGCAGATGGACCAGCGCTTCGATCGAATACAGATGCCCCCAAACGTTGTAAATCGCGGTGCCGTCGGCGCGGCGTAGCCTTGGCAAATACTTGTACAGCCACGCCTCCCCTTTTTCGATCGCCGTCTGCGCAGCCTCGTTATCGCTGGCAGCGCACTCGATTAACGCCGACAAACACAACGAAGTGGTCGCGGTGCGAAACGCATGATGAGCTCCGGGGACGGGCGCATAGATATTCAAATCTTTTGTATTCGTTGGCGATCCCCACGACCCATTAGGGTTTTGATCCGCCACCAAGAAATCGACACCCTCGCGAATCGCTTGCTCGATCGTTTCAGAACTGGGCGCGTCCACCTCGGGCAGCACCGGAGGCTTGCTGAAGTCAAGCTCCTGCAGCCGAGTCGGCGACGGGTCGGCCAGTGCCGCCTCTTCCGCAACGACCGGCCCATTCATCGCCACCGTCGTGGCAACGAACGCGACCGCGTGCCACCAATCTCTTGCCCCCATCATTCCTTGTCCGCCTTTTCAAACTCGATGCTGCAGGACATCCCAGGCACCAGATCTGCGTTGTTGATCTTTCCTTTGATCACCACCACACACTCGATCTTATTAGACGCGTAGGGCACTTTGGCGATCGATTGAATCGAGACCGGAATCTTTAGCTCGGGAAACGCTTTGGGAATTGCCGTCCCCTTCATCCCCACATCGACTTTGCCCCGTTGTTCCTCGCTGAGGTCTGCGATGATCCGCAAACGCTCTGGCTGAACAATCGTCGCCAAAACTTGACGCGACGTGACTTTTGATTTCGCCTGCAAACTGCTGGCTTTGTCCCCCAATTTGCCGCGAGTCAATTCGCCATGATAAACCAGCCCGTCGCTCGGCGAGGTCAGTACGAAACCACGACGTTCGGCTTGCAACTGTTTAAAGTCGGCTTGCTGTTTGTCGAATTCTTTTTGTTGGCGACGTCGTTCGATGTCTCGTTTGACTCGAGCGTTTTTTAAATCCTGGATCGCCTTGGTAAACGCAAGCTCCGCACGCGCCAATTCGGATTCTTGTTTTTCCATCTGACTTGGAATCGTTTGCTCGAGCGTACGTTGGGTACGCGTCTTGGTCAATTCCAAACTGTATTCCGCTTGTTCGACCGCTCGGCGAGCACGCTTGAGCACGATCTCTTCGGACTCTTCGGTCAAGTCGTCCTCTTGGTACATCTTTTCGAGCTGGTTCAATTCCTCTTGAGCATACTCGAGCGATTCCTGCGAACGCTTCAGTTGAACTTCGGCCGCCTTGATTTGTTGTTCGCGATCGACGTTGACAAAGTTGTCATAAGCCAACCGTGCTTCCTTGCGTGTCAGTTCCGCGGTTTTGCGATCAAGTTCTTGTTGTTCGCGAAATTGTTCAAAACTGAATTCGGCTTCTTCCAGTGCCAGCTTGGCAAGTGCTAAATCGAATTCCGCTTTGCTGATTTTTTCATCAATTTCTTTGGTCTCAAACCAAACGACTGCGGCATCCTTTTTGACCGTCGATCCGTGTGGCAAAATTCGCTTGATCACGTACGAATCAATTTGCTCTGAATCGGCCGAGATCTCGTGACTCGATAACGATTCAAAGACGCCATCGATGGTGATGGGCTTTTCCTCTTGCTTGGATTCGTCGGACGTTTTCTTCTCTGCCTCGTCTGCCATCGCTGGCAACACAGCAAACAGGGACAAGACTATCGCGGCAAGAAGGTGGAAGGGCTCGGTGCGCATCAACAATTCTCGAGAAGTGGAAGACGATGGTGGGATTTCCACTATCTTGATCGACGCGTGAGCCAATGTCCACCTAAACGCGTCTTACCATTGCAGGGGAACGCGGGTGGCACGATCACGCACGAAGGCGGGACAACGTGATACCGATTCAAATGAACACACATTCAACCACCTGTAGACGGATGCATCGGGACATTTCTCCGCGTTCTTTCGGTTGGCTTTGGCCCGATATCGATCTCTCCCCCCGTCTCGATACCCAAATTTTTTTGCTACAATCGCGGCGGGGCACGTTAGCGATCACACTGTGGCGAAAACTCGACAAAAACGACACAAGCAAGCCTGGTGCTTGATCGCATTTGACGCGGTGCAGGGGCCGTGACGGGGTTGGCCAATCGCGAGTTGCACTGGAAGTGAATACGTGGATCCCAAGAAAACGAAAAACAGTGATTCGCTCACCTTCGAATTTTTGGGAACCGAATCCGGTGCCCCCATTGTCGACGTGCCCGAGCGGATCGAAGAATTTGTAATTCGCGAAGTGCTCGGGCGTGGCGGATTTGGTACGGTATTTCTCGCCTATGACACGACGCTGCAACGTGATGTGGCCCTGAAAATCCCACATCAATCTCTGATCTCAAAACCAACCACGGTCAATCTGTACTTACGCGAAGCCCGGGCGATCGCAAGTTTAGACCACCCCAACATCATCCCGGTCTACCGCGCAGCCAGCGCCGCAAACGTTTCCTGCTACATCGTGACCAAGCGAATTCGCGGCAGCGATTTGTCACAATGGGTAACGAGTCAACGCCCTTGTTACGAAGCGATCGCGGACCTTCTGGCACAAGTCACCGATGCCATTGCGTTTGCCCATCAACACGGCGTTGTGCATCGCGACATCAAACCCAGCAATATTTTGATAGACGAGCACGGGCGTCCCTACGTCGCTGACTTTGGGTTGGCGCTGCGGGATGTTGATCCGCGTGGCGGGCCGGCCTACGTCGGTACACCTGCTTACATGAGTCCCGAACAAGCACGTGGCGAAGGTCACCGTGTGGATGGCCGATCGGACCTGTATTCGATCGGGGTGGTGATGTACGAATTGCTAACCGGCCAACGTCCTTTTCAATCGACGGTCGAGGATGGATTGTACGACGAGATTCGATACAACCAACCGATCCATCCTCGAAAAATCGCACCTCACGTTCCCAGCGAACTTGCTCGAATCTGTCTGAAAAGTTTATCCAAATCGATTAACGAGCGTTATGCCACCGGCGAAGCCCTTGCCAACGACCTGCGTCAATGGCTTGCCCAGCAAGGAAACATGGGCAACGCACGTCTGGAAACGCGAAATTTCACGCCTGCGCATGACGCGCCAACGATCGATGGCGGCTTGGTCAGTCCGCAGACGCCGCCGTTACCGCGAGTGGTCCCCAAGGGATTGCGACCGTTTGACACTCGGGATGCTGATTTCTTTTTGCAACTACTGCCCGGCCCACGAGATCACGAAGGCGTTCCCGAGATCATCCGTTTCTGGCTCTCCAAACTGGACACCAACACCGACGCGCACCCCGTACCGGTCGGTGTGATTTATGGTCCGAGCGGTTGTGGGAAAACGTCGCTCGTGAGAGCCGGCATCATCCCACGATTAGCCGACGATGTGATTTCAATCTATGTCCAAGCCACCGCAGACGACACCGAACGCACCCTGCACGACCAAATCGTTTCACGATTGTCGTTGATTCGCAATCCAGAAAACGCCGCACAACAGGATATTGTCGAGTCATTTGCCATGATCCGGCGTCTGCAACGGCGCCGCGTTGTGATCTTTATCGATCAATTCGAACAATGGTTGTTCGCCAACCCCGATGGCACTCGCGAAGCGCTGGTCCAAGCACTGCGTCAATGTGATGGTGAATACCTGCAATGCGTTCTGATGGTTCGAGACGATTTTTGGATGGGCGTGACTCGGCTGATGCAGGCCCTCGACTACACCATCGCCGAAAACGTTAACGCAACCGCGGTCGATCTGTTCGACGAATCGCACGCGCGAAACGTGTTGGCGTTGTTCGGTGCGGCTTACGATCGATTGCCCGAACAAGTCGAGCAGCGATCGGCAAGCCAAAACCAGTTTTTAGACCAGGCGGTGCGATCCTTGGCATCCGGCGGGCGAGTGATCTGTGTGCAATTGGCATTGCTGACCGAGATGCTAAAGAATCGTCCTTGGGATGATGCCGAAGCCTTGTTCGCCGACGGTGGCGCCGGGCTAGGAATGCGTTTTTTAGACGAAACGTTTGACAGCGAGTTGGCTCGGCGACGGACTCGGATTCATGCCGAAGGCGCCCATCGCGTGTTGCGCGCCCTGTTACCCGAAGCCAGCTCGCGAATCAAAGGTTCGGTTCGCACCAAAGAGGAACTTGCGCAAGCGGCTTCGTACCGCGAGAAAAGTTCGTTTCGCGAACTGCTGTCAATCCTGGACCGCGAGATGCACCTGATCACGCCGACCGATCGGGATGCAGCGGACACCCTCGACAGCGATCAACAAACCGTAACCGATTCAACTCGCACCAACGACTCAGATGATTCCAGCGAATCAGTCAATCGCGGAAACCAATCTGGCGGCTACCAATTGACCCATGACTTTTTGATCGCGCCGATTCGGCAGTGGATCGAGTATCGAAATCGGTCGACCAAACATGGAAAAGCCCGTCTGAGATTGGAAGAGTTCTCGGATCTGTATCGCGTTCGTCCCTTACCGCAATCGTTGCCGACGCTTAGCGAGTACTTGACGATACGCCGATACACCGATCTGCGCAGCTGCAGTGTTCCGCAGCAAAAAATGATGCAAGCGGCCCAAAAACGGCATCTGACCAACGTCACGTTGTGGTCGCTTGCGATGTTGTTGGTGTTGGGCGGTGCAGTCTCGGGCTACCGGTTGGTGCAAAATCACAACCAAACCAATGCAAGCCGAATGGCAATGGAACGGTTGTTGGACGCCAAAATGAATGATGCCGTTTTATTGGCGACCGAACTGCACGATTCCGATTTCGCGACCGCGGAAGCCACTCGCGTCATCCACGATGAATCCGCGACGATGTCCGACCGTGTCCGCGCTGCGCTTGTACTCGCCGACGACAATCCAAAAGCAGCCGACCTGATTGCCGACTACGTGCTCGAAGCCCCGGTGGACGAGGTGGTCACCATCGCACGCAAGTTTGTCCATGCAACTTCCATCGGCGGATCGTCCTTCTCGGAACTGTGGTCCGCGCAGCTCGCCTCGAGAGACAAATTGATTCGGGCAGCCTGCATGTTGGCGAATGATCCGTTACGACGAGATCGGCTGCGGACCCAAGTCAACTTGACTCGATTGATGAAGCTTTTGCTCAACGAAAACCCGTTGTGGATTCAGCGTTGGGGCGACGCATTCAATCCGATCGGACGCGACTTGGTGCCGTTATTGGACGAGCATCTGAAAGACCCAAATCGAAAACATGAATCAGTCAACGCGGCTAACTTGATGGTCGCGTTTGCCGCAAACGACCTGTCCAGACTGATTACTCATCTACCCCATGCATTTCCCTCGGAATTGGTTGCCTATACCGATGCGATTTCAAGGTACGGCGCCGTAGGACGACATGCGGTCGAGGCACAATGGCGATCGGAAATCGCCGAATCTTCTCCGTTGATTGATGTCTCGCGGCCGTGGGGATCACCTTGGTGGTGCGTGGGTACACGCGAACCCGTTGCCGCCATTGCCACGCCACCATTACCCCCATCGTTGAACGAACGGCTGCGTTGGTGTGAAGCAGCGATCGGATCGCACGCGATCCTATTGCACAAGGTCGCCGAGGCCGATGTTCCATTGATTCTCGAGGAACTTGCCGACGCCGGTTACCGAATCGCAGAATTGGCCCCTTTTCACATCGGAACCAACCGTTTCTGGGCCATGCTATTGTTACGTGATGGTGCAGTGGCTCGCTATTGCATCGACGTGAATGCGGATGAACTTCGTCAGCAAAACCAAGCTCACCGGTCCGACAAATTCTTTCCCGACACACTGCATGTCTATCGCCAAGCCGACTCGGAACAATACTGCTGCGTGTGGATAAGGGTTCCCGACAATTCGGCATTGCTGGACGCCGATTTATACGTTGACGTGCACCATGAGCTTCATCATGAAAACGGCTGGGGACCACTGGTGGATCGCGGGATCAAAGTTCCACGCACCAATCTGACGTTTCAAAAATCAGACGGCGAAGAGTACTTTTCCTCGATTCGCTGGAAACTCGACACCTCAATCGATTTTCACGAAGCGTGGCACCAAAGTCACCAAATGTGTAACGACCTGAACCACTTTGGTCGTGCCAATACGTTGGTGTCGCAACAGTTCGACAACCGTTTGTTCGGTGATTCGGGACGTGACGAAACCGCAGTGTGGTGGTCTGAATTGCCAGTCGAAGTGCACAAGATCGATCCGCAACCTCGACGCGAACATTTGCGGCAAACCCGCGCGGCGATGTCCAAAGGCTACTATCCCGTATCACTCGCGATCGCCGAGACCGCCGACGATTCGACACCTCAATTTGGATCCCTTTGGTGGCGTCCGCAAACCTCGATCGCCGAGCACATTGAAAAGTGCAACCGGCTACGAAATTTATTGGCGGCGATGTTCAAATTGGGCGATCGGCAACAAATGGCTGCCGCGATGCAGGCCGATTTCTCGGAAGCAACTCGCGGCGCGATGATTGAATCGTTCGCGGCGTTTGAATTGTCGCCCGATTGGCTGATCGAGCATCTCGAAAACATCGATCAAGACATTCGCGTTCGCCGCAGTTGTGCAATGGCACTAGCCATCTATCCCACCGATGCCATTTCCGAATCGCACCGCGACCATGTCATTTCCCAGCTGTCGCACTGGTACACGGAAAGCTCCGATCCTGGCCTACGTTCAGCGATTCAGTCGATTGCAACCGCGTGGGATGTCACGCTTGATCCGCTGCCCATGTTGGAATTCGCAGGCGAATTCCGCACTTCCGCAGGCGATCGCATGGTCGTGATCCAGCCCGATGACCTCCTCTGGGCTGGATCGCCGGCGACCGAACCAGGCCGCGATGGCAGCCAGGAACCTCAATCGCCGTTCCGTCTGGGCCACGCGTATGCGATCGCGACCCATGAGGTGACCACGGCCCAATTTCGGCAGTTTCGTCAAGAACATCAATTTGCACCTCGCTACACTCCGAGCGAGGATTGTCCCGTGATCGGAGTCAACTGGTTCGATGCGGCAAAATATTGTCGTTGGCTTAGCGAACAGGAAGGGATTCCCGAATCGCAAATGTGTTACCCGCCAATCGATGAAATCGAACCGGGAATGCAGCTTCCCAACAACCATTGCGAGCGAATCGGTTACCGATTGCCTAGCGAACTCGAATGGGAATTCGCCTGTCGCGGTGGATCAAGCCGCGGGCGATGGTTTGGATTCGATCCTGGACGTTTACGCTGGCATGCATGGACCGCTGAAAATTCGAATTTTGAAATGCATCCGGTCGCCCGTTTGCTACCGAATGATTACGGACTGTTCGACATGCTTGGCAATGCGATGGAGTGGTGTCATACCGCGTATGCGACCTACCCTTCGTTTCCCCACGGACCGGCGTCGGATCCTGCAACCGCATTGACCTCGATCGACAAAGAAACACGGATGGCAAGTCGTGGTGGCGCGATTCTGTATCAACCGCTTGACGCACGCGCGGCGCAGCGGAATTGGCACTCGGCCTTTCTCAGTCGCGTCTACCTGTCATTCCGAATTGCGCGCACGATGCCTAGCGAAAACCGCTGAGCTTGATGTCGGAAAAAATATAGAATTTGTCATCGATTCGCCGCAGAGCAACCCATGTCATCGAATCAGCGAATACAATAACCCAGCGTCTGGGACGACGAATCGACATCATGATCCCCCTTTCCCATTTGATGACAAACCAAGTTATGGATCGAGAACGCTACCGACAATTGCTGCTGGCTGGAACCGTCACGTTTCCCGCAACCCTGCCGCGTGTGGCTGAGTTGTCATTGCAGTCGATCGAGCAACTGCCGGTGTCCGATTGCGGCGGAGTCAAACCTGGTGGCGAGTGGTTGTTGGCGACCGAGCGTCCATCGCCACGCGTGACGATCATTCGCAGCGTCTTGGTGACCGAGGTGCGTGCCGTCTTCTTACCCCAAAACCCCGCAAATTTCGATTGGGATCATGGGACATGGCTGCTCGAATCCGAAGTGTTGCCCGGGCTACAAAAGCAGCTCAATGACGCCCCTCGCGTGCTTGGCATTCTGTACGTGCCCGAGTTCAGCCCAACCTTGTTGGAAGTCCACACCGGGATGACTGCCGCCGAAAGTTCTCAATATTATCCGCCACTGCCGTGTGACCGATCGCGAGATCATTATCAAGCAGGCAGCTCGAAACTAGCAACGTTGACGGCGCAAGCTCAAACCGGTGCAAGCGGGGTGTTCACGACGCGGCAGGAACACGAAACGCCTTGCGATTCCTACATTCGTTCAGCTGGGGCGGCGGGAGACGAGGAACTGTACGATCCGCATCTCGATGATTTCACGTCCCTGCGTTCCGCATCACTATCCCAATGCGATGATGGATTTCTTGACCGAAGCAGCGGTTCGGTATCGCAATGTGATGATGGATTCTTGGACCGTGTTGATGGCCCCAACCCGTGACGATGCAGGGTGATCTGTTGCCTGCCGTTGACGTGTTGATGCTGTGTCGCCCGCACAGCGAACCGCCATCGGTTGTGGTCGATGCAATCCACCGCCAAAACGATGTCAACGTGCGACTGCATATCGCAACAGGTTGGCCACGCGGCGACGATCGAAATCGCTGGCAAACCATCGCAAGGGCGAGAAATCAGATCAAACAGCGAGCCACCGCCGATTGGGTGATGTTCGTCGACGATGACGTGCTGCTCGATCCGCACTGTGTCGCCACGCTCGTTCATCGGCTTGAACGTTCACCCACGCTTGGCGCGGTCGCCGCGGACTATGACCTTGAAAATCAAACCAGCGCCAATGCCGGCCACGTTGGGATGGGCGCCTGCATGTTTCGTGGCGATGTGCTCAAGTCAGTTCAATTTCGCTCCACCGCCAACCAATGTGAATGCGCCTGCTGCTGCGAAGACCTGCGGCGACAAGGCATCGGCATTACTTATTGCGGAATCGCACAAGCGACTCACCTTGGAAAAGCCAACCGCGTTGCCGACGTGATGCCGCGGCCCGCGTCACACGATGATCGGCTCGCCCACACGCCTTACGTGCTCGCAGCGTTTGATCGTCGCGATCTTCAGCGGTTTGAGCACCAGTTTTTACGTTCCTTGCGAACCTGGGGAAATACGTGCCCGGTAATCGCGGTCACCTACGGTTTGTACCCGTCTGAAATTAGACGTTTAACACAGCTATCCAATGTCCATGTGGTGGCTCGCCCCAGTAATGGCACGATGGTCCCGATCCGCCGGCTCTACGAATTTGCCGAAATCACGCAGCGATTACCTGCCAACGCAGCCGTCGCGTATTGGGATGTTTCGGACGTCATTTTCCAAACTCCGCTCGATTCGCTCTGGCAATCGGTAGCAATGCGTCCCGATCGGATCCACGCGGTGATCGAACCGAAGGGCTACCCCGACAACGCCGTGATTCCCGCTTGGTCGTTGTCGATCCACGATCCTTGGCACCGACGCAACGCTTTTGAGCTGTTAAAACGCAATCCGTTCTTGAATAGCGGATTTGCTGCGGGAACTGCGGCGACGCTGCACCGCTATTTCTCTGCAGCCCACCGCATGCGGACAGGCCCCGAGCTTGCGGGAACCACCGATTGGGGCGACCAAATGGGATTGAATCTGTACTGCCACCAACAACCCGATCGTTGGCATGCTGCAGACCAAGGCTGGAACTATTGCGTGCACGACCGTCACGTGGGCGAGGTCACCGTATCGCCCGAGGGATTGGTGATCAGCCGCCGCATTGGCAAGATACCGGTCGTGCACGGCAACGCCCGTTCGGTGCGTCAGTTTGCAATTTCAGTTCATCATTAGAAAGGCAAACCAGCTTGCATCTCTTCATGATTTCGCTGCCCGACGATCACCGTCGTCGGCAATCTGGTTTAAGCAAAATCCAACCGCTGAATTTGCCCTTCGAGGTGGTCGACGGCGTGGAAGCAACGAAATGGCGACTCGATCAATTGCCGGTCTCGGCTCAGACGTTACGTGAAATGCGAATCGGCGAGATCGGTTGTTATCTCGCTCATCTGCGTGCATTACGCCGGGTGGTCGATTATCGATTGCCTTGGGCCTGCGTCCTGGAAGACGATTTTTGTTTCGAGCCTGATCCCGACTTCGGACTGGTCGAAATCGAGAACTCGCTGCCTCGTCAGTTCGACTACATCCATCTGCAACGCAACATTGGGCAAAACAGCAAATTCGCTGTCGTCGAAAACCAAGGGCCATTTAACCGTGTTTGCGAAACCCCGCTGGGCACGGTGGGCTATTTGATCTCGTATCATCTAGCCAAAGAGATCCTGCAGAAACACAGCCAATGCAAAGAACCGATTGACCATCTGTACGCAAAACTTTCGCATCGGGGATTGTTTTACGCCCCCGTCAAACCATTGGTGGGTGTCCAATTGGGACTCGACTCGGCGATCAATCCGTGACTTCGTCAGTCGCGGTCGTTTCGGCGGTTCCCAGTATCCACCCGATTGCGAATCCAACCGCACTGCAAATCGTTCCGGCCAATTCGTGAGGCAGCGGGACGCCGTAGGATTCGAGCCAAGGTTCGAAAAAGACCTCCCACCCGAGCAACATGTGCAGCGACCAGACGGTGATCCCAAACAACATCGCGAGCTTGGCAGCGAGTGACGGAATATTGTCGAATCGTAACCCCACCAAGAATGGAACCACCAAGCTGACCAGCGCCATCGAGTAGGACGCTTGAACCAATTCGTAGGCTCCTTCCCCACGATACGCCAACCAAGCCGAAGCGGCCGTGACCAATACGATTGCCACCCGCTGCAGTTGCAGCAATCCATTCTGGGTCGGCGGATTCGAGCGTGCTTTCCGCCACAGCGGTTCGACCAAGTTATGAGCCATTACCGCCGATGGTGCCATCACAGCGCTGACGATCGTCGATAGCACTGCCGAGACAATGGCTAGAAAAAACACCAACAGCAGCACTGGATTGAGCAGCTTGCTGGCGACCAGGATGACGACGCCATCGAGTTCGCCTTCGGCACGCGGCAACAACAAATGGGCAGCCATCCCGGTGCCAACGGGCAAGACGCCCATCAACAAGTAGCCCGCTCCGGCCCACAAACAAGCTCGCGAAGCGACTTGGTCGCTCTTGGCCGAAAAGATTCGCTGCATCAAGTCTTGCATCGGCAAATTCCCCAGCGATCCGATTGCCAACGCACTGATCGCGACCATCGTGTCACGCCAAAACGTCGGTGGGTCAGCGATCCGCCAGCGTGATGCGTCAATCTCGGTTTGCATCACCGACACCCCTTCGACGATCGATCCATCACCAAGGTGGACCAGAATCGCGTGTCCGAGTAACAGCAACCCGAGCAAGATAAACGACATCTGAATCGCGTCGGTCCACGTGATCGTCCACATCCCGCCAAGCAAGGTGTAGCCAGTCCCGATCGTGGCGACCGCCAAGATGCCCCAATCTCGCGGAATTCCAAAAAACACGTCAAGCAATTGGGCAAGCGCAAAAAACTGAGCAGCAACCCAGCCAAAGTAACTGGGCACGATGATCAGCGACGACATGATCTCGGCCGTTTTTCCAAAGCGGCGAAAGAAGAAGTCGGGAACCGTCAAAATTCCCATCCGCCACATCGGAGCGGCAACAAACAAACCGGCTAGAAACAAACAGCCAGCGATCCCGATCGGATCGAGCATCGCTTTACGAAGCCCTTCATTGCCCACTTCGTCGGCGGTCGTCATCAGCGACTCGGCACCAAACCACGTCGCGATAATCGTGATTGTCGCCAGCGACGTGGGCAATCGACGACCTGCGAGTACGAAATCCTCAACGTTGCGGACGCGGCGTTGGGCGATAAAGCCAACCACGTACATGGCGATCAGATAGACGATCAAGGCGCCCAAAAACAGAGAGTACATCCCCGAGGGCAACGCAGAGGATTCTGGCATAGGCGTAGGAAGGTGAAAGGATCCCGAGACCGGCGCAAATTTGTCGCGACATATTAGCGAAATCTTTGTCGCTGCCGACCCCAAAAACTTCAGAAAACCCGGAAAGATTCGTCTCCCGGCAATCGCACCACCCAAGCCGTGATTACCGGGACCGTGACCTCCCTAATATTATCGATAAGAGATTGGATTTCGGCTACAAATCCCTGCCATTTTCAGGGCAAAAGAGCTCGCATCCGACCATCACCCTCGCAGCGGTCTCTGCCGCAGGCCGCGATCCCCGTTGGCGGGTCGAAACGCGACGTTTTTCTATTCGTGTTGCCTATTCGTGTCGGAGCATCGCATCGAAGTTATTGCGGCCGCTGAACTCGCGAAGTTCGGCCACAAAATCCTCTAACGCAACTTCATTGCGAATCGGCCGGTGCTGCAGCGGATGCACGACAATTTTCGGATGGCGATACTCGACGAAATGAGACCGGTCGGCGGTAAACATCCCTCGTGCGTGCCGAATCGAGGGCATCAGTGGCACCGTGTGCAGCGGCACCAAATGAGGAACCGCCTCACCCTCGGGCTCTTCTATCGACCATATTTCGAGTTCATCCGTGTCAAAGCCAACCAGACGACGCGCCGTGGAGTCCGGAAAAACGAAGCTGTATTTCTGGTCCTTCCGCATCGACCTCGATCCGGCTTCCATCTCCGTCGGATCTTGGTGATCGAGCGGGAATGCACGGACCCCCGCGCCATCAGCGGTCCGCGTCAATCGAATCAGCATGGTGTGATTCCGATTCACGATCGCTTGCAAATCGCGACGAAGCAGTGACGCCGGTTCGGCCGAATTGCCTTGCTCTTTGACCGTCCCAATCGCCGTGCCATTACAAAACGATAACGAAGTTAATTTCCATTCGGTATCGATCATTCCAAGCTCAAATGTCTCGACGGTCGGCAACGACATTTGCGAGCGAAAGTCGATGCAGACAATCTCGAGCAACGCCGTCGGACTGCCCGATAAAATTGCGAACGTCAACGTCGTCTCGCGATCGCATTGCGTTTCCAACAACAAGACTTGCCGAGAGCCGTCGCTATTGGATTCGTTTTCCGATCGTTCCGATTGCCAAACAAAGTTTTCGGATTGCAGATCCCACACCCCAATCGTCTCGCCGCGATCCGATGACACCAACGCATAAGCCTTTTTACCGGCAAAACGAAATGCGTGGACGTTGTGTGGAATCGAGCGTTCATCCTCCTGACGCACTCGATCCTTTGCAACATGGTAGGTCGCGATTCGTCGAGAGTTGTCCCTCTGGTCCCAAGCGATTACGATGTCGCTTCCGTCGCTGGACATTGCGGCGGCCGCGACATCCGGCCGGGCATCGCGAATGTCCGCAGGTGCACTCAGCGACAAAATCCGGTGCCGTACGGTGTCGATCCAAAATCCACGGCCCTCTCTTGAAAGGGCGACCAAGGTGGCTGCATTCGAACCCAAGACCATTTTTTCAACGCGGATGGGAACATTAAACGTCTGAGCACGCGGCGTCGTACTGCCATGAAAAGCGATCAAGGCAAGATGGTGATACAAGAACCCACGAAAATCCTCGTGGACCGTCCAAAGCGATTGTTCCATCTGGTCCCAATCCGAATCCTTCATGGCTGCGATGGCGGCTTCAATCGCTTCGTGGCTCTCGTTAGCAGCAACTTGCCGAGCAAAGCTTTGCAATCGCGATTGCTCGACACTTGATTGCTCGCTGAGCGACTGCAATTGAATGTTGGCGGCTTTCGTTTTCGCGATCGACATCTGCAGCGCATGCATTTTCTGGTTGGCATCGGCTTCGAGCTTCTTTGACTTTTCAACCAAAGCCAACCGTTCGACCTGCGTCGCCTCGGCATCGTTTCGCAAGCGAATGGCCAGCGATTCGGCGTGTTGGACCGCCGCTTGCCGCCGCCGCAGCGTCTCGATCAATTCCGTGAGTTGCTTTTCGCTCTGTCGCAGCGAATTGAATTCTTCGATCAGCTGTGCTTCGCTTTGAATTAGTCGCTGGCTTTGCATGGCGGCGGATCGCCAATTGGCAGTCACCAACAAAATCGCCATTAGCAATACCGAGACAAACACTGCACACAATCCCTGCATCATCGGATTGCGTTTACCCCACAATCGCCAACGTTCCCAGGGGCCCGGTGCTCTGGCCACCAACGGACGGTTCTCTAAATAGTGAGTCAAATCCTTGGCAAATGCCGCTGCCGACCGATAGCGATCGCGTGGGTCACGGCAAGTTGCCTTGTCGACAATGGCCTGCATCCGCGGATTGCGATAAAACCTCAGCGAAACGAGTGGCGGCGGGCCGCGATGGATGACTGCGTCAAGAATCGCTGCAGGTGGCCCGTCAAAAGGACACCGCCCCGTCAACCGATCGATCAACAATATCCCCATCGAGTAGACGTCCGCTGACACGGTGGCAGGTGATCGTCCCGACGCACACTCGGGCGCCATGTAGGCAGGCGTCCCATTGATCTCGACCGAATGGGAATCCGCGTCACATTCACGCTCCAAGGTGTCGCAATCGGATAGCGGAACGGCGCTACCGAAATCACACAGGTACGGTTCCCCCTCGGCATCGACCAACACATTCTCGGGCTTGATATCACCATGAGCCCAGCCTTGTTCATGGATGTAGTCGATCGCTAAAGCCAGTTTGCGGAGCCGCAGTACTTGTTCACGTTCGCCCAAACGAGTCGCATCACTTGTCCAATCACCTCCGCAAACCGCTTGCTGCACCAATCCCATTGCCGTTTGCGTCTCGAAAAAATCATACGCCGCGACGATGTTTGGATGCCGCAGCCGACACGCCAAATCGACTTCGCGTCGTGCACGTCCTCGAGGATCGGCATTGTCGTGGCCACTCTCTGCCACCGAATCCGTGTGCGATGACGGAATCGGAATCAGCTTGATTGCGACTTCACGATGCAATTCCTGATCGATGGCCAAAACAACATGGCCCCTTCGCCCCGTTCCCAATGTGCGATTGAACTTGAATCGTGACGGCAACTCGATCTTTGTGACCTGGCTCATGGTGCCACCTCGGCCTTCTGATGGTCTTCCACATCGAGCCGCGTCATCGGAACGACGTGATCCAAATCGATAAACTCGATCGAGGTGGGATTCTTGCGAATTAGATAACGAGCCTCGGCTGTCAACTGCATCGATCGTGGATCGTCTACATGCTGGAGTGATGCAATCGCATGAAAGTCGTCCTTCCCGATTTCACCAAACATCAATTGCCCACCATCGGCATAACAAGTAATCCAGCGGAGTTGCGACGGAATTGGATTGACAGCCACTTCGGATCGCCAAACCAGTGGACCTCGCAAACTGTTGACGGTTGTGGAATCACGCACCAATACGCTGTTGCCGACGCGGTTGCGGTTGGCACGCTGCATGATCCCCTCGTCCATCGGTTCGGCCATCTCCGCTGGGACGATCCAGGTCGACCGTGCGTTCTCGGATGTTGGCAAAATCGATGCCGCCCTGCGGCTCATTCCCTTGATCGCTGCTCCGTTAACGGCCCACCACTGGTCGCTGGTGACGTAGATTTGAGTAGGCAGGATCTTGTCGGCATCCACGTTCGAAATTGGAACCACGACGGTCATGATTTCATGAGTCGGACGCCGGATTGGCAATCCGGGGCGTGGTGGAGGGCGGAATCCAATTTGGTAGGTTGCCGTCATGGCAAGATGGTGTATTCCCGTCGCGGAATAGACGTCGCTGATTGATGGAGCCTGGATCAAATCAATCTCTGCCGAGAACCACGTGTCAGCTCGGTCGTTGAGAAACCGCTTTAACGCAGCGTTGACATAGGCGTCATGCTGTCGGTCCCAGATCACTCCAGTACGGTCGCCATTCATGCGTATCAAGCGGAATGGTTCAAACCATTCCTCCGCGTGACGCTCGACCACTTGTTCGACTAATCGATGTTTCTCCTCGGCTTGCCTCATCCGCTGCAGTCTCGCCGCGGATCGATGAAGATTCGGATTGCTCGATCGAGAGTACCAATTCGCATGCAAAGCTGCGGCGATGGCGTAGACAATCCCATGGCGTGGATGCACGATCGTTTGCTGGAGCTGCCAAATCGATTGCGTCGGTGGAGCGACCGAGTACAGCAATGTATCGAACGGTTCTTGGTTGACGACCGTGTTCCAGTGCATCGTCTGCACGCCCAATCCGAACGTGATCGAATCGTGTTGTCCGCTATAACAAACCTGGCGGACCGATCGAATCTCGCCGAGCTCGGACACGGTGGCGGTCGCCAAGTCAATCATCAACAACTGGGTTGCGGTTGGTGATCCGGCGCGAAACAACACGAATTTGTCGGGCGAATCGGTTTCGCCCCATTGCCATTCCTGGGCTCCAAAATCGTTTCCGAAGGGCGACAGGTCGATCGAACGAACCGGGATTGCCGACTGCTGTTGTTGGACAAGCGAAGCCAAGACATGCGTTTCCCATCCGTGCAGCGACGCGGGGATCTCCTGCAAACGACGCTTCGCTTCGTCAAAGTTTTCCGACTCAATCGACTGACGCACCCGATGCAGCCGTTCTTTCAATAATTTGTCAGCTTCGCTCTGCAAACGCAGATGAACCAACGCCTGCTTGGTTTGCGAAACGGCAGACGCGGTTCCTGCGATCTCTTGATGCAATTCTTCAATCTTGGCTTCTTCTGCTTTGAGCGATTCGGTGGTTTCGATCACCAACGCAGTGTTCCGCTGGGTTTGCTCAATCGCATGTTTCAATTTTTGAGATTCGATTTCAAAGGCAGCTCGTTGTTTCTCAGCCATGGTCTTGGCTGCTTGTGCCCGCCGCGTCGCCGCTTCGATCTCACTCAATCGCTGCTGCAAATCGGATTGCACTTGTTGACGCTGCGCGACAAGCTTGGCAGCGTCCTTTTCTCGCTGCGTCGCTTCCGCCATCGCTCGTCGTGCCGATAACCAACCGACGCTACTAATGAGAACGCCGAGCATCAATACGATTACGACGGCAGCGGAAAACTTGGCTTCGGCGGGATGGCGATGGCACCACCGAGTCACGCGTTCACGTACCGAAATCGGTCTCGCCTGTACCGGCAACCCCGCTAGAAAAAGCTGCAACTCATGAGCGAATTCGCTGCAGTTTGCATAGCGTTTGGCGGGATCGTAGGCCATCGCACGCTGACAAATCGCAACGAGGTTCGCATCGGCTTGCGGATTCAACTGCAAAATCGGCGTCGGTGCACTGTGGATCGCCATCTGTAACACCTCCGCAGCATTCCCCACAAACGGCGATTGCCCGGTAAGCAAAAAGTACAAACAAGCGGCAAGCGAATATTGATCGGTCGCCGGACCGATCGCGGCAATGTCGCCTCGAGCTTGCTCGGGCGGCATGTAGGCGGGCGTTCCCAACACCGAACCGTCGATCGTCAACGCGGAATCGAAATCGAGTCGCTTGGCCAGACCGAAGTCCAATAGCTGAGGCTCGCGTTTGGTGTCGATGATAATATTGAGCGGCTTGACATCGCGGTGCACAATGCCGTGACGGTGAGCATAGTCGAGTGCCAATGCCAGTTTACGAATACAATCCGCAGCCTCGTGTTGCGACGGCGTTTGAGCGGCCGCAAACTCCTCCAACGTTGGGCCTTGTACATATTCCGTTGCGATAAAGTGTCGCCTTTCGACGCGACCGGCGTTCAGTACCGCGACGATATTGGGATGACGCAGCGAGGCCGCGGCTCGCGCCTCGGTGAGGAACCGCGCCGCTCGCTTTCGGTCACTCGCGTCGAAGTGCAGCAGTTTGACCGCGACGCTCCGCGACGTGTGCGTGTCGCTGCAAAGCCACACCGTGCCGAAGGCGCCTTCACCGATGATGCGGCGAAGCTGGTAATGGCCTAGTCGCTTCGCGGATTCAGCCGCTGGGTCCAACGATGGCGACGTTCGCGTTTGGTCATCCGAATGTTTTGCTGCAGATGTTTTCGCTGGCGGTGTCACGACCGCCGCCATGGTCTGACCCGCGGCGGCAGGACGAGCCCGATTGGCGTAAAACGACCGGTGACAGCTCGGGCAGCCTACCTTTTTTCCTAGCAGCGAGGCGTCAATCAGCGAGAACGTTTCGCAGGCCGGGCATTCGGTTTGAAGCTCGATCGCCAAAGCATCGCCTCAATTACGGTGAAAAGTGCCGTCGTTCGCTCGCTTGCAAAATCAAGACCGCTGTACGCATTTGGTCAGCGAGCCAACGAATTTGAAGGGACTTCTTTCTCAAAACCCGGAAAAAGGAAATGGAACGAGGATTCGTTTGTCCCCCACGCCATCGCCGCTGAGGGTTAAACTAACATCATCGTAGTCTAACCGAGGCATCACGCGTGTGCATGACCTTTGGTTTACCGCTCCCCCTTTTCTATGCGACACGATCGAATCCGGGCTTCCCCGACGAAGTCCAGCTCGACGTCGTCTCGTTCCGCTGTTCCTGCGAGTTTCGCCATGCCTGTCTGTCCAAAGTGCAAACGCTGGATCGAGCTTGGGCAGAGGTGCGCCGCATGCGGAACCGTTGATGCTCAGATGACGGCGGTTGATTTCCATGTCAACAATGGCCCGAACTTGGCGAACGCTCCTGGCTTGGCCAACGTCCCCGGCTTGGCCAACAGCACGAGCTCATCCAACGACACAGACGTTCACCCGCTTTCTCCTGAGCGCCGTGTGCCAACACCGCTGCTGATCGCGCTGGATGATGACAGTGAAACCGAAGGCGAAGTGCTGAGGTTGCGAAAGGCCGAAACGATACTTGGTCGACGTCACGCCGATTGGTGCTTTGCCAACGATGCCGACATTTCGTCTTTGCACGCGAAAATCCAGCGAACCAGCGATGGTCGCGGAGGTTGTGTTTGGCAATTGGTCGATCAACAGAGCACCAACGGCACCTATGTATACAAACCGATCATTCACCTTGCTGAAGACGACTCGTTCATGATCGGTGGTGTCAGTTGCCGCTGGGAACGGTCACAGCGGGATCCACCATCGTTTCAAATCGCCCCAATCGGCAGCTCCTCGCCGGCCATCCACATTCCACTCGGCAAACGCCTTCAGATCGGCCGCGATGAATCGGCGGCAGATATCATCTTGCCCCATCCCACGATCAATCCGCTTCATGCCGAGCTGTACGAAACCGATCAAGGCTGGATTCTCGAAGATCAACAAAGTCGCAACGGAATTTGGCATCGAATCAACTCCGTGACGCTGGCTTCGGAATCCCGTTTTATCCTCGGGGAACAGCGTTTTGTGTTTCGCTTGCCCAATCTCGACACTGGCAGCTTCGATTCACCGAGGATGATTCGATGACTCATCACCAACGATTGACGTGGACAATCGGCAGCGACCGCGACTGTAGCGTGGTGGTGACCGATGCGGATGTCAAACCACTGCACTGCGAACTTCGTTATGAAGCGGGCATTTTCACCGTGCTACCGCGTCAAGGCCGCGTGGGATTCGCGAAGCATCGCTCGGGACTTCAATTCACTGATCAACCACAACGGATCGTCGCCAGCGATCGCGTTTATTTGACGCAATCAATCTCATTGCCGTGGCCGTGTGAACAGGACGCTGCGGCCGTGTTGACGGTCGGTCGTGCGTCGGATTGTGATCTGATTTTGGATTATCCCGAAATCTCAGGGCGACATGCGATCTTGATCGTGGGCAGCGGCGGGACTCGTGTGCTGCGAGACACCCACAGCCGCAATGGCTTGTATGTGGATGCGGATTTTTCGAAACACGTCGAGGCTTGCTTGTTGAATCCGAATCGCCCGGTTTACTTCGGATCTCGACCGATCGATTCAAAAAGATTCTTTGGGGCAACAAGGACGGTTCCCGCGGACGAAACGTGGACTGCTAGCCGACTGCCGTCGCCCCCCATCGCCGAACCGATCCGTCGACCGACTTGGATTCTTGCATCGACCTGGATTGGGTTGATGCTGGCCGTCCTGTGGACGATCTACCTGCTTACGGCGTCACCATCGGATACGCCCCCGCTACCTGCGTCGCAAAGCGTTGCAGTGAAACCGAGCGTTGCGGTGCAACAAACGCCTCGTTCAGCGGAACAATCCGAGACGATACCGAACGCCGATCCCGAAACACCCTCGCCTTCCGCCGAACCGGTCTCCGATAACGTCGGCACGATGCCACCGAGTGAATCGATGCAATCGAGTGAGCTGATGCCCCCGAGTGAACCGGCGCGAAACACCGCATCGACGGCATCCGCCACCATCGATGATTGTGTCTATTGGGTGTTGATTCTAAACGATGAAACGCACAGCTATTTTCGGCTCGGCACTGCGATCGCCACCGACGATCAGATATTGTCCACCACGGGCTCGATTGTGCACGCCCTGACGAAGATGCAACAAAACGGATATTCGCACCCCAAAGTGGTGCACCTTGCGACGATGCAAGAGTACGCGATCACTGCCTCGGGCGTGCTTCCCGAATTTGAAAAACGGGTGCAAACTGCGGACTTGCTTCGCCAGCAGTACATGACGCAACACGAGGCCGCCACCAACAGTGGAGAGGCGTCGAAACTTGCCGATCCCTCGCTTGATCAAGCCGCTCGGCTTGTCAATTTGGCGATGACCGCCGCCACGTCCGCCGATGTCGGTTGGTTAAAAATCGCCCGATCCGTCGTCAATATGTCAGTTGACCGCGTGTCGATCCAAAATGCGTCGACCGAAAACGACCGATCTGTCCGACCGGTTTTAGCCGTCGATCTGTTGGACACGGGGTTTGATCAGGAGGATCCCTTCTTTGACTCAAGCGAAAAAACGAACTTGCACCGGATCGCGTTACGTGTGCTCGGGCAAGACCCCGAGTACGACGGGGTAGCCGGTGCGCTGCGTATCCGAGCGACAGCTAACGAGGTCCAGGGGCGGAACCTGCTTGGGGCCCCGGTCGTGCGTAACGCCACATTATTGGGGTTGGTAGTTTTTCAGTCTCCGCCCGACGAAGACTCAGCGGTTATACTCGAGGTGGTCACGCCGCAAACAATCGCCGCTTCGATCCCGGTCAAGTCCAAGTCCACTCCTTAGGGAATTTTGCACATGCGATTCATGCTTTTCATTTGTCTTGTTGGACCTGCATTGTTGCTAACGTCCTCGGTGGCAACGGCCCAAATCGTGATCCGCAACAATTCCAGCGACACGATTAGCAACCGCGTCAATGCTCAAGCAAACTTGTTAAAAGCGGACGCGGAGCGAACTCGAAGCCTCGCGGAAGCTCGATTGTTGTTCGCAAAATCAGAAATCAAATTGGTCGAGGCGGCTTCGAAGAAAGTCGACTTGAAACTCAAAGTCATGCAGAACTATTGGAACATGCAGGAGGAGTATGACGTTCGCAAGTGGAACAAACTTGCCGCGGACATCGAAAACCGTCGCAAACCGATGGTCGAGCAACGAGCTCGGATGGCATCGCTACTTGACCGCGCCTTCAGCGACCCAGCGAACTCGAAATATGCCGTGCGTACCGGCAACCTGTTTAACTTCTTACTCGACCAAATCAATGCTCAGCAAAGTGGCTTTCTTTCCGGGGGTGATATGTCGCCCGGAATCTCGGCCAATTTAGCTTTACTGGACGACCAGACGCTTGAGGCGATACAGGTGCAAACGTCTTCGTCCGGAGGCCCCATCGCCGTCTCGCTGACTAGCCCACTGCCGCAATTGTTCACCACGTGGCCGTTTTTGTTTCGGAATTCCGAATTCGCTGCCGAGCGTGATGCCATGACGGAACTGGGGGAACAAATGCTGAGTCGCGAATTGACTCCCGAACAACAATTTGAGGTTTCCGAGAAATTCACATCTGCGTTTGAGTCCATATCTTCGAAATTCTATCATCGCTACCCTCCCAATCAACGCAAAGGTCTGTCGCTTGCCCAGTGGCGTCGGATTAACGATGCCGAAACATTTCTTCGCCGAGTCAATCAAACCGTGACGCAAGCAGCTGACACCGATGTGAATGCGATCCAGCGACAAGCCTATACCGATGCTTATCCACCGGAACACCGCAACATCGCCACCCTCAGCAAATTCATGCTGCAAAATGGAATCGAATTTGGGAAAGCCAAACCGGGGACCGAATTTGTTTACGATCAATTGGCTCCCCAATTTCGCGAACTGTTGGCCCGATTGGAAATCAATCCGAATGAAGAATGGATCACCGATGCAATGGTCAACATGGATTTGGCGAAACAGGTTCGCGATGAACCAGTGCCAAAGCCGCCACAGCCCGATGCCCAGCAACAGGACGCACCGAACGCCAATGCGAACGCCGAATAATCGCTGGCAACTCCGCACTGCAATGAACCGATGAGCGACGAAACCATCTTGATCCACCCCGCGGGTCCATCTGACGCGAAGCCTCGCGTCCAAGTCCGACTGCGAGTGATCCAGGGGCCTCACGCCGGCGACTCGTGGACGTTCGCTCAAGATGCCACGATCATGATCGGTCGCGAAAGCCCGTCGCAGATAAAACTGCCGCTCGAAAAAGCGTTCTCGCGTGAACACGTGCTCTTGAAAATCACGCCCCCTCGCGTGCAGTTAACGGACAACCACTCGAGTAACGGAACGTGGGTCAACGGCGTTTGTTTGGTCGCCGCATCGCTGGTCGACGGAGATCGTTTCGGTGTCGGCGAGACCGAAATTCGCTGCGAAGTCTTGGACACGGTGAAGATCCCATCGCCAAGCGAACCGCAGGAAGACCCGGTCGAGGACTCGGCCGAGCGGACGCGTGATCAATCCTCACCGTCGCCGTCCGCCCCCAAATCCGCGAATTCGAACCGACCATCGGTACCGCAGTCGATCTTGCAAACACGGATCACGTCCCAGGAATTGCAACCGTCCTGGCAGCCCGAAGATTTTGAACGATCGCACACAGAGACGAACGTTCCGACTTTGGGCGGGTATCTGCTACAACGTCCGCTCACCTATGACCGGACATCGACGCTTTTCAAGGCGAAAGATGCTCGTACGCAAGCCTCCTATTACGTCAAAGTCTTTCAGGCGGATGTGATGGCTAGTGACGAAGCTAAAAACACATTCTTTCAGCAAGCTGCAGTGCTGGCGGGTCTCGATCATCCTCGTATTCTGAAAACACTCGAATTTGGAATCGAAGATGATCAACCATTCTTGGTGATGGAATCGGTCGACCGCCTGGACCTACTTGCCACCATCGATGGCCAATCGCCCGAGCGACGAATCCTAACGGCAACCTGGATCGTCTCACGCCTTTTGCAGGCGGTTCATTTTGCCCACCAACATAAAGTCGTGCATCGCCGGATCCATCCGTCGAATATTTTTGGCTATCGCGAAGGACGCCATTTGCAAATCAAACTCGGTAACTTTGCCCCCACCATCGACTCGCAAAAGAATGATTCGGGTTCGATGACGCATGATCGGTCGGCGATCACCGCTCAGCACTACCTTGCCCCCGAGGAACGCGAGGACGCATCCGTTGCGACTCCCGCGATCGACCTATTCGCGTGCGGATGCTGCCTTTTTCGACTTGCAATCGGCGAAGAACCGGACATCGTGTTTCAGCCCGAGAAAACGCACGCCGCGATCGACCTCGCCACGTACCTGCCACGAACACTTGCTAAAGTAATCCGACAATCGATTGACGTCGCCCCGGCACGCCGTTTCTCATCGGCCGAGTCATTCGCCGAAGCCATCTTTCCTTTTCACCGGCGAGCGTGAAAATGGTCGTGAAAATCGCTGTATTTAACGAACGGCAAAGCATGTGCAACTGAAAACGGATTCTGCAAATCCGAAAGACAGTGCAGCAACGAGCCACAGCTCGCCAACCGAGAACGATTACAATCAGATCACCAAAAAACGAGCCTCCAGCGTGGAGTCTCCCCGATAAAGTACGACACCGCGTCGTACGTAACTCCGTTCGCCGCCCCAGGCTTTCCTATGCCCGATCAACCAATTGGCTTTGGCGACAATGTTCGTGTTCTCGCAACCGCTGACACAGAGGCTCTTCGAGTGGCCGGGCAGGTTGGATCGGTCTACGGGCACACCACTCCATCCGTTACGGGAGTTGACGTTGTCGGTGTGGTTGCCGACGACTTCGCAATCAACGTTCACTTCGAGGAACTTGACCAAGACTATTGGTTCGCCCCTGAACTTCTTGAGTTCGTCGATCACGGAGCGGGTACCGAAATCATGCTGGATGGTGTTCCGAAAAAATGGACACGGACTGCCGATGGTGGCTGGGACGAAACGGATATCCCCTCCAATGTTCAACCGAAGCGTGGGTTCTTTGCACGCCTGTTCGGTTGGTAACCGTATCGGCGGTTCGGCGTCCAACGACTTAGGGTTCGAGGGCAGCAAGGGACGAGCCAGATTCCAAAACCATGTTCAAGGCGAGCCACTTTGTGGCGGGAGGTGGCTGGATCGTTGAAGCGACGTCGGTTGACATGCCCAAACGCGAGTGGGGAGTGCAGCTCGATGCATCGCAGCACTCCGTTGAAATGCTTCGCCGAGTATTGCATTATCACACGGTCAGGAGAAAACCGGAAAATGGGTGACAGAAAAATGATGATGCTGCATTTGCGGGGCTGACCATTTTCCTGTCCCTCATCTTCCTGTAAATTCACCTGTGCTTGATTGATCAATGAAGCGATGCTTCCCGAGACCAATCCCTACGTACTAAATTGATTGGCAACCCACCGTACATTGCCAGTAAGTATGAAATAGAATCAGGGCAATCAGAAGCGAGTCTCCGGCGTGGCGTCTCCTCTCCGAAATGTACGACACCGAGTCGTACACAACCCGTTGTCGGACTAGAGAATGGATGACAGATCACACTGACCCAGCACAAGCGAATTTGACATCCGTCAACGTTTCCGATATCGATGCCCGTTTTGAGGCAATCCGCTACGCTATGAAACGCGCAGCGGAGTTTGGCTCTGATGTTAGCTGGCGTGACCTCCTGCCGCCCGAATTCTTTGGAAACCCAAAGTTTAATGTGACGCTCAATTCAGAGCGGTTGAACGGCTTGCAGATTGGTGACCTAGGCAAGTATGAGATCTCCGCCCACGGTAGCATCAACAACATCGGTAAGACGGATGTACACGGCGAGCAAGTCCAACACAAGACACGGTAAAGCGTTCGACAACTTCTTATGGTATGGGGAGCAGCGAGGAACGAGCCTGATCCCGAGCCCATGTTCAAGGCAAGCCGCTTTGTGGCGGAAGGCGGCTGGATCGTTAAAGCGACGTCGGTTGACATCACCAAACGCGAGTGGGGAGTGCGGCTCGATGCATCCCAGCACTCCGTTGAAATGCTTCGCCGAGTATTGCATTATCACACGGTCAGGAGACAACAGGAAAATGGGCGACAGAAAAATTGGGAGGCTGCATTTGGGTGCTGAGCATTAACCAGTTGCATCAATCTTTCTGTAGCTTCCTTTCGCCATGCTGGCGTTTTTTGTGCCGTTTCGAATTGAGCCTGCGACTTAGAACTGTAGCTGGCCACCGAAGTGAATGCCTTGGGCCCAGTAGTCAGTTTCGACAAATCGATATTGCGGGCGACGGGAACCGGTGACGGGTGTGCTGGGTTCAGGAATCAGATTCGAGTTTACGGTGGGGTCGATTTGATCCCCAGCGCGGACGACGTTGGGAAAATAGAGCAGCGAATATCCGACCGTTGCATGTAACCAGCTGGTGACGCGAACGCCTAGCGTTACGCCAAGCTCGGGGATCATCGTAAACTCATCCTCGCGATACGAACCAATGTTGCTGGTTTGGGTCAGCAGTCCTCCAGGATAACTTTCGGCGACGCCATTGTCCGTGAGGGTGGTGGAGCCCGAGATATTGACTCGCTGGCTGTTCGTACCGACGGCGACTCGCATCGTTGATTCTAACCAGGCGCGGTCGAATGTCGCTTGGTGGATCATGCCTAGCTGCAGTCCATTGAACCGGTTCTCGGTATGAAATTGTTCGCTTCGAACGGTCGTGTCCGGTTCACCAACGACTTGGGACGACAGTGATTCCGAGAATGACAATCGGTCTTCGAGTTGAAGATTGCGATAGCCAATGATCCAGTCGACTCGGTCGGGTTCGCCACTGTTGTACCCCATATAGGTCGGCATCAAGGCGGCTCGTACATTGACCATCGCCGATTGCAGGTCCGTATCCGAGTCGATTCGCAGTGCTCCACTGACAACATTCCCGTAGGAAACCAATTGAGCAGCTTCGCGGTTGGTGGTCGTGTCAAAAAAGGGCCGCGCCAAGATCGGCGTCCCATCGCCTGCGGCGGCGTAGGAATCGCCATCGCCGAATAGACCAAAGTATTCGCCTTCGATTGCAAACGAGCCTTGCGGGGTGATCCAAAATCCGGCTCTGCCACGAAACCCACTGTGTCCGCCGTCGTTGAGTTCACCATTGCCAAACAGCACTGTGGTGCCTGATTCGCCCAGGATTCCTGCGCTGGCTTGTGGCGTGCCATCGGGGCTGGTCGTTGCCAACGGAGGCGTATCCATCCCCGAGGCTTCCCAGTACAGATATTCGCCGCGAATCCATAGACGGTCGGCAATTCGCTGCTGCATGTTCGGCACAAACCCGCCGACCGAAGGGAACGACAACAAATTGCCGCCGCTGAACGAACTGCCCGCCCCCGCCGACGCCTGAGCCGAATAGGGATCAAACGAACCGGAGTTGTTGACGATCACGTTCGGTCCTGACGAAATCACTCCCTGCGCTGCAACCGTTCCGGTCGCAATCGGGGCAAACCAAGACAACGTCATCCATGCAATAATCAACCACCGACAGGACACAGAGACAAACTCCTTTTTCCGGAAATTTATCCAGATTTTCTAAAGTAAGATGCAGTCTCGGCTGACAGTCCTTCATTTTTGCGTCGGAAGTCAAGACGAATCGCCCTGGTTTCTAGCGGACGACAGCTTCTCCGCTACTTTGGGCGAGCTCTCTACCTTCGCCACGGATCGGCTCAAGCGTGATGCGGTGAAAACGGTAGCGGCAATCGTAACTTCCCAACATCAACGCTTGATCGTTCGGAGTCGCCCAGTAATCCGAGAGCGACAAACGCGAGGCATCCCCTTGCCAATCCACGATCCGATGTCCATCGACCGACATCTGCACTCGCTCACCTCGCACCTCCACGACCACTTGTGACATTTGGTTCTGTTTGAACAAGTTGCCCGAGAACGTGGTTTCGTTGCCCACATTCTTGTTGTCGATGTTCTCGATCGCAGACTTGGCAACCCCCGTTTTGCCATAATTAAATAAGGCTACGAATCGCTTGTCACTCGCCTTCAATCCAAACAACAAGGCATCAGGCGGATCCAAAGGTTCCACGATCGCGACGATTCGATACTCGGTTGGCGGCGTGAAAGGCACTTCGATACGGACGCCATAACCTTTGCTGCTTTCCAGTTTGCCATCGCGTTTTGACCATTGGCCGGTGGTAAACGCTTTCGTGGGATCGACGAATGACAGCAAATCGACTGCGTTCTCTGGAAACGAGTCGATGACCTTTGATTTCTGAGAACTGTCCGGGGTCACGGACGCGCGTGCCTGAAAAAGATCATCCGACAGCGTTCGCGGCAGCGGATTCTGATTCGCTTCGGATCTTACTTGTAGATACCCCCAGATCTCAGCGGTTTCACCCGAATGGAGTTCGGCATCGACGCGATAGCTGATGGGGATCTCACGGTCAAAACGCCCAAGCGAAACCGTTTTTGGCTGTGCGATGGAAATGACGGTAGGCACATCGATCCAAGGTGCGTCGATTGCCGTTTGATAGCGAACGCGAAGCGATTTGACGTTCGCGTCCTCGGGCCAATCCAACTTCAGTGCGACTTCTTGGTTGGGCGCGGGAACCATCGGCTCGGGAATCGCGCGGAAACGTGTAAACAGTTCACCTGCTAACGACGGTTCGTCGCCTTGGTTCTCGAGTGACTCTGGGGACGCCGGCTCCCATCCCATCCGACTTTTCTGGTCTTTGTCGATCCATGATTCGCTAATCCAACCGCGGTATTGTCCCATGCTCATCACCGATCCATTGCCGGGTTCGGGGTGTGGCAAGCCAACGGTATGACCACAGCCTTCGTGATAGACCACGCAATCGGTTCCGCGATAGGGCACCCGCCATCCATCGCCGCTGACCAATCCCCAGCCGACGCCGCGGTTGGCAAGATAAGCGGCTCTGGCACCACCCGAAGTTGCACCGGGAAAGTGCTGGCCTTGGTTTAAGTTGCCTTCAAAAACCAAATTTCCGCCCTCAGGGTGCAAGCGATAGAAGTCGTCCAGCGGTCGCCAATTGATTTCGCTCAGCACAAGCAGGATTGGAAACGCGTCTCGGTCTTCGGGATTGTCCTGTGCGAATGCCAGCGTCCGATCGACTTCGCTTAACGTGCGGAAGTAAATTTTGTTTGCGTCCCCTTCGCGAAGCGTTTCGGTCGTGCTCTTTGACACAAACGGTTCGGGGTGGACGACTATCGTCAATTTGGATTGATCGCCAAACTCGCGAGCGTGGAACTGTTCCAAGCGGCGGGCATAGTACTGGACACGATCCTTCCAATCAGGCAACGCTTGACGATCTGCAGGGACGAAGTAGACCATCGTGACTTCGATCTTGCTGGTATCGTACTTTCCGTCCCACGTGGTTGTCCCCCCATACGCCGGAAGCACGGACGCCAGGGTAAGTAGAAAAATAAAACAGAATTTCGCTGGATGGGATGACATCATTTTGGGTCAATCGCGAGGTAGGAAGGCTCCGACGTGGCGGGCCAAGCGGCATGGTAGGACGGGCGTGGCGGGCCGGGGTTAGCGGGGTAAGGCAAGCGTGCCAGCGTCCGCCGCCGTTGGCCTGCGTGGCCAATATACTAAAACGATGCCGATTTTTGTGACCGCCAGCCATTTTTGGATGCAATGGTTTCGCAGCCCCCATGCGTCAGCGGCAGAAAGAGCCCCCGATCATCCGCGCACCCACCGCTACAAACACACGGTCTACGACGCGTCGACCGGTTCGCTGGACGACTCGATCAGAGGCTCGGCC
Source organism: Novipirellula caenicola (assembly GCF_039545035.1). Lineage (NCBI taxonomy): Bacteria > Pseudomonadati > Planctomycetota > Planctomycetia > Pirellulales > Pirellulaceae > Novipirellula > Novipirellula caenicola. The sequence goes on from NZ_BAABRO010000004.1 coordinate 391,714, forward strand.
AACAGGACCGGCGAGGTCGATTCGTCGACCAAGAAAAGATTGGCGGTCTGCAAGAGCGTTCCTTTTTCAAATTGAACGTTCTTGGCCGCCACGGTGTATTCGACCATCGACAAAAAGTATCGCGATTGAGCCTCGGTGACGCGTCGCTGCGCATCGAGCAATTGCTCGAGGTTGACCGGCAACCCAGCAGCACGATTCGCCTCGAGGATCTGCAGTGCATCGCGTGCAGCGAGATAGCGGTTCAGATTGGTTTCCATCTGCGTGAACGCACGGTCGCTTTCGCCAACCACCGCGGCAAGATCGTGTAGAATCTGCCGTTCCTGTTCTTCGAGCACCGCGACTTCGCGTGCCAATTGCGACTTGGCATGGCGAACCGCCAAGTAGCCTTGTCGAAACCCAACGGGCAGCTTCAGCTCCAAACTTGCCTCGTACTCTTGATAGTCCAGCGTTCCAAGTTGTTTGAACGCCGAGTTATCGCCCGCCAGATCTTGATCCAATCCTCGGACGCGGTAGATCGTCACTAGATCGAGTGTCGGCATCAAAAAGTTCTTGGCGGCGAGGGCTTCCATCTCACGTCGTTTGACAAGCAATCGCTGTTGCTGCAGCTCACTGCGGAGCCGAATAGCTTCAATGGAAATCGAGTCCCAATCGAACGTCATCGGTGCATTGAGCGGTTCGTCATTGGGACGAATCAGAGCGTCATCGCTGAGCGGCAACCCGATCAACAATCTCAGTCGTCGCTCGGACGCCAACACACCACCTTGGCCTGCGAACGTGCCTCCGGATGTCGAGTTGTTGACCTGAGTTCGCTGGATCAACTTGCCCGCCACCGCATCCTGCAATTCGCTTTGGAAACGAAAGTACTGTTCGCGTGCAAACGCTTCGCTGGCGCCAGCTTTTCGATTACTTGACTTCTGAGCCTCGTAATTTTGCCAGGTTTCGCGGCTCCGTTCGAGAGCATCACGTTTGGAATCGAGGTCGCGATAGGCGAAATACAAATCCCAGTAGGCATTGATCACGTTGCTAATGTAATCGCGAGCCCCTTGGCGAAATTTTGCCGAGGTGATGTCATCGTTAACTTTCGCGATCAGAACGCCTGCATAAATCCCAGGCTGTGCCGCGGGACCGGCGATACGATTGAATTGCAGCCCGCCACCTTGCATCAATGGTTGCCGCATCTCGGCATGGATCTGACTCTGCCAAGCACTGTCGGTCAGATTGCCGGTGGCATTGTTGGCGTCGTAGTCGATGACATTACGAACGGCAAATTCGGCGCCGGTCGCGGTCCGCTTGGACAACTGAAAGACATAGTCGTGCGTGTCTTGCTTAAACGCGTTGGCACCGCCACCAAAGAAACGGTTGTTGAATCGGCGGTCGTTGTTCTGCCATTTGCCAAGCGCATAGAACTGAGCATCATAGGCAGCCAACGCCGATTCGATGCTGGTTTGCGGATCCAATTCGGCGAGCGATTTCGTTTGATCGGTGACGACGGTTTGCGGAGCCCGCAGGATCGTCGCCCCCAAATCTCGCATCACTTGCGAGTGCTGCAGCGCCGTGTGGATCGTTTCTTGCAACGACATGTCACGATATTGCAGCGTGGCGAAATCGTCGATCGAGCGTACCGTCCGGGGCGCGGCCGAGACGTCCGGAAACGTCACCGCAGGGGCTCCGGCATCGACCATCTGCATGATCGCATCGATCGAGGAGGTGTCGTTATAAACCGTCTCGGAAAAATTGCGGTGAGTTTGGCAACCGACCGCCGTGATCACGCCAATCGCGCACGCCAGCATCGTCAACACGAGCGGCCGCAACGGGCCACCTCGCCTTGTAAATGCAATGCCGTCGGTGCGTGTGGGACGTCGCAGCACTTTGTTTTCCGTTACTCGTTTGGTGCGAGGGAGGCAGATTCCCCGCAGATTCGGACCAATCCGTACAATTACCCTTATTCGTACATTCATGAAGGCGAGATTGAGCGAATTCGGGATGTTTCGCGCGAACGACACAATAAGTCGCGTGAAACATCGGTTCCGGCGGCGGGAAACTCGGCACCCGTGGTTAAAATGAACACGCTGCGTCCGTCTTCAACGTCCCGACCTTTAACGTCGCTTGCCCAACGCGATCGATCCCATTTCGTCATGTCCGACCCCCTGCGTCAAACCGAGCAAACGTGGAAAGATGCGGAATCGCTGGTACGCCAAGTCGATCAATTTGCTCACGTGGTGATGCCCGCAGACAAGTTCTTCGAGCACCTTGTCGACACGACTCAGCAAACCGCAAAATCCCGCAGCGTGATCGTTTGGACGCTTCAAAACGGCGAACGCCATATCTTGGCGCGATCCGGAATCGACGTTCATCATGACACGTCATCGGATGAAGGGGACGCAGTCGATCGAGCCGACTTCACCGCCACGTCGCATTGGTTTGACGATGCGCAAACATGCATCACTGTGGCGCGGGTGACAAACGACATCGTGATTGGGATCGAGATCCGATGGTCCGACGCAGTGGACGTCACAACCCAGCAACCTCTTTCGGAGATGTGCAAAGCGGTGCTCGAATCGGCGATGCTCGTTTTTTTGCGTCACCAAGCCGACACGCTACAGATCCATCGGAACAGGCGACAACGATGGAACCAGCTTGTTTCGCAACTCAATCGCGGCGTCGGAATCCGCGATTCATTTACCCATGCGGCAAGAGCGATCGCGAGCTATGTCGGTTCCGACCGGGTCAGCATTCTTCACAATCGCACCGGCAAACCGACATCGAGTTTTCGATTGGTTGCGTGTTCAATCAGCAGGAATGTCGATCGTCGCAGTCGACTTGCACGACGGATGCAAGACCTTGCCGCACAGGCCGCGAGTTACGGCAAGCCAATCGAGTTCGTGGTGGGGCGTGGCGACACCATCCCCGATCCGCTGCGTGAAACGCTTGATGCCTATTTGATCGAATCGGGATCTCGTGCGATTGCAATCGAAACGATTCCGCTAAACGGCCGTGCCGATTCCGCTGTGATCCTGTGTGAGCAGTTTACGTTGTCTTCGCACGCCGAACATGGCACGTTTGCCGATTTGCGTGATGTCGTCAGTGCCGCATTGACGCAATCGCTTCACCGTGACGCAGCCAGTCTGCGTTCGCAGATCGATCGGTGGCCTCAAATCCCATTCTCCCAAAAAGCGATAGTCGCGGCGATCATCGTTGCGACTGCGGTCCTGTTGATGACGCTCGTTCATGTTGATTTTTGGATCCCCGCGCAAGGACGCGTCGTTGCCAAGCAACGCCAAAGTGTCTACGCCCCGGCAGATGGCGTGGTGATCGAACTGCCGGTCGACAACGGTTCCTCGGTGAAACAGGGACAGACGTTGGTCGTGATACGCAGCCACGACTTGGATACAAAACAAAAACAGATCGAAGGCGAAATCGCCGCGTTGCAAACGAGTTTGGCAGCGATCGTCGCAGGACGAGGATCATCCGCAAGTGATATTCGCGATCAAACCCGTTCAACAACGGAACAGGTGCTGAAGTCAAAAATCGAAGGTCTGCTGCTGCAACTCGATTTGGTGATGGCACAACAACAAGCGTTGGTCGTGCCAAGTCCGATCACCGGCAAGGTCGATCATTGGAACATGCGAGAAAATTTGGCATCACGTCCGATCACTCGTGGGCAATTCCTCGCTGAGGTTCATTCACCTGACGCAGGCTGGGAACTCGAGATTGAAGTGAGCGATTCGGATAGCGGTTATCTATTCCAATTGGATCGCGACGGCCATCGTCGTTGCCGATTTTCACTGCGGTCGAATCCGCAGGACGTTTACGAAGCGGAACTGACACAGCTTGACCGCGTGACACAGCTCAGTGATCTAGGCGATTGGGTGATCAAGGGGATCGTTCGCCCCGAAGCCCCCAATCCCACCTCGATCGATTCGCTGCGAACGGGAGCGACGGCACGAGTGGAAATATGGACGGGGCGGCGGCCGATCGGGTTTGTTTGGTTTCGTGGCTTTCTGCAGTGGTGGCGGACAGCGATCTAGAAAGTATTTTTTGTAGCGTCGCTGCAGACGCAAGAGGATTTTGATGATGAACCGTTTTCACACATTGGCCGCGTCGCTGACGATCTTGGCGATTGCAATGTGCACCACTCCGTTGCGTGCCGAATCCGATCCGCTGCAGATCCGCGACCTGATCGTGGTCGTGATCGACGAGGTTCAAGTACCGGCACTGGAAACCGGAGCGATTGACACCTTGTCGGTTCACGAGGGGATGACGGTCAAGCGTGGTGATGTTCTTGCCATTCTTGATCGTCGACGAGCCGAACTGCAGCAGCGGCTCGCAAAAATCCAACTGGAAATCGCAACCGCCAAAGCAGACGATCCATCGATCGTCGCGCTGGCAGAAAAGGCGTATCGGCGACAACAACAAATCAGTAAACAGCAGACCGTTGATGTCACGATTGCAAAACAAAAGGCGAGCAACGAACTGAGTGTGTTGGCCGCAACCAAAGCCGAAGCGGTTGCGAAAAACGAATTGGCTCGTGCCGTCGATGCTCGCAAACGTTATATCGATAGCGTATCGCAATCGGAAATCGACGGATTGAATCTCGCCTACGAACGCGCACGACTTGAAAAGGAACAGGCCCGTTTTCAACGGCAACTTGATCAATTGAATGTCGATTCGGAAAAGCAGGCCGAGATCGCGCAACAGATTGCCGTGAACGAGGCAGAGATTCAACTGTCGCAATCATCGCATCAACACGAAATCGAAGTACTCGAACAACAACAGCATCAACACCAAAGCGAACTGGCCAAACTCGTTTTCGATCAACACACCGTGGTCGCTCCGTTTGACGCTACCGTGGTCGAAGTGATGCGGCGGCGAGGCGATTGGGTCCGCGCCGGTGATCCGGTGGTGCGGTTGGTGGGACTGCGTCGGCTTCGAGCCGAAGGTTACGTCGACGCCGCGCTGAGAACACGATTATTGACGATTGATTCGCCCACCCTAATCCTGCACAACTCGACGGGCGAGGTGATCCAACGAACGGGAGACATCGTTTTTGTCAGCCCCGAAATTGATCCCGTCAATCAACAAGTCCGATTGACGATCGAGTTCGAAAATCCCGATGACGTGGTGCTGCCGGGGATGCGAATGACGATGCAACTGAGGACCGAATGAGCGCGTTTGCAAACCACTTGCGAGTGCGGCCCGATCTGAAGTGGCAACGCACAGAATCCGGAACCGACGACATTTGGATCGTCCGAGATCCGTTTGCCAATGAGTACTTCTATCTTCGTCCGCAAGAACGCCGCCTGCTAATGCTGGCCGACGGCACACGTTCGCTTAGCGAGATTACTCAAACGTGCAAAACCCTGTTTGCACCGGAATATGTATCGCCAGAGTCGGTCGTCGATTTTTTCGCAGAAGCCCTTCGTAGCGGTTTATTGATCACGTCTTCACCCACCGGCGATGCTGGCGAATGCAGCGCGTTGGTTGAACACGATGGGGCGGGCGATCAAGCGGCGATGTCGCCGAACTTATCGCGACCTTGGTGGCATCAACCGTTGGCGATCCGTATCCCCGGCGTCTCGGTCGATCGGCAGATCGAGCGTATGATGCCGCTTGCGAGAAGGATCCTCAGCTTGGCAGTGCGAATGATTGCGGTCGTCTTTACATTGATCATGGCGGGGATGGCCGTCGTGTATTTTGATCAAATTGCCATCCATCTCGACGCCGTCACGCGTGAACCCGTGGCGAATTGGGGCATTTTGTTCCTCGTTGTGATCTTGGTTCTAAAAGTATGTCACGAGATCGCGCATGCAGTGACATGCAAATGGTTCGGAGCCGAATGCCGGCAAATCGGAGTGATGTTGTTATTTGGGATGCCGGTCCTGTACTGCGACGTGTCGGACGCTTGGTTGCTGAAACAACGTTGGAAACGGATCATGGTTTCCAGCGCCGGCATGATGGCAGAATTGTTCATTGCCGCGGTGGCAATGCTGCTGTGGCTACTGCTTGCCGATTCGCTACTTCGCGATCTGTGCGTCACGGTGATGTTGGTCGGTTCGGTCAGCACGGTCGTGTTCAATGGCAATCCTCTGCTTCGCTACGACGGCTACTACATCCTTTCGGATTGGGTCGGCGTTCCCAATCTCGCCCGGCAAGCTTCTGTTTCGATGCAAACGTGGGTACGACAATGGATATGGAATGACGTCGTATCGGAGGCACGGATCGAATCGGCGAACCGCTTTCGCTGCAGCATCTCGCCGATACGTTTGCGGATCTATTGGATCGCCAGTTTGCTCTATCGTGGATTGGTTTATGCGACGTTAGGAATGTGGGTGTATCACAAGGCCGATCCGGCGGGGTTGGGGCCACTCGCGGCAATTTTGTTGTCATCGGCGCTGATATTCGGGGTGACTCCATGGCTAAAAGCGGTACTGACGCCTCCGCCATCACGCCGACGAAATCGATCCGGACGGTTCAGGCGTCCGCTGGTGATCGGAGCGATTGGGGCATTGGTGATTGCAATCCTGGTCTGGGTTCCGTTTCCACACCGGATCAAGGCCCCGATGACAATCCGTCTCGCTGATTCGCAGCCAATCGTAGCAACGTCGGCAGGCCGGATGGTCGACGGCATTCCCGATGGATCGTTCGTAAAGCAGGGCGATAGGATCGCCACGCTGGCGAACCCCGATCTGATGCTATCGATTGCCCAGGAACAAACAAAGCTAAGTGCATTAAAAACCGAGTTAACGAGCCTACAAAGTGTCCGCCCCGCGACTCGACAAATTTCCGATCGTATTGCGGTTGTGACCAAGTCAATCGATGCAAGTGAACATCAGCTGCGACTGCTGGCGTCAGAAGCGTCACAGTTGGAAATCTTAGCCCCCGCATCTGGAGTCCTTTTCCCCGCCACCCACCGGGTGCAGCGGGTTGTTTCGACGCGTGAGCTCAGGACGTGGGACCACACGCCGCTAACGAAGCATAATCGTGGAGCTTGGATCGAGGCGGGAACCCAATTGGGCACCTTGGGGACGCCTGGACAGTACGATGCAATTGTCTTGGTTCGACAACAGAACCTAGCTTACGTGCGTGAGGGACAATCGGTGTCATTGATGCTCACCCACGTTTCGGCCGGAGCAATTCGAGGGAAAGTCATCGAAGTCGCATCGTCGGCGACTGACGGAGTCCCCGAGGAATTGGTGAGCAAGCGGATGGTGCTGCCCCTCCGCCGTGGCAATGGTCCAGGCGATGCCAATTACCAAGTGCGAGTCCGATTGCATCCGAGCGATCGGATATTGGCGTTACGGTCCACAGGCTACGCCAAGATTGACGTGCCGTGGACATCACTGTGGAAGCGATGGACAACGCCTCTGCGAGACGCATTCTGAAAAATCATTCGAGTGGACCGAAGCCACCCCGTCATCCCCGCAGTGGGGATTGCCCCGCTTTTCACGGCTTCAAAACGGCTGACAAAGTCCCCGTAGTCGATACAGTTTGCCATGCCGGCGAATAAATCGCCCTGTTGCAAAACCAGACAGACGCTTGCGAACACGCTAGAATCATAGGCAGCTTCTCGATTCCCCCTGCCTAGGAGCCTCGCCGTTGTCTGCCCACCGTTTCAAGCTCGTGATGTTACTTTGCGTTGCATTAGGGGCTGTGCCCGCGATCGCCAACGATTTGGAATCGGCTCAAAATCAATTTCGGACGGGGAAATACAAGGCTGCAGAGGCGGTAGCTTTCGCGGCAGTCGAAAGCGGAATCTGGAACGAACGTTGGCCGCGACTATTAATCCAATGCCAATTAGAGCAAGGGAAGTACGCCGAGGCATTGCAAACGTATGACACCGCTATTCGGCGTTACCCCACCAGCATGACACTTAGGCTGTTGGGGCTCGAGGCGATTCGCTTCAACAATCTCTCCGAAAGATCCGAAGAGGAGCGGAAGCGATTTTTCCAACTGCTGCAGAGTTCGCCGCTTCGCTTTGCCAGCCGTGACAGCCTGATAGCGGCAGGCCGCTATTTCGTCGACGAGGGCGAGGATGCGCGTCAAGTGTTGGAAATGTTTTACGATCGCGTGCGTGATTCGAATCCCGATTTCCTCGAAGCTTACATCGCAACTGCCGAGCTCGCATTAGAAAAAGGCGATTACAAGGTGGCCGCCGAAACGCTTGCCGAGGCCGAGCGGATCGACGATACCGACCCACGTACCAGCTATTTGAAAGCGCGTGCATTTGAGTCATCGGATGCCAAAGTCACCGCCGCGGCACTACAACAAGCACTCGAATTAAACCCAAACCATATTCCGAGCTTGTTGATGCTTGCCGAATTGGCCTTGGATCGTGAACTGTACGACGATGCCAAATCGTCGATCGCCCAGGTCTTGAAAATCAATCCGTCCGAACCGGACGCTTGGGCATTACAAAGCGTGATCGCCCATCTCGAGGGTGACCCAAAACGTGAACAAGAAATGCGTCGCAAGGCGCTCAGCACGTGGCACGAAAATCCGCGAGTCGACTATTTGATCGGCAGCAAATTGTCGCAAAAGTACCGGTTCGCCGAGGGTGCTGCGTACCAACGCCGCGCCTTGGAATTCGATCCCGATTATCATGCCGCCAATTTTCAACTCGCGCAAGACCTGCTTCGTTTGGGCAACGATGACAAGGGGTGGACGTTGGCAAAATCGGTCGCTGAGGACGATCCGTACAACGTCGTCGCCCACAACTTGTTGACGCTGCATGACCGAATCAAGGACTTTAGCATTTTAGAAGCGGGCGATATTCATGTTCGCATGGATCCCGAGGAAGCGGACGTGTATGGCGAAGCGGTGCTCGAATTGCTGACCGAAGCGCGAGCGACGCTGTGCGAAAAGTATGACGTCCAACCAGATGCGCCGATCATGGTCGAGATTTTTCCTGAGCAGAAAGATTTTGCCATTCGCACCTTTGGATTGCCTGGCGGCGCGGGTTACTTGGGCGTTTGTTTCGGCCGTGTGATTACCGCCAATAGTCCGGCGAGTCAGGGTGAGCGACCGCACAATTGGAAGAGCGTGTTATGGCACGAATTTTGTCATGTCGTGACACTCGAGAAGACCAAAAACCGTATGCCTCGGTGGCTCAGCGAAGGCATCTCGGTGTACGAAGAACGGATGCGAAACCCGACGTGGGGCGAGTCAATGACGCCTCAATATCGCGAAATGATTCTGAACGAATCGCTAACACCGGTCAGCAAGTTGAGTTCGGCCTTTTTGAGCCCTCCGTCCGCGTTACACCTGCAATTTGCCTATTACGAGTCCTCGCTTGTAATTGAGTTTCTGATTGAAAAGCACGGGATTGAGTCACTCAAAATGGCACTCGTGTCGCTGGGTGATGGGTTATCGATCGACGATGCGTTGACGCGGTCGGTCGGATCGCTTGATCGGCTTGACGTCGAATTTGCAACGTACGCACGCGAAAAAGCAGAGGCATTTGCCCCGGACGCCGATTGGTCGCGGGAAGAATTGCCAACCGAGACAACGACGACGGAACTAGCCAAATGGGTAGACGAACACCCCGAAAATTATTGGGGGCTGCGGAGCCTCGCTGAAGCTTGGATTACGGAGAAGCAAGACGAAAAGGCATTGCCATTACTCGAGAAAATCGTCGAACTCGGTGCCGTGACGCCCGAGCGGGACGGTCCTCTCGAATTATTAGCCGACGTTTATCAGCGATTGGGGCGGGCAAAACGCGAACGCGAAATTCGCGAGCAAGTTTTAGCAATTTCTAGCGATGCTTTGCCCTCGTACCGGCGTTTAATCGAAATTGCAACGGAACAAAATGAATGGCAACAGGTGTTGGAGTATAGCGAACAGATGTTGGCGATTCAGCCACTGCAACCGTTTGGATATCAGCACATGGCCACAGCGGCAGAACAGTTGAAGAGGCCTGAGAAAGAAGTCCGGCCGTTAAAAACGCTTTTGCAGATGGATCCAATCGACCCTGCCGCACTGAATTTTCGATTAGCACGTGCCGGATTCGAAACCGGCGATACGGCATTGGCCAAGCGGCATGTATTGGCGGCGTTAGAGGACGCGCCACGCTACCGCGATGCCCATCGCTTGCTGCTGGAAATCGTCGAAAGTGAGCGGTAAACGGCGAACGTCATCCGCCCTGGGACGGGCGGTATCGAATCCGAGAGTGAGAGACAGCGGAGAGAAAAAATGATCACGCGACGTTCCCTATTGATCGGCATGTGTTTTGTTTTCATTGCCGGAGCAGCGCTGGCTCAACGCGGATATCGATGGCGAATGTCGGCCCCTCATACCGAACGCAACGGAGTGCCTGATTGGGAAGTGAACCCCAATTTCCCAGGTGATTTGTTTACCTTTGTGCGGATCAAATACGATTCCTATGGTGGACGTGGCGGGGGCGGAGGTTGGGCCACCGATTACCGCGACAGCGATCTGAATTTCTCATTGCGTTTGCAACAATTGACCTCGCTCAAGGTCAATCCTGAACCGATCGTGCTGGAATTAACCGATGATCAACTCTTTGACTATCCATTCATCTATATCATCGAACCAGGCAGTTTGGTGTTCAGCCAAGCCGAAGTCGCAGCACTCCGCCGCTACTGTTTGAACGGCGGTTTTTTGATGGTCGACGATTTTTGGGGCGATTCCCAATACGAGAATATGCGGCGCGAGCTGAAACGAGTCTTTCCCGATCGTGATCCGGTCGAAGTGCCGCTGTCGCACGAAATCTTTCACAACGTCTACGATTTGAAAGAGAAGCCTCAAGTCCCCTCAATCAACGCGGCGCGGCGTGCCATGGGGGGCGACGCCGGATCGTACGAGTGGGCTTCCGACGGCAGCGATACTCGTACGCCTCACTACCGCGCCATCCACGACGACGAAGGGCGGATCATGGTCTTCATTTGCCACAATACCGATCTCGGTGACGGTTGGGAACGCGAAGGTGAAAACCAATGGTATTTCGAAGAGTTTTCCGTCAAGAAAGCCTACCCCATGGGAATCAACATCGTCACCTACGCGATGACTCACTAACACCCCGTTCGGCAAAAATCGCAAAGATCCGTATCACCCTCAGGAACGCAGCATGAGCACTGAAGCATTGTCCGTAGAAGACGAAGCACGCACGGTCGAACAAATTCGCGAAGGTCGCGAGCGAATTTATGCAGAGCTTTCCAAAACCATCATCGGTCAACACGAGGTGATCGAGCAGCTGCTGATCAGTCTGTTCGCAGGCGGACACTGTTTGATCACCGGGGCGCCGGGGTTAGCCAAAACGCTGCTGGTACGCAGTGTCGCGCAGATCTTTCATTTGAAATTCCAACGGATCCAGTTCACCCCCGACTTGATGCCGGCGGACATCACTGGGACCGAAATTTTGGAAGACTCCGGAGATGGGCATCGCAAGATGACGTTTGTCAGAGGCCCGATCTTTGCCAACGTCGTGTTGGCGGACGAAATCAACCGGACTCCGCCAAAGACCCAAGCCGCACTGCTCGAAGCGATGCAGGAACACCAAGTCACCGCGGCCGGGCGACGCTATCCGCTGGAGGAACCCTTTTTTGTGCTAGCGACGCAAAATCCGATCGAAATGGAAGGGACGTATCCGTTGCCGGAAGCTCAATTGGACCGTTTCATGTTCAACGTCCTGATTGACTATTTGCCGCCCAAAGATGAATTGGCGGTGGTGATGCAAACCACGTCACAGCGAGCTGAACCCATCGAACCGCTGTTTAGCGGCGATGACATCTTGCGGTTTCATCACACCGTTCGCCGCGTGCCGATCGCCGAGGAAGTCGGAGCCTATGCCGTTCGATTGGCCGCATCGACTCGGCCCGATCGCGACGGTACTCCTGATTTCATTAACCAATGGGTCAGCTGGGGCGCGGGACTGCGTGCCGCGCAAACGTTGGTGCTCGGTGCCAAGGCGCGAGCATTGCTGTCGGGAAATGCCCACGTGCGAATGGAGGACATCCGAGCGCTCGCGCACCCCACGCTGCGACATCGCGTCTTACTCAGCTACAAAGCCGAAGCCGAAGGCGTCACGATCGAAAATGTGATCGATCAACTGTTGCAAACCGTACCCACGGAGATGCCGTGATGGTCCATCCTTCGCGAAGTGACATCGCCTCGATTGATCCATCCGCGGTGATGCGAATCAAAAATTTGCAGTTGCGAGCCAAGACCGTCGTGGAAGGCTTTTTTGATGGGCTGCATCGTAGCCCCATGCACGGATCATCCGTGGAATTCAGTGAATATCGGCCTTACACCATCGGGGATGATCTGCGTGGTTTGGATTGGAAACGATTTGCCCGCAGCGATCGGCTGTATATCAAAAAGTTCGAAGACGAAACCAATCGTAATTGTTATCTATTGGTCGATCAAAGCCGTTCGATGGGCTACGGATCGATCGATTACAACAAAATCGAATACGCGCGAACCATGGCGGCAACGTTCGCTTATTTTTTATCGTTGCAGCGAGATTGCGTCGGGGTGCTGACGTTTGACGAGACGATTGGCGAATTCATTCCGGCCCGACGTCGTGTCGGCCACTTGCACCAAATGTTGGTGGCGCTTTCTCGCCCAATCAGCGGCAAAGGAACCGACATTGATTCGCCGCTGAAACAGATTGCCAATCTCGTTGGACGACGCGGTTTGGTCATTTTGATTTCGGATTTATTGACCGCCACCGAATCGCTTCGAACCAATCTTGCCTACCTACGATCACGAGGACACGAAGTTGTCATTCTGCGGACCTTGGACCCGGCGGAAATCGACTTCAAGCTCGAATCGCCTAGCATGGTTTTGGACATGGAAACAGGACGCGAAATCTATCTGGATCCCGAGGCCGCTGCGGCGCAGTATCAGCAGCAATTTGCCGAACACAAAAAACAACTACAAACGGTGTGCAGTTCGTTAGGCGTTAGTTTGCATGAACTCGTGACCAACCAACCGCTGCATGAATCCTTGTTCCATTTGCTCAATTCACAACAGCAGCGACCGCGTGGTACCGCACGTGCCGGGATGCTGACTCGATCTGCATGTAGCGGAGGGACAACATGAGTCTGTTGGCCCCCTTGTATTTCGCCGGAGCATTGGCGATCGGGCTTCCGATCCTGTTTCATTTGATTCGCAGGCAACCCAAAGGGAACATCGCATTTAGCTCGCTGATGTTCTTGAGACCCACACCGCCGCGATTGACGCGGCGCAGCCGATTGGACAATTGGTTACTACTGCTGATTCGAGCGTTGGCAATTTTGTTACTTGCCGCAGCGTTCGCACGCCCCTTTTTCCGAACGCAATCGCTGACCGATTCCGAAGCGACCGGCCAACGAATGGTGATGTTGCTTGATACCAGTGCCAGCATGAAACGGGTTGGCGTTTGGGAGCAAGCGATCGAACAAGTCGACCGGGTGATCGGCGAACTTGGTTCCAATGACCATCTTGCGGTTGTCGCCTTTGATAATCAGCCGCGGACACTGTTTTCGCTGGAACAGTCCTACGAATTGGCCGCCGACCAGCGTTTTTCGGCGGCTCGATTATCGCTTCAGAATTTGTCTCCATCATGGCAGGATTCTGATTTGGGCCGAGCCCTTGTTTATGCGGCGGACATCGCCGCAGCCAGCGAAGCGGATCACGAAGACGACCCACGCGATGCTGCATTGATCCTAATCAGTGACATGCAATCGGGAAGCAAGATTGAAAGTCTGCAGCGTTTCAGTTGGCCCGAGAACGTCAAGCTTGATGTACGCACGGTTCGTGGGCGAAACGATGGCAACGCCTGGGCCCAGATCCTGCGTTCGTCCGGCGACGAAGCCGATATTCAGAGCGATCCGAACAACGGGCCATCCCAACGTATCGATTCGCGAACGGCCAATCGCCGGATCCGTGTAACCAATTCGATAGGAACAAACGCAAGCGACTTTCGTTTAGCGTGGAAGACCACTGGAAACAAAACCATCGACGCAATGCCAGTCCACGTCCCGCCTGGCGAATCACGAACCATCTCGGTTCCGCTGCCTGACGCCGACGTCACCGCACTGGTACTCAGCGGTGATCAAGAACCGTATGACAATGCCACCTATCTGGTTCTTCCTCAACCTGTCACCGCCAACATCGTCTTTGCCGGACCGACGGAACACGACAAAGCCCCACGCGACCGTTTGCGGTATTACTTGGAACAGGTTCCCTTTGATACACCACAGCGAACCGTAACCATCACCACCGATACGAATTCGTTACCCGGCGTCACGGATCGGGACATCGACGTCATTGCCACACCATTGGTTGTCGTAACGCAGAGCGTCGACGAAGCGATGGCACAACGGATCCAGCATTATGCGAGTGCGGGAGGAACGGTGCTTCTGGTGCTTGCAGAGCCCAGTGAAAACTGGGCTTCGACGCTGAACGCCATGTATGAAGAACGTGATGGTGAAACACCAGCAATCGAGGTCAGCGAAGCATCCCAGGATGACTATGCGATGCTTGCTCACATCGATTTCGAACATCCCGTATTCATGCCAATGGCCGATCCGCAGTTCAATGACTTCACCAAAGTTCGGTTCTGGTCGCATCGCCAAATTCGAGGGTTGCCCGAAGAAACCAAAGTCTTAGCAAGGTTTGACGACGGAGATCCCGCTGTGTTTGAACACGCGGTGGGAGAGGGGCATCTGATTGTGTTGGCGGCAGGATGGCATCCCGAAGCCAGCCAATTGTCGCTGTCGACCAAATTCATCCCATTGATGTTTAGCATTTTTGATCGAGGCCGACGCGAAACGACCGACGGCAATCGCTACCGCGTGGGGGATCGTTTGGACGAAGCGACGGCAAATCCAACGCTGATAACGGCGTCTGAGGATGCGGCGTCTGGATCGACATCGCTGGATTTCGACCTTTGTTTGAATCAGCCGGGCGTGTATCGGATCGGGCAAGACGGGCACACGCAAACGATCGCAGTCAACTTGGCGGATGCAGAGAGTCGTGTCGAGCCGATGGACGCGGCGTCACTGGAAAAATTTGGCGTTCGGTTGGGAAAGACCGAGTCCAACGAAGCACGTAAATCGTCCGAGCGACAATCCAAAGACATCGAACTCGAAAGTAACCAAAAACTGTGGCAGTGGTTAATGGCGGCTGCGATGGGGTTACTGGTCACCGAAACGCTGCTGGTTCGAATCCGACAATAACAGGGGTTCACGATGATGGAAACAACACTACGAAAACGACTGCATCAAGTGGCGTCTCGATTTCAGGAACGACGCTTGGGTTGGCTGCTAGCGCTAATTGCAATCGTCTTTGCGGGATTGGCGTGGAGTTTGTTGCCGGCCGCGCGTGCGGGTCAAATCATGGGCTCGCAAACCGCCGTCGTGCTGCTCGGCGTCGCGTCGTTGTCGATGCTAATCGCTTGGTTGGTGACGCGGCGAAGCTTCTCCGATCCTCGCTCGATCGCTAGTAAGATCGAATCGAAATTCCCGAGCCTGCAACAACGGCTGCTAACGGCGGTTTCACTCACCACGCGTCAAGAAAAATCATCGAGTTATTTGCAGCAACGTGTTATTCGTGAAGCGTGCGATCATTCGCAATGTCACCGCTGGATCGAAACGGTGCCACAAAGCCAATTGTGGATCAGCCGCATGTCGGGATTCAGTGCGACATTGGTGATGGCGCTGATGCTGGGCATGTTGTTTGCAACGTCCGCGGATCCATCGCAAGTCGGAGCGAGCGTCACGCGAAAAAACCAAAGCAATGCCATTGTCGATCCCGGTAACGCAGAGATCGAACGAGGCACCAGTTTGGTGGTCACAGCTCGCTTTGAATCCGTCGCACCAAGCGAAGCGGAATTGCGAGTGATCGCTCGTGATGGAAGCGAACAGCGAGTGACGATGAAGCAAAACTTGCAGGACCCGGTCGTGGCGGCGTTCTTGTCCTCGGTCGACGATGACTTCGAGTACCAGATTTTGACGCGAGATTGGTCGAGCCCCACCTATTCGATCCGCGTGTTTGAGTTTCCCAAGCTGGTGCGAAGCGATGCCCTGTTGGACTTTCCCGAGTACACCGGCATGGACGACAAGCGGATCGACGATACCGTTCGCGTCACGGCGGTCGAGGGGACAATGCTCACTTGGGTCTGCCATCTGAACAAACCGGTCGCATCAGCAACTCTGGTGGAAAAGGATGGAACCCGAACTTCGCTAGAACCAATGGACCGCGTGACAGGCGATGCGATGATGGTTCAGTTACCGATGGACACAACCAGACGTTACGCGTTGGAGCTAGTGGATCACGAAGGACGCAAAAATAAGTATCCGGCCGAATTGGTGGCAAAAGTGCTGCCGAATCAAGCGGCAAGCATCAAAATGGTTCAAGGGGGCGATGTCAGCGTTTCGCCACTCGAGGAGTTGTCACTCGCTGCAGAGATCGCGGACGACTTTGGGCTGAATCGAGCAGGGATTTCGTACAATTTTGACGGCCAGGCAACGGAAGTCGTCTTTGAAAACACGGACATGGCAAAACGAAAACAGGGATTCTCGCATCTGGTTGAGTTTGAAACGCTTGATGCGAAACCTGATCAATTGTTTGCCTATTACTTCTGGGCCGAAGACATTGGCCCCGGCGGAGTCGTCCGGCGAACGCAAAGCGACATGTATTTTGCTGAAGTGCGTCCGTTCGAAGAAATCTACCGCGAAGGAGAGCCGCCTCCGAGTGGCCAGGCTCCGCAAAGCCAAAACGAACAAGCTGCCGAAGAGCTCGCGGAATTGCAGAAGCAAATCATCAATGCGACTTGGCGAGTCATTCGGGACGAAACCCGTGCTGAGGTATCCGCGGAATTCACAGCGAACGTCAATGAGATCCTAACCGGCCAACAAAACGCCCTCGAGATGCTCGACGAACTCGCGGCAAAGTTGAACGATGCTCAATCGAAGGCGATCGTCGAAGAGGTTCGCGCGAACATGCAATCCGCCGCAGCGGAACTCGAAAAATCGCATGAATCCAATACCGCGGCGACGCTCGGCGATGCATTGGCCTCGGAACAAGCCAGCTATGCGGGACTGTTAAAATTGCGAGCGCGGGAATTTCAAGTCACTCGGGCTCAGCAACGAAGTCAAAGCAGTTCGAGCAGCTCATCGTCACAGCGTCAAAAGCAATTAAACGAACTCGAGCTGGATCAGGACGAAAACCGTTATGAAACCGAGCAGCAAGCGGAAGCCAATTCACCCGACGACGCGCAGCAACGCGAAGAACGACAAGTGCTGAGCCGGCTTCGCGAGCTGGCTCAACGGCAACAAGACATCAACAAACAACTGGCTCAATTGCAATCCGCACTCGAATTGGCCGAGGCAGAGAAAGAAAAAGACGAGATCCGTCGCCAAATCAAACGGCTACGCGAACAGCAGCAGAATTTGTTACGCGAGACCGACGAATTGGCCGAGCGAATGCAGAGTCCCGAGAACCAAGAATCGATGCAGCAGCAACGCGAGCAGCTCGAAGAGACTCGCGAGAATCAACGTCGAGCCAGCGAAGCCCTGCAACAAGAGGATGCTTCGTCGGCGTTGGCCGCTGGAAAACGCGCCGAGCGTGACCTCGAAGAATTGCAGCAGGAATTTCGACAACGCACCTCAGGCCAATTCAGTGACACCATGCGGGAAATGCGAGCCGACGCGCAAACACTTGACGAAAAGCAACAACGACTCTCCGAAGCATTGCGAGACGAGGCAGAGAATCCATCGCCTGGGCTACGCCGAAACGAGCAACAACAGCAGCTCGAGAAGCAACTCGAAGAGCAACGACGCGATCTATCGCAGTTGGAAAATCGAATGCAAGAGACGGTCGAGCAAGCCGAAACCGTCGAACCGCTACTGGCAAAGGAATTGTACGACTCGTTTCGCAATTTGCAGCAACGCGAGGTCGATCGTCGGCTAGAAGAAACGGCGGAGTTGGTCAAAGCAGGCTTCAAAGAACAGGCTCGTCAATCCGAGACAGAGGCAGCCGAAGGCGTCAAAGCATTGCGAGAAGAACTCGAACAAGCCGCCAGTTCCATTCTTGGCGATGAAACCGAAGGACTGAAACGCGCCGCCAACACGCTGGAACAACTGGCTCGTGATCTAGAGCAAGAAATTGATGAAGAAAGAGGGGAAGGTAGAGGGGGAGAGGGGGAGTTGGGAGAAGAGGAGAGCGGAGAAGCGGGGCAGCGCCGAGGCGGGCAACCGGGGGCGGACGGGCAGCAGGGAGAGACGAGACAATCGGAGGAAGCGGGGCAGCAAGCGGCGGAGGGACGTGGCGAGTCAAGCGGCGAATCCCGTAGCGAGCAGAACAACGGGCAGAACAATGGGCAAGGACAAAGTGAAGGCGAGGGGCAATCTGCGGGACAGCCAGGGCAACCGTCAGGAGAGTCAATGCGTCCGGGCCAGAATGCAGGTGAGAATCAGAGCGAACGTCCTGCTGGTGCTCAACCGGAAGGGCAAACGGGACTTCGAGGAGGCCGCGCAAGCCAAAGTCGTGCGGCGGCCCAGAGCCCCAGTGGATCCCCAATCGCCGGGGATGGATTTCGCGAATGGTCTGATCAACTACGTGACGTCGAAGAAATGGTCGAAGACCCCGAATTGCGTTCACGCGCCTCGCAAATCCGTGATCGTGCACGCCAAGTCCGCACCGATCTGCTACGTCATTCCAAGACACCGCAATGGGATTTGATCCAAGACCTGATCGCCGACCCGTTACGCGAATTGCATCGAGACGTTCAGGAGGAATACATGCGACGATCTGCTGAGAAAAATGCACAAGTCCCGATCGATCGTGATCCGGTTCCGAACCAGTTCAGCGACGCGGTGCGTCAATATTACGAGAACCTCGGAAGCGGGCGTGGCCAATGATGTTCTCGATGTTCACCGCCGACGCAGCATTTCCAATGTTCGAAAATTTAATTTGGGGTGCGCCTGATTGGGTGGTTCCCGTATTAATCGCTGCGGCGATTTTGACCGCGCTGACGGTCTGGAACTATGCATCGCAGCAAAAGATGGGAACGTTCCGGTGGTTGGCGGCGGCATTAAAAATTGCCGCAATCGCCTTGATCGCAGTTTGTTTACTGCAACCGATGCGAAGCGGCACGCGACCACGGCCCAAAGCCAATGTGTTGCCGATTCTGGTCGACAACAGCAAAAGCATGCAGGTGAAACCCAAGGGGGCCAACGAAACGCGGGCCAGCGTCGTTGCCAAGCAAATCGCATCGCAAAATGCTTGGCGTAGCCGATTGGAACAAGATTTTGATGTACGAGGCTATTCGTTTGATTCTCGGATCACGGCACTCGAGTTGTCAGACCCGGCACTGGAAAACGACGGTACGGTGTCCTCGTTGTCGACCAGTTTGCAGTCGCTCAGTGAACGCTTCTCGGCTCGTCCTGTCGCAGGCGTGATGCTGTTTAGCGACGGCAATTTGACCGATCCACCGGATGCCAATTTTGATTGGTCGACATTGGGATTTCCCGTCTACCCCGTCTTGTCGTCCACGGATGAAGCGATCACCGACGTCCGGATCTCGGATGTCAGCGTCAGCCAAACCGATTTTGAATCGGCACCTGTCACGATCCGCGTCAAAGTCGATGCCAATCCTGCGAAACAGAAACTCGTCATCCAACTGCGAGATCTCGACCACGGAAAACTGGTCCAAGAACAAACGCTCACCACATCGACATCCCAAACGGACAACGAAGTCACGTTTCGCTTTCGACCGGATGAACCGGGCTTGGGGTTCTACCGCACCTGTGTGTTTGCAGAGCAAGATCGCCAAGCGTTTGATGTAGCGGACGATTCGAAAGCGACAGCCGCAATCCGAACCGCCGAAGCCACGCTGGTTAACAATCAACGCATGATCGCGATCGATCGCAAATCGGGGCCTTATCGCATCTTGTATGTTGCCGGGCGTCCGAATTGGGAGTTCAAATTTTTGCGTCGGTCACTCGCGACCGATGCCGAGATCCAATTGGTCGGTTTATTGCGGATTGCAAACAAAGAACCCAAGTTTAGTTTCCGTGATCAGGGAGTCCGCGGATCCAATTCCAATAGCACTAACCGTCTGTTCGATGGGGTCGACAGTGCCGAAGACGAATTGGTCCAACAATACGATGAACCTGTGATGATTCGATTGGGAGTCAAAGAATCCGAAGAATTGAGCGACGGATTTCCTCAAACACGCGAAGAGCTGTTCGCCTACCATGCGATCATTCTGGATGACATCGAAAGCGAATATTTTACGCAGGACCAACTGTTGCTGATGCGGCAATTTGTCAGCAGCCGAGGCGGCGGCATGTTGATGCTGGGCGGCCAAGAATCGTTTGCAGGGAAAGCATTCGCCGACAGCCCACTTAGCGAACTAGCACCGGTCTATGCACCGCGATCAGGCGACGTCAATGTGGCGGGAGCGTACCGAATGAAACTAACTCGCGAGGGCATGCTCGAACCGTGGGCGCGGCTGCGAGAAAACGAAGCGGCGGAATCGGATCGCTTCGCTCAAATGCCACCGTTCACCTCGGTAAACGCGGTCGGCGACATCAAGCCTGGTGCACTGACACTTGCCACCGCCCAAGATCCCACGGGTGATCCACTGCCCGCGATCATCGCACAGCGATTCGGCAAAGGACGTACCGCGGCGATCCCCATTGGTGATCTATGGCGATGGTCGATGCATCGCGATCCGGATTCGAAACGCGGTGATGCCGACGATGCGGCCCAGGCGTGGCGACAAATGGCACATTGGCTTGTCGGCGACGTACCGCGTCAAGTCGAAGCCCGAGTCGAACCGAACGTCGATCCCAACGAACCAGCGAACATTGTGGTGCACGTACGCGACGAAGCTTACTTGCCGATCGACAATGCCACCATCGATCTCGACATTACCCGGATCGAAAACGAAACCGGCGATGGGGATCCAGACGAAGTGATTCAAATCCAAGCCACACCGGACGACGCTGCTCCGGGTGTGTACCGAGCCGCGTTTTGGACCAACGAAACCAATGGCTTCCGAGTTCATGTGTCGGCAAAGTCGGCAGACGGTCATGTTGTTGGCGAAGCAGAAACCGGTTGGGTCGCCCAACCCGATGCGGCAGAGTTTCGCCAACTCGAATTGAACCGCCCCTTGCTGGAAACCATCGCAAAACAAAGTGGCGGCAAAGTGGTTGACTCTCATGCCCTAGATGCCTTTGCCGCCGAATTGCCAAATTTAAAGGTCCCTGTGACCGAAACGTGGGTCTACCCGCTGTGGCACAACGTTTGGGTCTTGGTCGCCGCGATCATGTGCTTGTGCGGTGAATGGGGACTACGACGATGGAAAGGTTTATCATGAAACGAAGGTTTACCGTCGCATTAGCATTCACGTTGATCGCATCAAACGGGGGCACGCGTTGCGTTTCTGCAGAACAGGGGCCGATCGACGATCTGACGACCGCCGAATTGGTATTGGTCGTCGGCGCAGGCGGCACGGACGAATATGCAGCAGCATTTGCCGAGACCGCAGAACAGTGGAAACAGCATGTCCAATCGAGTTCGGTCCAACTTCACCAAATCGGCAATGGCGAAGCAGCCTCCGCAAAGACATCGGATCGCGACTTGCTGAAATCCTGGATCGGCAAAGCGACCAGCCCCACCTCGGCTCCGCTGTGGATTGTCTTGATCGGTCACGGCACGTACGCACAAAACGTGGCCAAGTTTAATTTGCGAGGGCCCGATGTTTCAGCCACCGAGTTGGCCGAGTGGATCAAACCACTGGATCGTCCATTGGTCATTGTCAACGGTGCTTCAGCGAGTGGTCCGTTTATCAATGCGTTGTCGGCGCCGGGGCGTGTGATTGTCACCGCAACCCAAAGCGGCAGCGAACACAACTATGCCAGATTCGGTCACTATTTTGCCAACGCCATCGGATCGCTCGATGCGGATCTGGATCACGATCAAGAGGTTTCGGTGCAGGAAGCGTTTCTAAAAGCCAACGCGGCGGTGCAATCGTTTTATGAATCCGAATCCAGGATCAGCAGCGAACATGCATTGATCGACGACAACGGCGATGGGCTGGGGACACCATTTAAGGCATTTCGCGGAAAGCTTCCGGCGGCCGCTGCCAAAACCGATCAGCAACTCGACGGTGAACACGCGGCGAAGATGACGTTATTTGCCGCAGCCGATCAAGCCCCGCTGTTGCCCGAAGAGATACAAAACCGAGACAAGATCGAAGGCGAAATTGAAACGCTCAAGTCGCAGAAGGCGACCATGGACGAGACGGCGTACTACAAGCAACTTGAATCACTGATGTTGCCACTGGCCCAGCTCTATCAAAAGGCCGAGCAGCGACAAACTGACAAGACGAAATCGACCGACGCAACAGAATCGACCGACGCAACAGAATCGACCGACACCACGGACTCGGCAAACGCCGAGTAGTCGGCTGGAGTGTTCGCCAATTTTGCCAGCCGACGAATTTGCAGAGGGAACCGTCGACTTCCAATCCCACTGAACATGTAGGCAGGAATCATTGGGTGAAACCCCGTTAGCTGTTTGTGCGCTGGCCCCGGTTCCGCGCTGGAACCATGGCTAGCGGAAAAACGCAACGCTGTGAAGCTTTTTCTCGTACCTACCTTCGCCAGAAGGTGGTGATTTGTATTGGCCGGCAATCATCCACGCTCTGGCAATCATCCACGCTCTGGCAATCATCCACGCTCTGGCAATCATCCACGCTCTGGCGAGCGTAGCTACGGAACGCAAATGCTTCACATCGTTGGGCAAAACGGCCGATCGATTGAAAGACTTCTGCCTAGCTGCTTACAGCTTAGGAATCGGACGTGAAGGTGCCTTATTGAGCATTCGTTTCTGATCGTCTCGCGGTGGATTGTTGTTATTGCCGCCACCACCACGACCAGGTTTACGAGGCGTCAAATCGGTGAAGGTCTCTTTCCATTTCCATCCAATCGGTACCGCAAGCTCTTGCTCGGCAAGCAGTGCCCAAGGCGTACCTTTGTGATCGCGTGTGACGCCTTCGAGCAGCTCCTTGGCCAGCGCGGCTTCGCGTTCCCATTTGCTGCCCACGGAAATCTCTTCGCTCGGTTCTAAGATCCAAGTGTTGTTCTTTGCATCTTCGAAGGGCATCCCGCGTTTGCCTTTGGCCAGCATCGCGTTGTAGGTTTCGGTACGGACCTTCTGAGCCAGCACGCGTCCCATCGCCAAGTCGTATCCCGCTTTCCAGCGAAGACTTTCTTCGCTGTCGCGCGCCTTCATGCCGGGTTCAAGGATGGTGGCCATTTGGATCAACGTGGGTTCCAACTTGGCTGCGTCCTGTTGTGCCTTGGTCAAATCGCCGACCAACTGGGCTTCGCTGCGTTTGACAAAGCGGGTCTGCGGACGTGACAGTCCCTGCGCGGGTCGCATCTGAGCCGCTTGCACAAGGGCTTGTCGCAGCGGGCTGGCTTTTACCTTGGTCACGTAATCTTGAGGTGCCAGGTAGTCCGGGCGATATCTGGCCATCGCACCTGGATCAAAAAAGTATTCGATGTCCGAAGCATAAGCGTCGATCTCGGACGACCGAACGCGTCGCGAAACATTGCGATTGGGATGGACCGTGAAATAGATTCCTCCCGTTTCGTAACACAAACGCGTCAACGCATAAGGTCCGAATCCACTATCGATCACCGGCTCCTTTTTAAAGTCCGCGGTGAAACCGACCTGAACTTGTTCTGGGTAAAAGGTCTCTGGACCTTGATCGACCTGAGCCCATTGAGGCGATTGATCGTATTTAGGGTCAGGGTCGACGTACTTGACCAACGTATGTTCGCGACCAAACGGCGCGGGAACCCCGATCACGTAAACGGGAATCGCCCATTTGCGACATGCCTCGATCGATTGCTCGAGCATGTGGGCATCATCGCCTCGTTCGTCCGTCACGACCACAAACAATACGTTTCGTTGAGGGCCGTTGCCGCCACGGCTGCGACGCAGCGATTTGTATTGATCGGCAGCAGATGAAATGGCGGAAAAGACCCGTTCTTCACCGGAGGCATCGACGGGAATGTTTTGCACAATCGATTGCATCTCTTCGAGATCTTCAATCGGTTCTTCGGTAAACAGGGTGACGGTTTTGCCAAAGCCAATGACCGAACTCAGCAGTGGGCTGTCGTGGGTGTCACGGCGGAACCCAGCCGCGTTGCTCTCTTTGGCAATCCCCAGCTCGCTATAGATTCGATGGAAGCGGTCTCGGATCTCTTGGCGTTGACGATGAAGCGATCCGCTTTGATCAAACAACCACACGACCAACGTCGGACGTTCTTCGAGTGACTGCAGAATCTCGAACGTGATTCGGTCCACCGCGCCGGCGGCACCTTGGGTGCTCTGGCCAACTTGCCCTTTCTGGTTCTTCAATCGATCCAGCGGCGCGACCGCTTGGGTGAACATTTTGTTGACCATGATCTGCCCCAAATCGGTCGGTTCGAGATCGACCGGGTTGGGAATCTCAGAGATCTCGGCAAACATCTCGGCCGAAGCTTCCGCCATCGCCGCATCGGCGGTGCTGTTCGCGCCGACTTCGGTTTGCGGCAGGTCACTGTAGGTCACATCGTCGATCATCTCGACTTTTTCGATTTCTTCTTCGGCCGGTGGCGACACTAACACCACGGCTTCTTCGTCCACCGGCATGACTAAGGGAACCAGCGCCAAGGACAAGATGATGATCAAATGCACCAACATGCTGCCAGCAAACGCAGTGGTCTCGCTCGCCGCAAAGAACGACTCTTCTTCGAGTTCTTCTTCGTCCCAAGCATCGACCGCTTCGAGATTGCTCTGCAAGCCTTCGGTCGCAACAGGACCATTTTGCGAATTGCTTGGAGGGGTCGGAATCGTCATTTGCACTTAACCATTCGGTTCAAAAATGTCGGAGCCAGTTGCGAATCACATCACGGAAAAGGATCACACTCTCGCCGCGCCAGGACATCGTTCGGAGAGCGAAGGCGATAAGTTTTGCATGATCCATCTCGATCCCCCCGGCGAAGTGATCAGTGAGACGACATGGCTTTATTTTACTTCAATTCCAACGCCGCGGGTGTCACGTACGGCGTTTTGCGAACAAGGGCATTAAGGACAAGGTTTGGTGGCCTCGCATGGTCCAACCACGCCGGCGACAAAAAATCGCAATTTACGACAAAAAAAGGGGACAGCACCACGAAAGTCCAAAAAACGTTATCATCGTCCAAGGTGTTATCGATTTGAAGTCGATTCTCGCAGCCCGCCGTTCACTAAATTACAACGAAAACGGTCCGGTTTTGTACCCAGAAAACCTGCGACGCCATCCATCTGGGACGCTTCCGCTCGCCAGAGGCAGGGGGCTGCTAATTGCCAACTTCAACTTGTATTAGTACCCTTGATTTTATACCGTTAGAACTAGCGGAAAATTGAATCCACAATAGTCAAACTGAATACAGCATGGGGCTTTTCAAAATTGTCTGAGCGACTCATCGCAATCGGAGACATCCACGGCTGTAAGGTCGCTTTAGAGCGATTGATTGCAGAGGTTGCGCCGACGACCAAAGACATTGTCGTCACCCTGGGCGATTACGTGGACCGAGGGCCTGATTCCCGGGGGGTGATCGACACCCTGATCGAATTGCGTAAATCGACTCAGTTGATTGGATTGGTGGGAAACCACGAAGAAATGATGCTGGAGGTCGTTCGTGACGGACAATCGCCGCACGGTTGGCTCAAATACGGCGGCGTTGAGACGCTTGATAGCTACGGTTTCGATGGCGGATTGGACTTTTTGCCGCAGAGCCATGAGGATTTCTTCGATTCACTCGGCGATTACTTTGAATACGAAGACTATTTCTTTACGCATGCCGCCTACGATCCCGACACGCCGCTGGAACACCAACCGCCTGAGATGCTGCGGTGGTACACGCTAAACGACGGATTCCCAGCGGCTCACATCAGCGGCAAAACGGCTGTCGTCGGCCATACGGCGATGCGTGACGGCGAAATCCTCGATATCGGCCATCTGCTGGACATCGACACCTTTTGCTACGGCGGAGGCTGGCTGACAGCAATCGATCTGTACAGCCGTCAAGTATGGCAAGTCGCCCAAGACGGACGTGTCCGCAGCACCCAAGCCCAGTACTAGCCAGTACACGGCCAATGCCATCAACCTTGCGTAGCGATCCGTAAAGATCCAACGGGCCAGGTCACGGCGCAAGAATCGGCGCATAAAAAAAGGCACGGTGAATCGCCACAGTGCCTAGGAGGTCAACGCATCCTGTGATGCTTAAGCCACCGACGCATCGAGTGCTTGTTGGAGCGCTGCCTTGGGGCGAACGCCAACAAAACTTTCTGAAACTTCGCCACCTTTGAAAACCAACAGCGTAGGAATGCTGCTGATTCCGAACTTCTGGGCGATTCCAGGGTTGTCGTCGATGTTGATCTTGCCAATCTTGACCGATGGGTTTTCGCTGGCCAATTCGTCAATCATCGGAGCGATCTGACGACATGGACCACACCAAGGTGCCCAAAAGTCAACAAGCACAGGGGAGTCAGACTGAAGGACTTCGCTATCGAAGTTCTCGTCAGTGAATTCTTTTACAGCATCAGATGCCATGGAAACTTCCTTTTTAAAAATAGGTTGCCAGCGCAAATTGTTAGTCAAAGAGCGTCTGCTGTCAATTTGCCCCACTGTCAAAGTGGCCTAATTACCAGTTACTTTTCATCGATTAGGATAGGGCAGCAATATCCGAGCCAATTCGTCCAAAATCATCGCGGTTGCACCCCAAATCCGATAGTCTTGGTATTGAAACGCCGGAGCGGCGAATTGCAGCGTATCAGCTCCGGTTGAAGGGTTTCGATCGGCCCTTGTTTCAATGAAATGCACTCGCTTTTTCATCTGGACCACCGTTCGCCGCGATGGACGAAGTAATTCCTGCAGCGGCATCAGAATCACATTTTCGACTTCGATCGGATCCGGCTGCCACTGAGTTAATGGTGGTTCGATGACAAAGACCACCGGCTGGACCGCATTATCGCTGGCATAAACGTATTGTGGGTGCAGACGGCCGCAATACGTTTGCACCTGCGGCCGTACTCCAAGCTCTTCTTCGAATTCACGCAGTGCAGCGTCTTCGGCCGATTCGCCTTGCTCCTGCCGGCCTCCAGGCAAACAGATCTGACCGCCGTGATGCTTCAGCGTCAGCGGACGCTGCGTCAGCGGAATCACCCACTGCTGATGTGTGTCCTGGAACAACGAAATCGCCACGGCGGCTTGGCGACACCCCCGACGTGCGGGGCCGCGATGGCGACCGTAGGCCAACCCGGGATACATCGGTTCCAACCGATCCGAGCGGCGAGATCGGTTCGCTCCGCAGCGTCGAGTGCTAAGCTGCTTGGTCAAGAAGCGGCCGAGATCATCCGCGATCATGCCCGCACGTTGTTGTGATGATGGAAAAGTCATGGAGGTCAATCGAGCTCAATAATCGCGTCCTTGATGCACGTTTTCCAACACCACCGAGTTTTATTTCCAACGCGATGAATTGAACGGGCGGCATTGCAAGCGTACCGCGTTGGGGATGGCGAACCACACGTCTACGCGTGGTAGCACACGATCCCCACTGCACCTCATTTAACTTAGCACTAGTTGATGGCGGCTGACAATTGATCCAATTTCGTTTGGACTGCCGTCAATTGAGTGGCCACGCCGTCATACTTCTGCTTCATCGCATCAGCCGCCTGCTGGGCTTTGGCCAATGCTTCTTGCAGTGCGGGCAAGCCTTTGGCCAATTCGGCAGCTTCCGCCGTCTTCGCCGCAGCGGTTTGTTGATGCGTCGCGATCGATTGATGAGTCGCGATGCGATCACGACGCAGTTTGACCAATTGGCTCAAGTGATCGATCAGTGCCTGTTCGGCCGCTGCCACCGCGTCCAGCTTGTTTGCGTCGCCGTTGGTTTGCACGCGAACCGCGATCACCGCGTCATGCTTGTCACGTGACGCCCCCGCCAACGCAGGGATCTGTCCATCGAGCTCGCCTACTTTCTTGGCTGCGGCGTCGGCAGCCGCTTTTGATTTTTCAGCTTCCGCCTTGGCCGCGGCAATCTTGGCATTGAGTTCGTCGATCGGTTTTTGAGCCGCGGCGACAGCGTTCATCGCGGCATCGAGCTCGGCTTTGATCGGTTGCATCGTCTTTTGAATCGATGCCAATTGCTGCTGGACGACCTTGGCACGTTCGGCTGCCGGCGGTGGGTTGGCCGCCAACGCTTCTTTCTGTTCTGGTTTTTCAGCCGATGCACTGAAGACTTGGCCATCCCAATCCCCGTAGATCACTCGGCTGCCATCGTGAGAAATCGCAACTTCGAGCACGTCTTCGCTAACGGGTTGGAATTGATGAATCAGTCCCCCGCCAGCGTCCCAAAGTTTGG
Source organism: Novipirellula caenicola (assembly GCF_039545035.1). NCBI lineage: Bacteria > Pseudomonadati > Planctomycetota > Planctomycetia > Pirellulales > Pirellulaceae > Novipirellula > Novipirellula caenicola. Next base: position 420,123 of record NZ_BAABRO010000004.1, read on the forward strand.
CTCGGTTGTCTTTACCGGCGGTCACGAGTCGACCTTGATGATCAAAAGCGACTGCGGTCACCCCGCCGCCATGAGCATTGAATGATTTGATGGTTTTCCCTTCGACGACGTCCCACAGTTTGACCGTTCCGTCGTCGCTCGCACTGGCCAAGACATTCGAATCGTCCCGCCATGCCACGGAATTGATCGATCCTTTGTGTCCCGTCAAATCCAGGTACAGTCGCCCCGTGTCGGCTTCCCACAAACTCAAGCCACCGGAACGATCCCCCGACGCGATCAACACCCCATCGGGGCTGTAGGCGACCGCAAAGATCCAATCGGTATGTTTTTTGAGATCAAAGATCAACTCGCCATCGGTGGCGTCATAGACACGCAACATCTTTTGTGGTCCGCCCATCGCGACTCGCGACATGCTCGCGTTGACGTCGGCATCAAACACCACATCGAATTCGTCACCGACGGTCGCCACACGTTCGCCGGTTTTGACATCGTAAATCGCCGCGATCCCTTTGAGTGAATGCTCGCCACCGCCTGCGATCAAAAAGCTGCCGCCGCGACTAAACCGCAGCGACTGAGCAATGCCCTCTTCGAATGGCAAAATTCCAAGCAACTCGGATGTTTCGGTGTGGTACAGCGAGATCTGTTTTTGTCCCGCGATCGCGACCAAGGGTGCCCATGGGCTTGTCCCAATCGCTGAAATGGCGGCAGCACGTTCGGTAGCAACGGGCACTCGCTGAGGAATCGATTCGGGCATCGCCACAGGACCTTCGGGTTTCCCGCCGGTGGAGGCGACAAACGCAAGCGAGTTCTTCTTTTTCGCTTTGACTTTGGAACCCGAGTTTTCCAGGATTCCTCCTTCGATCCAAGCTTGAATGACCGCGAGCTGTTCGGCGGGCAGTTTGTCTTGGTTTGGCGGCATGATCGGCGTGTCGTCATGATTGACCAATTGCCACAAACGGCTGGCCGATGGATCGCCGTCGTCGTACACCACTTCGCCACTACCCCCCCCTTCGATCAATGCCGTGTAGGTGTCGAGAGCCAAGCCGCCCTTTTTATCGCCTTGGTTGTGACAACTAGCACAATGTTGGCGAAAGATCGGCTTCACATCATCTTCGAAAGTGACCTTTTTCACTTCCGGAGTGGACTTTTCGTCGGCCGCGAAGCTGACTCCGCAACCAGCTAAAACAAACAGTGCGGCAATATTCAGTCGATTCATAGCGATTGGAAATCGTGTGGAGAGGCGAAATTTTTTCGAGTAGGAAATCAAAGACGGTCTTTCATTTTAATCAGTGATTAAACGCAAACTCGCGACTGTTCAGCACGGCCCAGAAAACATCCGATAGTTCAGCCGTGCTGTCCCCTTCGGCCGGCATTGTGGCCAGCAGCTTTTCTCGCTCTTCCTTGGTCGGTTTGCGAGCGAGCGAGCGGATATAGATTCGCTCAATCACCTGCTCGTTGCTGAGCTTCTCTTCTTTCACCCATTTTTGAATCACCTTGCCCTGCTCGATTTTGTTGGTTACCGAGCTTCCGTTTAGCAGGTGCAGTGCTTGCGAAAGCGATGGCGACGTGGTCGCTTCACACTCGCATACCGTGGCCCGTGGTGAACGGCCAAAGGTGTCTAGGAAGTAAGTCGAGGTTGCCCCGTCGGCGATCTGCACCGCCGATGCTCCGAGCGGCAACCCGCGATACTTTTCCGGAGCTTCGGTGACTTGGCACAAGCAATCAAGCATGCTTTCGGCCGGAATACGTCGCACCACGGCATACGCATAGTTGCGATTGTCATGAGCATTGGTTTCGTTGGATTGGCAACTGCGTTGATACGCTTCGCTGTTGCAAATATCGCGAACGAGTGACCGCATGTCGAAGTTGTATTCAACCAATTTATTGCCCAGCGTGTCGAACAGTTCGGGGTTGCTTGGCGGGTTACTGATGCGGATATCGTCGACTTGATCCACCAACCCAACGCCCATGAAATGAGCCCAAATTCGGTTCGCAATCGAGCGTGCGAAGTAGGGGTTTTCCTTGCTGGTCAACCAATTTGCCAACACTTCGCGTCGATCTTTGCCTTTGGTGTCGGGCGATTCACCACCCAAGAAACGAGGCGGAACCGGTTTGCCGGTGACGAGGTGATTGACCTCGCCACTAAAGCGGTTGTAAACAATCTTTTCGCGATAATCTTCGGCTTGTTTGCGTCCGACTTGCGAGAAGAACGATGCGAAACCGTAGTAATCGTCCATGGTCCAGCGGTCAAACGGGTGATTGTGACACTGGGCACATTGCGTGCGAATCCCCATAAAGACTTGCGCGACATTTTCAGCCGTCTTCAGCGTGTCACGCTCGATTTCGTAGAAGTTGGTTGCCGGCGACGTGAACGTTCCCCCGGTGCTGGTCAACAATTCACGGACCATTTGATCGATCGGCACGTTGCGAGCAAATTTGTCGGTCAACCAATTGGCATACAAGAACGCGGACTTGTAACTGACCGTATTGCTGCTTTTGATCATCAACAGCTGAGCAAATTTCATAGCCCAGATCTCGCTGAACTCTTTGCGTTCGAGCAAACGATCGATCAATTCCGCACGTTTGTTCGGCGCGGCGTCGGCAACAAATTGTTGATACTCTTGTTCGGTCGGCAACAATCCGGTGATGTCCAACGTGACCCGTCGCAGGAATTCTTCGTCACTGCAGCGTCCGCTTGGCAAGATGCGAAGTTGCTGTAGCTTTTTGCCAACCAACTGATCGATATATTCGCCTTCGATTTTCGGAGCGGTGTACTGCAAATCAGTTGGCAGTGCCAATACTTGGCTGCCCACCGTTTCGGTGACAAAACGAGCCGTCACGAATGCTTCGCCACGGCGGCCCGCGGTGACCACGCCCAGCGAATCGATTGCGGCGGTGCCTGAGTTATTGGAGGTGAACGCGGCCAAACGAGTGACATCGCGGGTGCTGCCATCGCTATAGGTAGCCACGGCAACAAATCGCTGCTGAGATCCCTCGCCTTCGATCACCGCTTGCGGTGGATAGATCGCAAGCGATTGGACGGCCGGTGGTTTGGCGTCTGCAGGATCCGATTTGGCACCCTTTTGCAACCACTCTAAAATCGTGGCGTAGTAATCCGAATCGGTGTCAAACAACTTGCCTCCGGAGTGAGGCACCGCACCGATCGCTTTCTTTAGAAACAGACTTTCTTCGGGGACGGCTAGATTGATCCGGCGAAAACCGATTTCGCGGGTGATGCGAAAGTAATCGCCTTCGGGGTCAAACCCAAACAAACTGATTCGGAAACCGTCTTTCCCGCGAGCCGCACCGTGACAGGACCCGGTATTACACCCCGATCGCGTCAACACAGGCATGACGTCTTTTTCGAAACTGATCTCGGGCTTGGTTGTCGCACCGGTCACCGTCACCGGCACGCGAACTTCGGTGCCCGCATAGGAACCAACCAGTTCGGTTTTTCCATCGGCAACGGGATACAGCATGAAACCATCGCGACGCACTTTCGATGCATCCGCGATCGACCACTCCATCCGCTCGCTGGCGTCTTCGGTAATCCCATCGTCGCGTCGAAGGACAGCAACAAAGGATTGGAAATCGCGAGCGGAACCAAGCTTGATCTCGCTTGGATAAACCGCGATGTCCGGTCGACGCGCCGCGTTGCCGCTAGGAGTCGATGACTCGGGCGTGACCGCGATCGCGGTGACGGCGCCGGTCCACAGGATGGCCACGCCAAGAGCGATCCGCTCGAGTGATTTGATGAATGGAAACTTCATGCCGATGTTCCTCGTTGAACAATTAAAGCGATCGATGAAATGCGGGATCGATAGAATACGGTGGGAAAGGGAAGCGACGGGGCGGACCATATAGGCCCACCCCAAGTCGCCATGCGTGTTATTGGTTCTTCATTTGGCGAAGCTGTTCGAGCCGGCTAAGCGGTTTTGGCGCGGCGGGTTTCGCTTCGGCCGGTTTGGGTTTTGCAGCCGGCTTGGCTGGTTCGTCTTTCTTCGGTGGCAACGGTTTGTCCACACGGATCTCGCCGGTGCCATTGGTTTGCACAATCACTTCGTCCCCAACGGTCACGCGTGATTTGCACACAAGCGTTTTGTGGTTTCCGGTTTTGGCGTCTTTGGCAACCGTGATCGGGAAAACCACGCTGGTTGCATCTTGACTGATTTTTTGAACCGCAGCCGAGCTGGTCACCCCATTGGGGATTCCGACCAATTCCACTTCCGCTTCGCCCGGCAGCTCTCTGAGCACTTCGATTTCCACTGCCACCGACGCGTCAGTTCCAAGTTCTGCAGCAGAGCGAGGAAACTTGAAGCTGAACAGCTGTGGTTGGATCTCCAACATGATCGGTTGTGTCGCGATTTCCGCGGTCCCGTTATCGGTGGGATAGCTTGCGATCATAATCACCGGCCACGTTCCCACGGCAGCACTGCCGTTCGCGGTGATCGGAATTTGAACTTCAGTTTGGCCTTTGTCGATTTTGCGGCTATTGTTGACCGCGACTCCGGGCGGATTGTAGAGCGTGCGAAGCGAAACCGCCCCATCGAAGCCTTCGCCACGTTTGATGCGAACAACCAATTCTTTGCTGCCATCACGCACGATAGGCGTTTTCGGTTGAACCAGCTCAATTTCAAACGGGGCCGCGTCGGTGACGGCGACCGCAGCACGATCGGTATCGTAGCCCCACATCGGGCGACGGTTCTGACCGAGCACCAATTGGTGAGTCTGCTTTAGCTGGCCCGTGACAGTGGCGTTTTTCTCGTCGCCTTTGCCACGAATATCAAACAGCGAAGCGGCGTGAGTCGCGTCGGCTTTGGCGGTCAACAACACCGGGATCTCGCCACGCCCTGCGGGGATCGAAAAGGTTTGTGCGACGACGTTTTCGGGAAGCCCATCAAGCTCCATGTAAATTTCGCCGTTGTAACCTCGACGTGTGGCGTTGACCATGAACGCGGTTTGGCCGCCGATTGGTACGGAAACCACTTGAGGGTAATAACGTCGCAACTCGGCCAAGTTCAAATCAAACTCACTCACCGCCGGGGCGACTTCGATTCGGTAATGATGGATAGGGCTGCCGCCGCGGAGATGATCGTAAATGCGAACGCTGTGTTTGCCGTCCGCTGGTGCCGTGAATTCGACAAACGGGTCCATGTTGGTGCCGATGTCATCCGAAGAAGACAACGTTTTTCCATCCGGCCCATAAACGTTCAACACCGCGTCCAACGGTGATCGAATCACATTGCGTGCGAACACAGTGACTCGAAAACGCTGGCCTTTTTTGCATTGGAAGCTGAAGCAATCAAAGTCACCCTCTTTTTCAATCACGCCACAAAATGCTGCGGGCACCGCCGATTCGGGCGCCTTGGCACGGTCATCGTTGGGTTCCTGTTCCATGACCACGGGCAAGTCGTTGACTCGCACCCAGTTGGGCGATGGCGAAATGCCCTTTTCGTTCTCGGTGACCACTGCCCATTGATCGTGTGCTTCGCTCGGAAGTTGAACCGAAGCCTCGCTGACCGTGCCATCGAGTGCCACCAAGTTGGCTTTCAGCGTGTCGCCGGGAACACCACCACCGGGAATGGCGGCAACAGGCCGTGGGAACGTGCCCACGTGCAACCGGTAACCGGCCGCACTACTGCCTCCGAACGAACTGTCACGCACCAAAACGGTGTAGACGCCGTCTTCGGTCGCGGTGAACGAACACAGGCCATCTTGTTGCAACAGAGCCGAATCGTCACTGGTGGCGACTTCGAAACGGCCTTCGTTCAAAATTGCGACAAACGGGTCAAGGATATTTTGGTTGTTTAGCGAATACGCGATACGCAGACCTTCGATCTCGACGTTCAGTGTTTCGCCAGCCTTTAGTTTGACTTGGAAATGGTCAACGTCCTCGCGTTCGACCACACCCTCGACCGTCGTATTGAGTTCGATCGGCTGCGGCTTGCTGAAATCATTGTTGGGTTCGACCTCTTGGACCACTGGCATCGACCCGACGCCCAACAGTCGCAGATTGGCAATCCCGCTCTTGGTGATCAAGCGGACCGGATACAGACCAGGAGCGAGGTTCTCGTCGGCCTTTAACTTGACTTCGACCTTCGAGTTGTCGATCGGCTTGACTTCGAGAATCGTGATGCCGGGGACATCGGTCAACACTTGATGGGCATCCTTCAGGCGTGCGCCTTGAAACAACACCGTTGTTTCTTCCCCACGGCGAACGCCGAGAGGTTTTAGACGAGTGACTTCAGGAAGCGTTGCCATTGCGGTCGTGGCAACCAGCGTGGTCAAGCTAAACGCAACAAACGTGGCAGCAAAAAATCGTGAATTCACTTGGACGTCCAAAGGTGGCGAGTTCAAACGATGCGAAGCGGCAAATCAATACCGCACTAAAAATAATTAACAGCAGGCGTCATTGCGGGGAGGAGGACACTAAGTGCCTCACCCCGCTTGAGCTTTTGACAACATCAACAACCCCCGCACAACGTGCGAAAGCGTTACGCCAATAGCGGCTCGATGAGATTGCCGCCGTCGACAATTTCGATCGGGCGATCACCAGGAGCCATCAATTCTTTGTCAGCAACGATGCCCAACAAGCGATACATGGTGGTCGCCAGGTCGGCCGGCGAAACCGCGTTTTCTTCGGGTTCTGATGCGGTCGAATCCGAGGCACCATAGATCATGCCGCCCTTGATCCCACCGCCGGCCAGCATCACGCTGAACACCTTTGGCCAATGGTCACGCCCGGCGTCCTTGTTGATCTTCGGCGTTCGGCCGAACTCGCTGCTGACCATGACAAGCGTTTCATCGAGCATGCCTCGCTCGGACAAATCGTCCAACAGCGCGCCCAACGCAACGTCCAACGCCGGAGTCAATCGCCGCATGCCGCCGGTGATGTCGTTGTGCATATCCCAACCGCCGTAGGTCAGGGTCACCAAACGAGTCCCAGCTTCGACCAAACGACGTGCCATCAACATGCGTTGACCGGCTTCGTTGCGGCCGTAGCGGTCACGCATCTTGGCGTCTTCTTTTTCGATATCGAATGCTTCACGAGCAGCCGGGGTGTCAAGCAGATCATACGCTCGTTGATAGAACGTATTCATGGCTTCGATATTGTCGGCCTGGGTCACCGAGGTGAAATGGCTATTGACCACTTCCAAGGCGTGCTTGCGACGCGAGAAACGCTGTTCGTCCACACCGCCAGCGAGGTTCAGGTCGCGGACCTTGAAATCACTGCGGTTGGGATCCGAACCAAGGGCGAACGCACCATAGCTGCTAGGCAGATAGCCGGTCCCGGCGAATTCATTGGGGACATTCGGGATGCAAACGTATGGAGGCAGGTTGTTGCGAGGCCCGTACTCGTGACTGACGACCGAGCCGAAGCAAGGATACTGAAGCGCCGGGCTCGGCTTGTATCCAGTGAACATATTGTGAGTGCCCCGCTCGTGAGCCGCTTCACCGTGACTCATCGATCGAATGACGCTGAACTTGTCCGCTCGCTTGGCCAATTGAGGCACCGTCTCGCAGAAGACTTCGCCGGTATTGGTTTTGATCGTCTTCAGTTCGCCACGATATTCAATCGGGCTATAGGGTTTGGGGTCAAACGATTCTTGCTGTGCCAAACCACCGGGCAAAAAGATGTGAATGACACTCTTCGCCTTGGCCTCGACAAAATCATATTGTTTTTGCTCGGCCGCCGCCTGACGCATTAGCAATTCGGGTAGCGACAACCCAATCGTGCCGAGGGTTCCGGCGGCGAGAAAGCCACGACGGCTCAAAGGATTTCCGTGACAACGCATGTTTGCAATTCTCCGAATTGAGAAACGTTCAACGTGATTGGATAGAATTCGAGCGATCTAGAGGGAACCGAGAACGCTCGACGGGCACAGTCTCGAAGAGTCGGATGTGATGTTACTCTGTTTCATCACGTCAAGCTCAAGGAGGGGACAACATCTCTGTGCGTGCAGTAAGTCAAGCTCGCCAGAGACACGATGCGGCATTAAGGTGGGCCCAGATCCGGAGAGCAACTTGTTTTTTTCTGAAAAAAAGCTGCCGGTGGCTCTGGTGTATTTGGGGAGGGAAGCAAGTCTATAGGCTTGTTTTTCAGCGGGATTGTAAGACAACCACGCGATTCAGAGGACGATTCTAGCAAAAAAACGGGGGAAAGTCAATGATATTCGGGGGCCTGCTAAGCACCAAGAGGCGGAATTGGTAGGCGATCCAGGCGTGTTGGCCTGCGTGGGGCAAGGATTTCAGCGAATGTTTAATAGGGGGGCGCCCCGAATGTCCCTTTATCTCCATAGACCTTGCCGCGTCGGGCAAGCCGCAACCGAATCCTACTGGACACTTGGCGAAACCAGCCCTAAGTGCTTTTGGAATCGGAAGATGCGGCAACGATGTGCCGCAGAACACGAAGCATCGCAGCGGCTTCTGCATTGAGTTTTTCGAGAAGTTTTACGAGATCTTCACGACGCTGCTCTTTGGCGGCCTGCTCGATCTCGCGTGCTGTTCCGTACACCTGATGGGCGTAAAACAGGTTTGCCGAGCCCTTTAAGGTATGCGCGGCGCGTCCGATCTCGGCCAAATCGCCGTCGGGAACCGTGTTCACTAAGATCCCCATCAGCATCTCGCACTCACCGATAAAGACCTCGGCCAACCTTCGTACTCCCCGCCGTCCGCCGGGAATCCGCGATTCGGCCGCACGCAGATCGACGACATCACCATCGTCATACGGCAGCTCATCCTCTTGGGACTGCTCATCCGGCCGCCCGTCGTGCTGCGGCCCATCCGCCGCGTCGACACCTTCGGCGGCCGGATCATGATCGGCTGTTCCCGGTTGCTTGACCGATTCATCCTTCGCTGGCTTGTCTTTGCCGCAGCCACCTGCGGGATTGTCTGCGAAACGAGCCAACGTTTCCTGCAGCCGTCGAGGGTGAATCGGCTTGGTCAAAAACGCGTCCATCCCGGCGGACAAACAGGAATCCGAGTCTTCTTGCATCGCGGCGGCGGTCAAAGCGATGATCGGGATATGTCGCGGCGGGCTGAACTTTTTTTCCTGCTCACGTATCCGTTTGGTCGCTTCGATCCCATCCATCACCGGCATGTGCATGTCCATCAAGATGACATCGAAGGGTTCTTTCTGCCAACACGCAACCGCTTCGCTTCCATCATTGGCAATTTTGATTTTGTGCCCACATGCTTTTAACATCCCGATCGCGACTTGCTGATTCGCCAGCCCGTCTTCGGCAACAAGGACTCGCATCGGTGAAACGGCATTGACCGGCGTTTGCACCGGCGGATCCGACGCGGGTCCGACCTCAAGCACTTGCACGATCGTATCCAACAATTCCGATTGGATCACCGGCTTGTTCAAGTAACGCGAGATGTCGAGCTCGCGGAGCTGGTCCGAGCGATCCGGAAGATTCGCCGACGACAACATGATCAGCCGAGCGGTGTCGCCGGGGAACTGTTGACGAAGTCGACGAGCCAACTCGAAACCATCCATCTCGGGCATCATGCAATCGAGCACGATCAGCTGAAACGGCTGTTCACGATCGTTGGCTTCACGCACTCGCATCAACGCATGCTTGCCGCCATCGACCAGCGTCGGTTTGAAACCCCAAACAACAAAGATCTCTTCCAAGATCCGACGATTCACCGGGTTGTCATCGACGATCAACACTCGCGTCCCGGCCAATTGTCGCAGTTGACGATCGGGCGTCGCTTGTTTGGCGGCGACCGGGAATGGGGCTGCAAACCAGAACGTCGTGCCTTTGCCGACTTGGCTTTCGACTTCTAATTTCCCCTTCATCAAATCAATCAGCTGCCGAGAAATGGCAAGCCCGAGTCCGGTGCCGCCAAAGCGACGTGTGGTCGACGAGTCGGCTTGCGTGAACGCCTCGAGCACAGATTGGATCTTGTCCTCTGGGATGCCGATGCCAGTGTCGGATACCTGAAAGCGTAGCCACAGCGTTTGTCGATCCTCCGATTCGCCTTTACCATTCGACCTTTCGGTTTCATGGTCCGTCGGCACCGGATCGGTGGTATTGACGTCGACAAAGATATGGCCTGTCTCGGTAAACTTGATCGCATTGCCGATCAAATTCACCAACACTTGCCGCAGCCGTCCGGGGTCACCCATCAAACGACTCGGCACATCGGGAGCGATGCGGCAAAGCAACTCGAGATTTTTTTCCGATGCTTTTACCGACAGCGTCTGGCCCGCTTTTTCAATCACGTCCCTGGCCGAGAAGGGAATCGACTCGAGTTCGAGTTTGTTGGCTTCAATCTTGGAAAAATCGAGAATTTCGTTCAGCAATCGCAAGAGCGAGTCGGCAGAATCGCGAACCAGCGTGTTGTAGTCACGCTGTTCGGGCGTCAGATCCGATTGAGCCAACAGTTCGGACATCCCGATAATGGCGTTCATCGGAGTGCGGATTTCGTGGCTCATGTTGGCCAGAAAATTGCTCTTGGCCTCATTCGCTTTGGTAGCGACATCACGCGCTTCACGAAGTTGTTGTTGAGACTTGGTCAACTCGGTGATATCGCGGCTGATCCCGAAGGTGCCGATGATCTTCCCCGACTCGTCACGAAAAGGCATTTTGGTCGAGATGCACCATGTGTCTTCGCGATCGGCCCACGTTTCGCGTTCGATGCGGTCCACCAACGCTTCACCGCTTTGCATCACTCGCAATTCGTCTTTGCGAGCCAACAACGCATGTTCGGACGTAAAGATGTCCGAGTCATTTTTACCAATGACATCACTTGCGTTTTCCATCGCAAATTTCTTTGCCATGGCATTGCTGATTCTTAGAAAGCGGCTTTCGGTGTCTTTGAAGTAGATCGAATCCGGGATATTATCCAACAACGTCTTCAACAGACTTTGTTCATGCCGCAATTCTTTCTCGGCAGCGATCCGCTCGGTCACGTCCCAGAACATCAGCTGAATGCCGATCACTTTGCCGTGGCTGTCTTTGATCGGACACTTCATCCGCTCGATCCAGCGAGGGCTGCCATCGGCGGAAACCGTCTCTTCGATATTGTGTAACGCCTCGCCGCTTCGTATCACGACTTGGTCATCCGCCACGTAGCTTGCCGCCAAATGGACAGGAAACAGGTCGAAGTCGTCTTTGTTCAATATCGAGCCGAGCGATTGGCCTCGCAGCTCAAGATACTTTTTGTTGGCGAACAGTCGCCGGCCTTCGGTATCTTTGATCAGCAGACTGACCGGCAGCGCATCGGCGAGCGCCTGGTAGGTAGAGCGTGCATCTGCAAACACGCGTTCAAGAAATCCGCTGTCCTGAGCCATAAACCGCCATTCACTCCCATCGATGCTCGCATCATCCTCAAGCACCCTTGTCTATGATGGAATAAAATCATCATCCAATGTTAAGGATAGTGCGAACTTTGCTAACAATTCGGCGACATGGTCGATATCGGACAATGAAATGACCTCGACGGCCGAGTGCATGTAGCGATTGGGAATCGAGACGAGACCGGTCGCCACCCCTCCGCCGTGGATTTGCAACACGTTGGCGTCATTGGGCGTGGCCCGACCGATGGCGGCCAACTGGTAGGGAATTGAGTTTTTTTCCGCCAATTGAATCAAGCGATCCGCCACTTTCGCATTGATGTTCGGCCCGCGGAAAATCACCGGCCCGCGTCCGAGCCGGATATCGCCTTGCTGTTGCTTTTCAATCGTCGGACAATCCGATGCATGGGTCACGTCCACCGCAATCGCGACATCGGGATTGATGCTGCCCGCGGCCGTTTTGGCTCCGCGAAGCCCAATTTCTTCCTGGACGGTCGACACACTGTGCAGGTGACAGCGAAGCGAGTCGACCGACGAGGATGCCCGGCGCAGCGCTTCCATGACGGTCCACATGCCGGTTTTGTTGTCCATTCCTGGCCCGCTGACCAAATCCCCCAGAAGTGGACGGTAGGTCAGGTCCAACGTCACCGGGTCGCCAATACGAACCAATTGCCTCGCTTCGGCCTCGTCTTTGGCACCGATATCCAACCACATCTCTTTGAGCTGAACGACTTGCTTCCGCTCTTGTTCATTGAGCAAGTGGATCGGTTTGCGGCTGATGACGGCGGCGACGGGGCCTTGCGCGGTCCATATCGTCATCGATTGGCCAATCAATTGTTGGGGGTCCCACCCGCCAATCGTCTGGGCGTACAGGAACCCCAGTTCATCGATATGCGAGATCAGCATCCCGATTTGGTCGCAGTGACCGGCAAACATCAGCCGCGGGCCCGATAGATCGCCAACGCTGGCGACCAAGTTTCCATGCACATCCGAGCGGACGTTATCGGCGAAAGGGCGAACGTAGTCGCGAATGAGCGACTGGATCGGCTCTTCAAACCCCGACGGACTGGGGGTTTCGATCGCGGACCGAAAGAAGGCGTGCGCGGCGTCTTGCATTAAAGGGTTTCCTGTGGATGTCAGTGAATGCTAGCAGGCAAAGTGAAAAGCAGATCAGAGCGAAACGCGATTATTGAACGTGGACGGGTGGACGTTGAAATCGATTTCGTGGGCAAAGTTTAGCGGAACCTCAAAGCGAGCGGGTAGACTAGAGTAAAAGAGGAAGAAGAAGCAGCACCTGCGAGCTCGATGTCGCATCAAAAAACTTGAGGGAAGTTCGTCGCGAAACGGCGTTTTCTCGGATCTTTTCCCAGGTTTTGGCCGCTCTGAAGGCCCCCTCCGATCGCGCAATTCCGAAAAACCGATCGCGCCCAAAAATTTTTTTATGGTGAATTCGAGTGGGATTGCCAGTGGTTTGGCACGTCGTCAGTGCGTCGAAAGCGTGAGAAACACAAGAGTTTTTGCGAAACATCCCGATTGGGCGTTGTGGTCGTCAAAACGCTCTTGACAGGCGAAACCGTTGATACTGCTTTTTCGAGATCAAACGCACTAAAGAGTTGACCCTGATTTACTCGACATTAACTCTCGGATCGAGGTGTCTTTTCTTGACGCGTCGAACGCTGCGATTTTTTTGATTCGTTCAAAAGCATGGCAGCGATTCTTCGCGAAGAGCAACCAAGACATTAGCCTCGATCTACCCAGGGGGGAATCTGGGAAACGCGATCATCAACACCTTGCTGCATCTGTGTGGCTGGTTTGGCGATCCGCGAGTACGAACGACCAATATGGCATGGGCTTGCAATCCACAGCGAACCAACATCCTTGTTACTTCGGCACGGGTGTTCGAAACGTTGGGGGTCCAATCTCGCGATAACGGTTTGTCACGACAACTCGCAGCTTCTATCCCCTGAAAAACGATCTCATGTAAATGGGTTCGCCTAATTTTTAATAAACAAACCGCGAGGAATCCCGCTCGGTAAGCGTCGCAGGATGCGAGCCGGCTGGCCCGACCCAGCGTTAATCATGACTGTCAACTTTGCGTTCGTAACCCACTACGAACACAAGACGACCGACTCAGGACCGGTTGAACAGGAAATGAAGGACGAACAAGGCCGCTAGATCAATGGTTACCGACGCACCATTGGTCGAGGGAAAATTAAACGAGGCGTTATGGAGTACCTAGTATGAAGGTCTTCACAACTGGACAGGTCGCCAAGATCTGTAAAGTAGCACCCCGAACTGTATCAAAATGGTTCGATTCGGGACGATTAAAAGGTTATCGCATTCCAGGATCTCAGGACCGACGCATTCCGCGTGAGTACCTGATCAAGTTCTTGAAGGAACACGGTATGCCCCTAGGCGACTTGGAAGACGAAGCGATGGCTAAATGCCTGATCGTCGCCCAAGACCAGGTGCTGATCGAGAACCTCAAGCGTGAACTTCCACCCGAAAAAGCATTCAAAGTGGCTGTGGCCGCGAGCGGTTTCGAAGCGGGAATTCAAGCGGAAAGCTTCAATCCAGACTGTATCATTGTCGACTTCTCGATCGGTAAGATCGAAGCGGTTCAGATTTGCCAAAATCTCCGCAAGAACATCGACTTTACCGATATCGTGCTGATTGCATTGCTTCCCGACGACGGGCAACCGATGAGCTTCGACCGAAGCAGTATCAACGAGACGTTCAAGAAGCCATTCGACGCGCATCTGCTCGCCGAACGCCTGCGAACACTCGTCGGAAGCAAGAAAGAATTAGTCTAGTCAGCAAACCAAGGCGGCTGAAACAAGTCGGTTCGCCGCTGATAGATGATCCTGAATGCCTCGATCAAAGACGTCGCACACCATCCCGAGGTGTGCGACGTTTTTTTATTTTCCAACCGAAAAATCGCGACGCGCTCCCGATAAAATGGATCCCTGCAGATTCGGTTTCAATGGGAAACCAGCTACCTCCTCGCAATTCGGATTCACCCTTGTCTCATTTTGATGCCTCGGGCAACGCCCACATGGTCGACGTGTCGGCCAAACCGGTCACCGTACGCGAAGCGATCGCGTCGGCTGAAATCGTGATGGCCCCGGCGACCGCCGAAGTGATCCGAGGATCCAAAGCCGCCAAAGGCGACGTGTTGGCCGTGGCCCGCTTGGCCGCAATCCAAGCAACCAAGTTGACCTCGCAACTGATTCCACTGTGCCATGCGATCCCGATCGAATCGGTCAACGTCGATTTCAGCTGGAAAGCCGATCACGAGTCCACCGCTGTCACCGGAGAGCTTCAGGCGACGCTGCTCTGTCATGTCACCGTGCGAACGTCCGCGAAGACCGGGGTCGAGATGGAAGCGATGACGGCGGCCTCGATCGCGGCGCTGACGGTCTATGACATGGTCAAATCGATCGACCGCGGGATCGAAATCGGGCCGGTGGTCTTGGAGGCTAAATCCGGGGGCAAGTCGGGCGATTACCGGCGTCCATCACGATTGACGTGAACCTTGCCGTCGCATCGATCCCACCACAACCGCATCGCTTCGAGCGGTTTCATCATCCACGGTTCCCACTGCGAAGCATGTAGATCCAAGCAGTGACCCGCCAGCGCCGCAATCGGTCCACTGTGGCTGATCGCGACCACCGTTCCCTCGGGTGTCGACTTGGTGACCGACGCGAACCAAGCTACGACTCGCGACTGCATCACACTCGTTGACTCGCCGCGAGGCGGGCGATAGGTCTCGGGTTGATGAATCAGACGATGAAAATCAGGATCGGCGACGTAGACCTCGTCCCAGCTTTTCCCCTGCCAATCGCCGTAGTCACGCTCACAAAGCCGCTTGTCCACGACGAGATTCATCGAGGGGAAATGATCCGCGATCATTCGTGCAAGCAGCTCAGTTCGCCGCACGCCGCTGTGGTAAATAGCGATCGGTTGTGACCGATGTTTCCAACGATCAGCGAGCCTTTGCGATTGCAGCAATCCAGCCTCGCTGAGCGGCACATCGCTCGCGCCATAACATATCGACTTCCAACGAGCCTCGACTTCGGCGTGTCGAATCATGATCAGCTCAGCCATGATGGATGCTCCACGTAGCCCCTATCAAGATGACAAGCTGAACTAGAAACGCACTGCACCCCAATAAATCACCGGTGGTGCCTTGAACGCGTGAAAGGATTTTGCGTCGAAACCACAGCAACACAATGAACGCAGCGAGGGTCGATCCGCACGCGGTCATCGGTGACAACCAAAACCATCCCACCCAAAGCGGCATCGTCATCAATGCCGACACGATCAGGGTCCGTGTTGTTTGCATCCCCGATACGTCCTTGGCTTGCGATTGCCGACTCGTAATGGGTGGCGCCGAAATCATCATGGCGATGATCGCGATGCGAGCGAGTGTTGACGCCGCCACGATGCTGGCCATCGCCCACATCCAACCGGCGGACAACAGCGTTGCAGTGGCGGCTACCCGCGCCCCCACCCCCACGACCAAACCAAGCGTCCCGTAGGTGCCCAGCCGACTGTCTTTCATGATTTCGAGCACTTGTTCGCGAGTCCATCCGCCGCCCAAAGCGTCACAAGTGTCGGCGAGTGCGTCTTCGTGAAACGCCCCCGTCAACAACGCTTCGATCCCGATCGCCAGGAATCCGCAGACCAGCGGCGAAAATCCAATCGACGTCGTCAATGCCACGGTCGCGGTGACAAGCCCGATCAATCCGCCAACCAGTGGAAAAAACAAGACCGATCGGCGGAGCGAGTGTGTGTAGGATTCGGGCGTTGCATCACCATCATGAGGAATCGGAATGCGAGTCAGGAACTGAACCGCGGTGAAGAAGTCCCGTCGCAATGACATGGCATCATCGTCGGCGATGGTCGTTTCGAGATTACTCATGGGTTTTCCAAATCATCCAAGGTTGCCATGTCATTGATCATCGCGGCGGCCAAATCGATCAGCGGAAGTGCCGCCAAAGCACCAGTGGCTTCGCCGAGTCGAAAGTTCAGATCCAGCAGCGGCGACAGCCCCAAATGCGATAGTGCCGCCCGATGTCCCGGTTCCGAAGAACAATGCCCCGCGATCATCCACTGCACGCTTCCTTGGCATATCGATTCCGCAAGAATCGCCGCTGCCGTCGCGATAAAACCATCCAGCACAATGGTCAAACCAAGATCGGCGGCACGTGCGTAGAACCCCGCCAACGCGACGATCTCCAATCCGCCAACTTGACGTCCCACTTGTTTTGCATCGGTGTCACCGAGTGAGCGAACTCGATGAATCGCGTCGCAGACCACGCCGCGTTTGCGAACCAATCCGGCGTCGTCAATTCCCGCCCCACGCCCGACGACTTGGGACGCGTCTACATCGGCAAGCAAACCGACGATGCAACTGGCCGAAGTGGTATTGCCGATTCCCATTTCGCCGCCGACGACCAAATGACATCCGGCGTTCGCGGCCGCTTCGGCTCGTCGTCCACCGACCTGCCAGACATAATCGAAATCGTCCTCCGTCATTGCCGGTTCGCATCGCAGATTACCGGTCCCACGTCGCTTCGCGGCATTGATAAACTGGACGCTTGACGACACAGACTCGACAGGATGCAACAAACCAACATCCACGACTTCGTAATCGCACTGTAGCGCTCGGGCGAACACCCCGCTGGCAGTTCGTTGTTGTTGCATCAAGCGGACGACCGATGCGGTCACTTCACTGGGCCACGCCGTTACCCCTTCACGCGTGACTCCATGATCGGCGGCGAAGACGACCGTGCGTCGCGGGGTCGTTTTCGGCGTCAACGTTTGCTGTGTCGTGCACAATTGATGCGACAGCGATTCGAGATCCCCCAAACTGCCTGGCGGTTTGCACAGTCGATTCAGACGATCACGAACCAGATCGCTGTAAACGTGGGTGACAGTATCGGTCATTGGATCCTCGGATCACGCAAAGAGGGCAGAGGGGATGGTGTTAAAGTTGGGGACGCCGACTTCGAAAGCAGTCGTGTCAGTGCCTCAACCAATCGGCGGTTGTGTGGCGGGGCAAGTACCGCGATTCGCAGAAAATCATCCAGTCCAAAGGAATGGCAATCACGGACCACCATGCCTTGGGTGATCAATTGCTTTCGGATTTGTGACGCATTGTTGACAGGCAGCAAAAAGAATCCTGTGTCACTCGCCAGCGGTGTCAGCGAGCGTACGGTCAACTCGCAAAGAAAATCCCGTTTCGCATCCTGCAAGCGTGCCATCGCTTCGCGGTAGTACGACACGTCTTGGATCGCGGCAACGCCAGCGGCTTGAGCGATGTTGTTGACCGACCATGGGATGCGGCGACCACGAAGCGTGCGGTGCAGGTTTTCCGGAAGCCTAGCGAACCCTAATCGCAATCCGGCGATGCAATAGGCTTTGGTCATTGAACGCAGCACCACCAAATTCTCATGCTCGGTGTCGAGCAGTGATTCGGTGTTCTCTGCAAATTCAATGTAGGACTCATCGACCACAAAGACCACCTGCGGGTGTCGCTGGATCAAATCGACGAGATCCGTTTTTGCGACACTCTGGCCGGTGGGGTTATTCGGATTGCATATCCAAACCACTTTGGGCGATGTTTGCGAAGAGACAGCTTGATCGATGACGTCCACATCCACGGCAAAGCCGTCGTTTGCTTCGGCGGTAACGAAACGCACCGTCCCGCCGGCGATACGCGTTGCCCGCTGGTACTCGGTGAACGTGGGTCCGACAATCAGCGTGTGCCGATGGGAATCCACGAACTCCGATGCCACCAAGTGAATCAATTCACTACATCCGTTGCCCACCAACAACGCTTCGCGATCAACGCCATACCGATTGGCAATCGCATCACGAAGCTCATTGCAATCGCGATCGGGATAACGGTCAAGCGGCGCCGACTCCACCGCTCGGCGAACACTCGGGGCAGGCCCAAATGGCAATAGATTGCTGCTAAAATCAAGCACGGTATCGATGGCAACGCCGTAGTGTGCTAGTTCACTTGGATCCAAGCCACCATGAACCGCTTCGGTGTGATGACCGCGGCTCAACACGTATTCAGAGCTGACTCGTCTCATAACGTTCTCCACATCAGCAACCCCGCGACGCTCAAGACAACGGCGGCGATGGCGGTTGTCCACAACATCGCGATCGATTGTTGGAGCGACCGGATGCCGGGCAGCGGTTGCCCCTCACCAAGACGATAGTGGTCTTGTTTTTCCAACACGATCCCCAACACGCCAGCCGCCGCACTCATCGGGTGCCCCGCGTTCGGGCTTGCCGTCAACGAATGGTCTCGCCACCAAATCGCAATCGCAGGATTGGTCCGGCGCACGTAGGGGGCATAGATCATCAGCATCACGAGAGCCGTTAATCGTGACGGAATCAAATTCAGAAGATCATCGATTTTTGCTGCGGGTTTGCCAAACCACTCGAGTTCCTGAGTGCGATAACCGAGCATCGCATCGGCCGTGTTGACGAATCGATACAGCAGTGCTCCGGGGAGTCCGGCGACGACAAAATAGAAAAGCGGAGCGATGAACGAGTCGCTTGTATTCTCGGCGACCGACTCAATCGTCGCAGCAGATAACTGAGACGCATCGAGCTTCGTCACATCGCGACTGACCAGATGATAGGCAACTTGGTGACGTGCTGTGTTTAGATCTTCGTTTGATAACGCCTTGGCAACGGATCCCGCGGCGCCCGCGAGTGAGCGAACGCTAAACGTGCTCTTCAACACCGCCGCTTGAACGAGGATGGCAAACCAGTGGGGGAAGTGTCGACAAGCGATCTGAATCAAGATTCCCACCGTGGCTACGATGACGGCGCCACCGGCGACCACCGCACATCCTTGCAGAAAACGGACTGAATTTTGCGTCGCGCGGCTTCGTTTACGTCCCCAACCAACAAAGCGTCCCATCCATGCAACGGGGTGCAGCGAATTGGGTGGGTCGCCCAGTACGCCATCGAGAACCACGGCGATTAGTAGGACGCAGACAGCGGTCACTTCACTCACGGGACGCTCCCTTGCCGTGGCGGTGTTGAGTTTCACTCGGACGCGACTCACCCAACGGAACGACAAAGGGGGTGCCATGAACGGGATGCTCGATCACCACCACCGAAACGCCAAAGGCCTGCTCGATAAGGTGCGGCTGCAAAACTTCTTGCGGCGAACCGAGCGCCAAAATGGAACGCTGCGACAGCAGTGCCAAACGGTCGCCGAACAACGCCGCATGGTTCAGGTCATGCAATGTCACCACGACGATTAGCCCCCGTTGCTTGGCCATCTGACGCACGCGATCGAGAACATCAAATTGAAATTTCAGGTCAAGCCCTGCGGTGGGTTCATCCAACAAAACAATCGGGGACGCTTGAGCCAATGCTCTCGCCAAGATCATTCGCCTCCATTCACCGCCGGACAACTCCGTAATCACACGATCTCGCAGTTCCATCAACCCGGCGGCCTCGAGCGATTGATCCACAATTTCAGAATCATCGCCGGTCAAAGGCATCCACCAACCGCGATGCGGTGTGCGGCCGAGTCGAACGACATCGATCACTCGCAGCGGCGTTCCCCGGTTCTCTTGCTGAGGCATGAACGCGATTGATTGAGCGAGCGCACGTCGCGACATCGTTTGGATATCGCGGCCGTCGACACCAACGACGCCATTTACCGGATTCAATTGGCGACTGAGCGATTGCAGCAGCGTCGTTTTACCCGCGCCGTTGGCTCCCAGCAGCACCAAGATTTCGCCTGCGCAAAATTCCAACGAGATCGAATCGAGAATCAAACGATCGGCGTACGAAAAAGTCAGCCCTTGGGCATAGAAACGAGTCATGATGCCAAGCCTCCTACTTTTGCACGCGTTTTGAGTAAAAACAGAAAGAAAGGGCAGCCGAGGATCGCAGTAACAATCCCCACCGGCAGCTCGGCCGGAGCCACAATCGTGCGTGCCAAACCGTCGGCAATCAATAACAAGGTGGCTCCCACCACTGCACTCATGGGAATCAAAAAGCGATGTCGCGGCCCCACCAGCGCTCGGGCAATATGGGGAGCGATCAAGCCAATGAATCCGATGATGCCAGCGGCGGCGACGGCGGCGGCCGTTGCCAAACTGGATCCCGTGACCATCAAAATGCGAAAGCGAACTAAGTCCAAGCCTAACGATTGAGAGGCAACGTCCCCGAGCGAGAACGCATCGAGTGCTCGCGACAAACTGAACAGAATGCTGAATCCCGCAAACGATGCGATGGCAGTCGCGAACACAACGTTCCAATCATTGTCCGCTAAACTGCCCATCAACCACGCCAGGATCACAACCACCTTTTCCTCATGCAAATACATCATCAGTGAAACCAGGGCGTTGATCATGCTGCTAAGTGCCACTCCGGCCAACAGCAGCGAAAGTGAAGAACCGTCGCGACCGACCGATCCAATCGCAAAGACGACGATCACCGCGAGAATCGATCCCAACAGGGCTGCGAGTGCGGTGCCGCCAAGCCCCATGACACTGACCTGAAACCCCGTGACCAACGCTAGTGTCACCCCCAACGCTGCGCCGCTGGAGGCACCAATCACGTACGGGTCGGCCAACGGATTACGGAACAAGGCTTGAAAACCGACGCCCGATATTCCAAGCGATCCGCCGACGAAACAAGCGGTCACGATGCGTGGCAAGCGGAGCTCCCACAAG
The DNA here is from genome assembly GCF_039545035.1 of Novipirellula caenicola. Classification (NCBI taxonomy): domain Bacteria; kingdom Pseudomonadati; phylum Planctomycetota; class Planctomycetia; order Pirellulales; family Pirellulaceae; genus Novipirellula; species Novipirellula caenicola. Next base: position 441,153 of record NZ_BAABRO010000004.1, read on the forward strand.
ATCGCCTGTTCGGTCGAAGTTAAACTGACGCCATCGCCGCCGATCAACCACTGCACGACGCTGGCGAGTCGAATGGGGATCGGCCCGACGATCAGACTGACTAACGCCAGCACCAACAACAGCACGCAGGAAGCGACAAGGACAAAAATACAACGGTTCAAAGATCGGATCCCTTCATCATCACCACTTGATCGGGATAAACCGCGGTGATCATTTGTTCGAGTGCATCGATCAGTCGCGGCCCGCAGCGTGAAACTTGATCGCCATCAATCAAGAAAACTTGTTGCTCGCGAATCGCAGCAATCTCGCTCCAACCTTGGCGTAAGAGCAATTGCTGAACACTGACTTGGTCAGCGTGGGTCGAGGGCGCCAAAATCACCTCGGGATTTCGATGCACCACCACTTCGCTGCTGACTTTGGGGTAGCGCACCGATGTGTCGGCAAAAATGTTTTTCATACCGCCAAGTGTCAGCAATTCGCCGATGAACGAATTCGGCCCCGCCGTCATCAGCGGATCGTCCCAAACCTCATAAAACACGCTTCGACGCTCACGCGGCGGTATCTGCTCGACCAACGAGGTCACGTGATCGAGTCGCGTCGTCATCGAATTCACTAACGCGTCGGCTTCGGATTCTCGGCCGAGAACCTTTCCTAGCAAGCGAGCTTCTTGAAACAGGGCTTGAAGGTTTTCGGGACCGATCGCGATCACGGGAATGCCGAGTCGCGTCAGCGGATCGACTAGCGGTTGATGGGTATCCCATTTGCAAAGCACGAGATCCGGCTGCAAGCTGAGAATGGTTTCACGACTAATGCTTTCCAACGTTCCGGCTCCCACGCGAGGCACCTCGGTGGCGGCATCGGGGTAATTGCAATGTTTCGTGGCCCCGACAACTTGAGGACCGGCACCGATGGCAAACAATAACTCCGTCGTCGATGGGGATAGCGAAACGATCCGTCGTGGTATCGCTTCGAACCGCAGCTCGCGATCCAAGCGATCAACGACCACGACGCTGGCACCCGTAGGAGGCGCGGGCCTCTGTGGCGAGTGGTCGTGGCAACCAAGGATGGCCAACAACAAGCTGAGGATAATAACGTTCTGAGTCATCGAATCTCCTTGGTGCTCGTCGCCTGTAAATGGCTCGACGCTTGCTGCACCGTGGTCGCAATCGCAGACACCTCGACGGGTAATCCCGCCACCATCAAGTAGGTCGCGGTGGCGTGGGCCGCAAGCGTTTGGTTGGCTCGTCCTAACAAGTCTCGGAACTGACGTCCGAGCGAGTACTCCGGCACGATCCCCATGCCGACTTCGCCGGAGACGACGATCAGATGCACGCAGTGACGTTCGGCGAATTGAATCAATTCATCCACTTCGGTTTCCAAACGACTTTCGATCGACGCGTCCGTGGCTTCGATGACAGGTTCGCGTGGGGCCTGATTATCCTTGTGGAGGGGATCGTGCACAGGATCCTCGCTCAGCATCACATTGCTGGTTAAAAGCGTCAGACAATCCACCAGCACCACCGCGGGCAGCGATGGCATCGCGGCTAACGTTTTACCGATACCGCGAGTCCGTTCGAGTGTCTGCCACGTCGCAGGGCGTGACCGGCGGTGCAGTTCGATCCTTTGCAACATTTCTTGGTCGCCCACTTCGGCGGTGGCCACAAACAGCACGTCGTCATGGCCCAGCTCGAGCGCCAAGGAGTGTGCAAATTGGCTCTTGCCACTTCGCACACCGCCTAGGACCAAGGTCAGCGTTCCTTTGCGTTGGGGGTGAAGCATGTCGCTCAAAACTCGACTCCGCGTTGGGGTTTCACACCGTGCCCGTACGGGTGTTTGATGACTTTCATTTCGGAAACGAGGTCGGCGATTTCGATCAATTCGGGACTTGCGTTGCGGCCGGTCAAAACGACATGCAACATTTGTCGTTTCTGCTTCAATTCATCGATGACTCGCGTAATCGCTACATAGTCATATTTGGTCGCGATGTTCAATTCATCGAGGATCACCATGTCGAACGATGGATCTCGCATCAATTCGACTGCTTTTTGCCAGCCTTTTTCAGCGGTTGCGATATCCCGCTCGCGGTCTTGCGTTTTCCAAGTGAACCCTTCCCCGAGCGTGTGCATTTCGACGGGTAGATCGAGCTTGGCAAAAAACGCGGCCTCCCCGGTCGGGATCGCTCCTTTGATGAACTGGACGATCCCGACCTTCATCCCTTGCCCGAGTGCCCGGATCGCCATCCCAAACGCCGCAGTCGATTTTCCTTTGCCGGCTCCGGTGTGAACGATGATCAACCCTTTTTCGATCGTTGCTTTGGCAAGCTTCCGATCGGCAGCCTCGTTGATGCGAACCATCTTCGCTTTGTGTTCTTGGTTAACGTCGCGTTCTTGGTGTCCGTCGTTTGCTGGATTCATTTAGAAGTCTCCTGATGCCAGATAATCTGTTCGAGTTGTTGGATGTCGATATGCGATTCAAAGGCGTCCGCAAGCCGATCCAGCGATGTGGTCAGAACGTCGTCGGCATTGACCGAGGACGAGTCTTGCGAAAATGTTTGGAATGTTCTCAGCCATGCATGACGAAAGGCGTCGTTGTGAAACAGACCGTGCAGGTAACAGCCCCACACGCGACCATCGGCGGAACGGGCACCGTCCGATGCGTTCGCAGGCGGCACCGATCCAGTCGACAAATTTGCTCGCTGAAGCCATGTCGATTGCGAAACCGTTTGGCCCACATGAATCTCGTAGCCGCGGACCCGTTGTCCCTGTGTACCGGGCGCGATTGCGTCGTCGGTAATTTGAGTTTCGACTTGAAAGGTTTGTTTTTCGTGCTGAAACGTCGTCTCGATCTCGAGCAACCCGAGACCCTCGACACGGCTGCGAACATGTTCGAGATGATGAGGGTTGTTGATTCGGCGACCGAGCATTTGATAGCCGCCGCAGATCCCAACTACCCTGGATCCCTGGTCATGGGACGCCATGATGCACTGCTGCAATCCGGTTGATCGCAGCCAATCCAAATCCGCGATCGTATTTTTGGTGCCTGGCAGAATAATCAGATCGGGGCGTCCGAACGATCCCGACGAACGAACGTAACGGAGCGACACGCCCGGTTCATTCTCCAGTGGATCGAAGTCGTCAAAATTTGCGATGTGAGGGAACTGAATGACGACCACATTGATCCCGCCGGCGTCGCACGTGGGTGCAGGGTTGAAAGATTTCTCGGACAGCGTGGCCGCGTCTTCTTCGGGCAACCGCAGCGAATCGATCCAGGGCAAGACGCCTAGAACAGGAACCTCGCCTCGCGTTTGGAGCATCTCGACACCGCGATCAAACAGCCGTAAATCACCACGAAACTTGTTGACAATTAGCCCCCGCACGAGTGCTCGATCTTCGGGCGTTAACAACCAAAGGGTACCCAGCAGCTGAGCAAACACACCGCCTCGTTCGATGTCGCCCACCAGCAGCACAGGCGATTGGCAATAACGAGCGACTGACATGTTGACCATTTCGACATCGGCGAGGTTGAGTTCCGCCGGGCTGCCGGCCCCTTCGATCACGACCAATTCATATTCGTCTCGCATCCGATCCAATGCATCGGTAACCACACCCCAGTATTCGCTGCGACGGCGGAAGTAAGCTGCCGCTGCGAGCGATCCGAGCGGTCGACCGTTGACAATCACTTGCGAATGCGAGTCCCCCTCGGGTTTCAGCAAGATCGGATTCATATCGGCGGTCGGGGGCGCCCCTGCGGCGATCGCTTGCAGAGCTTGAGAACGCCCAATCTCGGATCCGTCCGCGCAAACGGCAGCGTTATTGGACATGTTTTGAGCCTTGAACGGAGCAACGCGGACACCCCGACGCGCAAAGCAACGACAGATCGCCGCAGTCAGCAAACTCTTGCCCGCCGACGAGCTCGTTCCTTGGATCATCAATGTCTTGGCGGTCATCGTTGTCTCACTTTCATTGCTGCAATTTTTTCGTGCCTTGCTTCCCGCCAAGCCGAACGAACACTTCCCGTCGAGCCAAATGAACGCTCACCGCCCCAGTGGAAGCAAGGCAAAGCTTGTCCGAGGATCGGCTTAGTCCAACGTCACCACTTCGTGTCCATTGCGGCTCACAAGTGCGACAAGCTGATCGATGGGCAGCGAGCTCGTCAAAAACCGCACCGAACCATCGGCGACCAAGGTTTGTGCCCCACCGACATGAAACGAGTAGACTTCGTTGTCGTTGCTGCAATTGATCGAACACGATCCTGGGCGGATCGCGGTGTTGCCTTCGGGCGTTGCCCCATCCACGGTGAAGCCTTTGTTATGACTGGCCCACACGCCGCCGGTTGGAAACGGACGCGTGACACTGGAACTGCCGCTCCACGTTTTCGGAGACGCCCCATCGCCGACGAGTCGACCGTTTTGGAAAAGTTCGGGTCGACCGGCACACTCGACAACGAGCAGGGTGTTTGACAGACCATCGATAACATCCGATAGCCGCACGGCGGTCGATTTTAAGATCCCACAATTCCGAGGATCATGCAGTTGCTGCGATGCGGGCAACACGGCGTTGAGCTGCGTCCCAACGCCACCGACGTTGGCGTAATCGGTTGTTGCACCGTCGTAAAAGTCACGAGCGGACAATGTGTACGAGGTCGTCGTGGCATTGGCGTAATCGACCAGCACGGTCCATTCGAAACCACGACGATCGGGAACCGACGGACAGCTCATGGCGGGCACTTTGGCGCTGACCGCGTCCGCGTTTTGCGGATCGTGCCAGTGGTAATTTCCATCAAAGGATTGGAACAGGCCATCTTGTTCAATGAATGGAAGCACCGCCGTGAACCAACTGCCGCGTTTGGTAATGAACCCTTTTCCTTGACTCGGAGAGGACGATTGCGCTGGCCAAACCCGATACGCGGACTCGTAATTGTGCAGTGCCAATCCGATCTGTTTCAGATTGTTTCCACACTGCATTCGTCTCGCCGCCTCGCGGGCGGCCTGGACCGCGGGCAATAGCAGCCCGACTAAGACGCCGATGATTGCGATCACCACCAGCAATTCGACCAACGTGAAACCTTGTGACCGACAATAACGCTTGCTCATCTTGTTCCTCGAGTGAATGAGCGGAGGCGTGAACCTCCGGCGCAGCCCCCCCGGCAGGATCAATCGATCACGTATCACGACTCTGGCGCAGACAAACGAAGATCGCATCACGCCCACATTGCGGTCGCGATACCAATTCCCGAAATCATCAAGGTAGAGACGCGATAGTTCCCAATTCCCCGAGGGTACTACCACAACTAAAAATGACGTTTGGGCAGGTCTTCTGGCTCCCGGATTATTTGTCCCCCACGCCTTCCCGAGGTCGATTCGACCACAGTGGCATTGTGCGGGGTTCATTTCCGGTTACAGCGGCGGGACCGCAACGGATTTGCACCGTTTTCCCTATTCTCTGAAGCGACGACAGGTCGATTCAGCACCCAAGTCTTGCCGAAGTATGCGGCTCGAAAGCGTCGATGTCAACGAGAGCTCGGCGGGGCGTGAGAGGCTAAGCCCTATCGCCAAAACCGCGATTTGTTGCCAAGCTATGGCTGGAATTAACGTCGCGGCTAGAAATCGTTAAATTTCTAGCAAGCTAGCGGGGGGATTGTCGGTTGCTTCGCGTGCTTTATTGCGGTTCCATCGGAATGTGGTATGCCGCATCGGCTCGTCCATCCTGTTTCACTTTACGGTTTCGCCGAAATGGATTCGACCTCAACCTTTCACGCTGCTCAATTGACGACGGAAAATCATCGCGAATCTCGCCCTAGCGAATCCAACGGCCACGCGATTTCGGGTGCCTTGGCCGACCAATTTGCCAAGTTGTATGGCCCGGTCGCCGCAGAGCTTCTGCTTGTCGAAAAACGATTCCACCAAGAGCTGCAGTCGCCCTATGAATCGCTCGTCCCGGTGCTCCGCCACGGTACTCAACTAGGCGGAAAACGGCTGCGACCCGCGATGTTGCTGTTGGCCGCCTCGGCCGTTGGATCGGTCCGCGAGGACCACGTGGTGCTGGGGGCGGTGATCGAAATGGTGCACACCGCCACGCTGATCCACGATGACGTCCTGGACGATGCGGATACCCGCCGGCATGTGCCCACGGTCAACGCCAAGTGGAACAATCACACCAGCATCTTGTTGGGCGACTACCTGTTTGCCCAAAGCTTTCGCTTGGCGGCGACCTTGCCCTCGACCGAAGCATGTCGCTGGATCGGCGAAGCGGCGCGATTGGTGTGCGAAGGCGAAATGCGGCAAGTGTTGAAGCGAGATGTATTGGATATCGACGAGACGACCTACATCGAGATGATTCAGGGTAAGACCGCCGAACTGTGCCGAGTCGCCTGCCAATTGGGATCCCATTTCGCTGATGGCAGCCCCGAAGTCACCACATCGCTTGCTGAGTACGGAGACTCACTTGGCATCGCCTTTCAGATTGCCGATGACTACCTCGATCTATGGGGTAGCGACGAGCGCGTCGGAAAGACGCTCGGGACCGATCTTCAGCAGGGCAAAATCACCTTGCCGGTCATTCGACTTTTGCAAACCGCCGACGAAGCGAGACGAAACCAGATTCTACAATTGTTGGCCGAGCCAAGTCGTCGCCGCACCGAGACGATCATGCCTTGGTTGGACCAAAGCGATGCTCGCCAATACACACGAGAAACCGCGTTGCAGTATCAACGCAAAGCGATCACGGCGCTTGACGTGTTGGCGGATTCTCCCGCCAAAGCGTCGCTCAATGCGATTGCCGAATTTGCCGTCAATCGCCGCTTCTAAGCAAGTCGTTCGATTATGACCGGGCGGCTCGCGCCGCTCCGCTGTAAAAAGACCTGGCGGCTAGACCACTTCCCAGCGGCCGATCTGGCCATCCAAAAGGTCGACAAAGTACATCTCGCCGTCGATCCCCTGACGCATATCGACCACGTACTGAGCTCCGGTGGTAAAGACGGACACATCGGTGACATTTCCATCGGCGTCCACGGACGCACGTCGCACGATTCCTTGACCAAGATCATTGAAGATAATGTCGCCTTCGTAAAGCAGTCCGAGGTCGCCGCCGCGAATGACGTCCCCCATCACAATCGCGTTGATGCCATCCCCCGCATGGCTGAGCGCGATGATCGACGGAGTGGCTTCCCCACCATTGGCCAAGAACTGTTGTCCAGCCGGAAGTCCAAGGTAGCCTCCGGGCGTCACAATGTTGTAGCCCTGCCCGCCTTCGTAGTAAGGCCAGCCAAAATTGGTGCCTGGGTCGCCGGTGTTGATTTCTTCCCACGTGGTCCAGCCCACATCGCCGATGAACAATCGGCCGGTGGCGTCGTCCACGGCGATCCGGAACGGATTGCGTAGTCCGAGTTGATAGACTTTGGATCGATTCGCGTCGGCGTCGCCATTGAAGAACGGATTGTCGGACAAGCCTTGGCCCGTGACCGGATCGATTCGCAACACTTTGCCGGACAAGCTATCGATGTCCTGGACACGCACGGCACGCGGATCCATTTGGTTGTAACTGGCACCGTCACCGATCGAAACAAACAGACTGCCGTCGGGGGCGAATTCGAGCGACGCAATCGAATGCGTCGTGCTATCGCTGTTGATGAAGTCTTGAATGTACGAACCATCCGCATTCTGTCCCGCAGGCGGCTCGGCCATATTGGTGACACTGTTGGTGAACGCGTTGAAATTGTCCCAAGTGCTCGCATTACCCAACAGAATCGTTTCCGATCCCGCCACCATCGTCGTGAAATTCGTGGTCTCATCGAGCGTGATTCGCATCAATTGTCCAACGCGATTGCCCGTTCCATCAGGTCCCGCTAAACCATTGCCGACATGATTCCACACCTCCGGTGGATCATAGGTATACAGCAGGTACATGTAAGGGTTGTTTTCCAAATCGGGATGCACCGCAACATCAAGCAACCCACGATCCGAAACGTTGTTGACGATCCGCGAGATATCAATGATCGGATCCGAAACCCGTTGGGCGTCTCGGTAAACCTTAACGACGCCCGCTTTCTCCGAGACGTATAGATTGCGACCATCATCCGACCAATCGATTGCCGTCGGTTGGTTCAAACCGCTATGCACAATTTTCGTCTGGATTTCGCCGGTGGGCAGGACTCCGGGATCCGCAACCGGAGTCTGCGAATTCATCCACCACGATGCAATCCGGTGGCGATTGGGGCGATCATAATCAGCGGCAGAAAAGCCCACGTACATTTGGTTGCCAACGATCTGATCCAGTGCGATCGTCGCTCGGACGTTTGCCAAGCCTGGCTTTTCGGGCGTGTCGGAGACGTAGACGGCAAGCACGTTGCTGTCACCGTTGTAGTCGATCCACGCGTAATAGACTCCGCCTGAATTGAGATTGATCGGGGCAGGGGCCTGCGCCAGTGCGTTTTGCACGTTGCCGTTCACGACAATCGCGATCTCGTCACCGAATTTATCAAACCCATTTTTCCAGGTATCAAGTTCAATCGCGACACTGTTGGCGAGTCCACCGTAGCCGAGTCCATACGATCCATAGCCAATCGCATCGGAACCCGCCGCCGAATTCTGCATCACAAACGCGATGCCATCAGCACCACCGCTGCCCCAGCCCTGGTCCATCTGGAAGCTAAAACTGGTTTGGAACGACGATGTCGACGTGACGTCAATCGAGTTGGAATAAAACGCCGATCCGGCTTGGTAGGCCGCATTGGATGTCAATTGCAAATAGCCACCGCTCAGCGACGCGTTTCCATTGAGATTGATGAATTCGGACGAACTGAAATCAACGTACGACGGAAGTTGCTGTTCATCATCGAGAATCGAAATCGTTGCAGTTCGCGGAACCCCTAGTTCGGCATTGACCGGGTTGTCAATCGTCAAAACAAACGCTTCAAGCCCTTCTTCTAAATCATCATTCAACAGTGGAATTCGGATCTCGGCATAACGTTGCCCTGCTTCGAATCGCAACACGCCGCTGGTTTGTAAATAGTCGGCAGATGCGGTTGCCGCTTGTGCCCCGGTCTTGTCATAGGTTTGATAATTGATCGAAGCGGCACTCGATGCATTGCCGGTACGAACAACGCCGACGATTGCTTCGCCCGCGGATTCATTCACGGTGATTTGAGACGACTGCAACCCGAATGTTCCTGGACCGCTGTTGCTTGGATCATCAGGCACATCAAGGTTCAGCGACCACGATAAAATCTGATGCGCATTGGGCAGATTGTAATTGCTGGCGGTAAAGCCAACATAGAATTGGTTGCCTAACGTGGCGGCCAAGTCAATGTTACGGACCAACGTCGGAGTGGTTGGCTTTTGGTTATTTTCCGACAGATAAACACGCAGTGTGTTGGTCGTTCCATCGTAGTCGACCCAGGCGTAGCCGACGCTACCCGAGTTCAGATTGATCGGCGATGCGGCAGCGCCGATGGAGTTCTGAAAATCCCCGTTCAGATTCACCGACACCTCGTCGCTGAACGCATCCCAACTGTTTTTCCAAGTATCAAATTCGATCGCAACACTTTTCGCAATCCCACCGTAGCCGAGCCATCCCCCGTTTCCGCCGAGCGCCCGTAGACCTTGCGGCGAATTTTGCAGCACCAACGCAAATCCATCGGCGCCGCTCGATCCGGATCCACCATTGATGGCGAACGAAAAGTTCGTTTGGAACGAGGTGTTGCTGGTCAGCTCAATCGCATCATTGTAAAAAGCCGACCCCGCTTGGTAGGGCGCCGCCGACGTGATTTGAAGACGCCCGCCCGTCACCGAGGCACTACCGTTGCGGGTGATGAGGTTGTCAGCATCAAAGCTGGCAAAATTCGGTAGCGACTGCTCGTCATCTAGAATATTCACCACCGCGGATTGAATGCTGCCCAGTACCGCACCACTCGGATTGGACAACGAAACGGTGAAGGATTCCAGCGACTCGGCCTCGGCATCATCCAGGATGTCGATCACAATTTCGGCGACGGATTGATTGACGCCAAACGACAACGTTCCGCTTTTTGCGGTGTAGTCGCTGCCCGCAATCGCGGTTTGGTTGGTCGTTTCGTAGCGAACCGACGCCACTTGGGACAGATCGCCGGTGCGGCGAACTTGCAAGACAACCTGGCCGTCTTTTTCACCAACGCTTACTCGGTTGCTGTTCAATACAAACGTGGGTGACGGTGGATCAATCGCTTGTTCGTCCACGTCCATTGCCCAAGAAACAATCCGATGCGCGTTGGGCACGTTGTAGTTACTTGCCGTGAATCCGGCATAAAACTGGCTGCCAACCACCGCACGCAAATCGATTTGCGTCGTCAAGCTTGGTGACGTGGGGCGTTGATTGGTATCGGAAACGTAAACCGTCAATTCATTGGTGGTCCCGTCGTAATCGACCCAAGCATATTTGACCGAACCCGAATTCAGATTGGTCGGCGCGACCACAGCGGCTCGTTGATTTTGAAAGTCACCATTAAGTGTGACGGCAATTTCGTCATTGAATTGGTCCCATCCGTTTCGCCACGTATCAAATTCGATCGCGACGCTTCGTGAGATGCCACCATACCCGAGCCATCCTGCGCCACCGCCCAACGCACTGCTGCCGCTCGGCGAGTTCTGTAGCACGAACGCAAATCCGTCCGCGCCACTGGCCCCCGCCCCGCCATTGATTTGAAAGGCAAAACTTGTTCGAAAGGAGGTATTCTCGGTGACGTTGATGGGTGAGTTAAAGAACGCCGATCCAACCTGGTAAGGCGAATCCGACGTCACCTGCAACGCGCCGCCCGTGATCGAGGCTCCGCCATTGAGTTTGACCGGGTCTCCCGATGCAAAGCTTGCGAAACTAGGAACGGCTTGTTCGTCATCGTAAATCGTCACGGTCGTTGTTTGTCGCGTCCCCAACACGCCGGCGTCGGGATCACTCAGCGACAGCCGAAACGATTCAGCCGATTCGGTTTCGTCGTCATCCAAGATGGTTAACTGCACTTGGACCACCGATTGATTGGCGGCAAAGTTGGCGATGCCACTGACCGCTGTGTAATCGCTGCCGGCGGTTGCCGATAGGTTGCTGCTTTGGTAACGCACCGAACCCGCCTGCGAAATGTCGCCGGTTCGCACAATTTGGAATTGGGTGGTCCCGGCCGATTCGCCCACCGAGATCTGACTCTGCCCGACCGCATAAGTGGTCACGCCTCCGATGCCGTAGTCATCCTGGATCTCCATCGACCACGAACCGATCTTATGAGCATTGGGCAAGTTGTAATTGCTTGCGGTGAACCCGGCAAAGAAACGATCCCCAAGCTGCGATTGCAGGTCCACGTTCGTCACCAACGATGCCGTGTTCGGTTTGCTGTTGGAATCGGAAACAAAAACGCTTAGCGTGTTGGTCGCTCCGTCGTAATCGATCCACGCGTAGCCCACCGAACCGGAATTGAGGTTGATCGGCGACTGCGACGCGGCGATTTGCGTTTTGAAGTCACCATTAAGGGTGACCGCAATTTCGTCGCTGAATTGATCCCAGCTGTTTTTCCAGGTATCAAGTTCGATCACGACGCTGCGTCCGATGCCTCCATACCCCAACCAACCCGCGTTTCCGCCGACGGCGTCAGCTCCTTGAGGCGAGTTCTGTAGGACAAACGCAAGTCCGTCGGCACCACCTGCGCCCGATCCCCCGTTGATTTCGAACGAAAAGCTGGTTTGAAACGACGTGTTCTCGCTAAGAGTGACCGGGGTTGCGAAGAATCCCGATCCTGCTTGGTACATCGCCGACGAGGTGAGCTGCAACTTGCCGTCGCCGCTGATCGAAGCCCCGCCATTGAGGTTTATGGAATCAGCCGACGAGAAACTGTTCAGATTCACCAACGACGTATTGACCGGCAGCGTGTGTTTGTAGCGTGCCAGCACGTTGGCTTGAAACGCGAGTCCCGATTCGATTTGGCCGATCGTTTTTTCGAGCGTCCAATTTGCTCCTTGCGTTCTTGCCCCGCTGGTGTCGATCGACGCGGCAACATCGGCGCCGGTCAATGCAGCGATGCTTCGCATCAACGCGTCGCCGCCACGGCCCGCCCCTACTTCACATCCGTACAACAGGATGTCCGCATCGGGTGTGAGCGAAAACGACCACTTGGCCAATTGATCCGCCCGCGCGTGAACCGCCGCGGCGTCCAGGATTTCACCCCCGAGTTGTAATTGTCCGGCGGCTCCGTGGCTGACAATATGAATCGACGCCACGTGATGTCGGCGGGCAAGCGTCTCGGTGATCTGTGAGATCGCGTCTTGATTGGCCGACAACAGCACGACTTCGGCATCCGGCGACGTGGCGTCGGCAAATAGATTGGCGTCCGCGACGTCCGAATCGACAAACACGATGCAGCGTGACACGACCGATTGCCTCGCATCGTTGCCAGTGACGTGCCCTTTTCCGGCGACGTTCGTCGCGGCCAAGTCAGCCGGTGATGCCGCAGCGTTACCCGCCGGCGGTCCGACCTCGACAAAATCAACCGCGGTGCCGACGGCGGCACCCGCGTCGCCTGCGAGCAACACCCGTGGCTCTAAAGCAGCCAACGTCCAAGTCAAACGATCGCGACGCTGAGCCCGGCAACGGGTGGCGGGCAATTTACGACGTCGCAGCGGGGGAAGCATGGCGTTTGACTCCAAAAAGCACAAACTAAATCGAAAGGAGGGGCAAGCGATCGGATAAGAGCGAATTCGCTTGTTATAGCGAATTTTCCGAGATCTTATTGTCACCCAACATGACACTCACCAAAACAACGAAAGTCAAGTTTTTTGTTCAAGCAATCGGCATATTCCAGACGAAGCTGACCGTTAGGAAGCGCGCGACCGCTACTTTCAGAAAGACGCGTCCGACTGACAACATCGGTGTGCTCGATCGCGGCAAATTCGCCAGAATGGCTGAAGTGAGACAAGGATGTATGACTACGTAATCGTCGGAGCCGGATTCTTTGGTTCGGTCTTCGCAAGACGGATGACCGACGCGGGTTCAAAGTGTCTGGTCATCGAAAAACGAAGCCATATCGCGGGAAACTGCTATACCGACAACGTCGATGGCATCCACGTCCACCAATACGGCCCGCATATCTTTCATACCAACGACGAAGGCGTTTGGAACTTTGTCAATCAGTTCGCACGCTTCAGTCGATTCAGCTATCGGCCCAAAGTCAATTTCCGGGGGCGGATGCTCTCGTTTCCAATCAATTTGACAACACTGAATCAACTGTGGGGCGTCAAAACACCACAGGAAGCGGAGCAGCGATTGGCCGCGGAACGCGTGCCCATCGACGCCCCTGCCAATCTCGAAGAATGGGTGTTGTCGCAAGTTGGCCAGGAAATCTACGAAACGTTTGTGTACGGCTACACCAAAAAACAGTGGGGCCGCGAACCCAAAGAATTGCCCAGCTCGATCATTCGCCGCTTACCGATTCGATTGACCTGGAATGATGACTATTTCAACGATCGATTCTGCGGGATTCCCGAAGGCGGTTACACCCAACTGTTCAAGAACTTGTTGTCTGGGATCGCCGTGGAAACCGATGTCGATTTCCTGAGTGATCGTGACCGTTTCGAATCGCGTAGCAAACGCATCGTCTACACCGGTCCATTGGATCGATTGTTCGAATACCAGCTGGGCGCCCACGATTGGCGAGGCCTACGATTCGAGCGACAAGTCATCCCCGTGTCCGATTACCAGGGCATCGCAGCGATCAACTATACCGACGCCGAAACGCCATACACGCGGTGCGTCGAGCACAAGCATTTTGATCCCGTCCAAAGCGATCATACCGTGATCACCCACGAGTACCCTGCGGATTGGAAGGTGGGCGATGAGATGTATTACCCCGTCAATAACGATCAAGGCGAACGATTGCAGCAGCGTTATGTCGACATGTTGCCGGACAACTATTTGATCGGGGGACGCTTGGCAACGTATCGCTATTACGACATGCACCAAGTGATCGCGTCGGCAATGCACTTAGCCGACAAAGAGATCACGCGTCGTTCGGGACGCATCCTGCAAATCCCCAAGCATGCATCGCCCACGCGGCGAGCCGCCTGATTGCCAAACCGGATCGTCCATCCCCAATGGCGAACATCACACGACGCACAATGCGAAATTGTGGAGAACGAAAAATGCCGCATGATCCCAGCCAATCGACGCCGCTCCACCGCGCGGTGCCACCCAAAATTTCACTTGCCAATCGGTTCTCGGCGCTGAAGCATCGGCTACAAGGCAAACCGAATGTTCGCCCGATCGGCAATTATCCCAGCTCGATTGTCGATACCCAAGGATGTGAATTTGGCTACGAGATGTTTTACCACGTACCGTACGCCTACCATCTCGCGAAAATCGGTTGTCTGCAGCGCACGGTCAGCTGTTTAGGCACCAGCTGCTTCTACTTTTTTTCGCCGGACCATCGCGAATTATATGACCGACGGCAATTCGTGAAGTACATGGATTCGATTGCTCAAACGCCGCACGAAAGCCCCGTTGCGAGTCGTTGGGAACCGCCAAACTTTGCCGCCCATTACCGCGACAAAATCGAGCTGAGTTTTGCCAAACCGTTGTTACTGATCTTCAACAAATACAACATCGAATGGGATCATCCGCCCATCAACTTTTTGTCCAAACCGTTCCTTGACCGGGTTGTTCAAAAGGCAAGCGATCGATTCAGCATCATTTACTTGCGTCCGACGGCCCACATCGTTCACGACCACATGCCAGTCGGAAATTTGAACGAAAAAGAACATCTACGCGAACAGGGCGTGGTGCTCGCCGAAGAGCTTTACGAAAACTATCGACACATTTCGTTCAATGAATTCCAACTTTGTCTGCTTGCGAATTCGCAGCACAGGATTTCGGTCCAAGGCGGTGCCGCCTACATGAACGCGTTGTTCCCCGGGCAATTGATGTTGTTACATCGCTATGGTGGCGAACAGTTGCATGGTAACTATGTCGATTTCCCACGGATGGGTGTCACCGATTTTACGGTGCACAACAACGAGTTCGACATGTTGGAACGACTTGACCACTTCCACTACTCGGCCCGCAGTGCTGCGTAACGCATGATCGGGGCTAACGCGTTTAGCCGACTCCAACACACACGTAGTTTGGGCCAATGCGAAACGGCGGCAACCGATTCTGCCGCTCTGCCCTCGGTTTGCGGTATTGGTTCGATCGCCTGGTTCGGTCGGCTTGGTTCGATCGCTTGCTTCGGCCGATTGTCAAGCGAGATTGGTTGCGACGACCATGTCGCCCAATCAGCGTAAACCAATCACAAGCGTCAAGCGGCGTGACGATCCGAGGTTACGTACTGCCGAGCAAACTGGATCACGTGGCGGAACCGCAGCTTGCCGCGACTGAACATCATCCGATCGGTCGCCAGATCTTTTTCGACCGAACGGCTGACGTATTTCGGATGCTCGAGCGTCTTAAATTCGTAAGTGGGCAAATTCTCAAACGGACTTGAGTGCGAAGTGTGAGTCGCGTCTTCGCCGAATCCAATATTGGACACCAAGTTCTTGGTCGGCAGTGCGGTCAAACCGTGGTTCATCCAACACGCCAACAACCAAGTGAAATCCCAGGTGTCGATTTTTCCTTCGTGCACGCGGTTGAACGTTCGCGTCCAATAATCTCGTTCGCTCAACGAGTGACAAACGGTCTGCAGACCACCGCGGTCACGAAACTCGGGCCATGCCTCGAGCGTGCCTGCGTAATGTTGCCAAGCGCGGCGCCACGTCGCCCAACCCCAGCAGTGCAAATATTTCGAGAAGTAATAGGAATCCGCTGGGTCAAGTGGCCCTCGCTGGAAATTATCGCCGCTGATCGCCATCACGCGGGTGTCATCTTGATAGCGATCGAGTAGTTCGTTGCAGAAGCGGAAAAACGTTTGGTTGGGGACGCAATCGTCTTCCAAAATGATCGCCTGTTCGACCTGCTGAAACACCGCCGTGATGCCGCTGCTAACCCGCTTGGCGCAGCCCAAATTGTGATCCGAATAGATCCGTGTGACCTCGCACGGCCAATCAACCTGTTCGGCAATCTGCCGTGATTGTGCGACCAATTCGGCTTCGCCATCCCGATCGTCTCGGGGACCATCACTGATGATGAACAAGTCCTTTGGACGAGCCATTTGGATCGCTTGAAACGACTGCCGTGTCTGCACAGGACGATTGAATACGATAAAGGCGACCGGTGTGTCGAGCATGGCGATTGCGAAACAGTGAGGCGAACGAGTTTTAGATGGGAACGACCATCGTTGTCCCTCCAATTCCACTAGGTTCATCGGCCAAATCCCCCCCCTACCATCACTCCATCTTGCCAAACCGGCACGATCGACAGGACCGTCAAAGTGAAAATGCTTGCAAACTAAATTTTGTTTCGCGGCGTTAACCGCGACCTAGGCTTCACGCAGGAGGATTTCCTGCAATGACGAGTCCGTCATCCCAACAAAAAAACGACATTGAACGCGGCAAGCTGTTTGGTTTGTGGATTGAAAACCGAATGGTTCAAGTTGCGATCGCCACCCCGATCCAAGGGGAACGCTATCGGCTTGAAATTGACGCGATTCGCTGTCCGATGGCCAACGGCTGGTTAACCGCGTCGCATGCTTCGGCCTTTGCCGACGCGATTGCCACGTTGGTCGATCGTCATGACATGCGTCGTGGCACGGTTTGTTTGTCGTTGGATGGGGACATTTGCGTCAATCGAATCACGCTCGGTACGTCCGACACGGTCGACCATGAATTGTCGACGCTGCAACATCGCGTGCCACGCTATCTGCAATTGGGGCCAGGCCAAAAGGTCACCGGATTGCAGCGAACTCGCATCGATTCGCAATCCGACTACGCCGCTACCAGCGTGGCAAATGAATCGGTCATGCGAATGATTTACGACACACTGCGTGAAAGCGATATCGAAGTCGCCTGGGCGGAACCTTCGTTGATCAGCATGGCTCGATTGATCGGCCACACCAGCATCGATTCCCCTCATCCGCAATTGATCGCCGATGGAACGGGGACACGCTGGAACGTGGGAATCATTCATGAAGGGCGGCTGATTCTGGATTACCGTCCGGCAACCGCCAAAACGGTCGAAGCGCTGCAGGCGACGTTGGACGGGCACATTTCCCGACTACAACGTTTCTGTCATCGCCACTTGGGGATCGACGGTGGCGGACTGAAGACACTATTGATTTGCGGCACCGCAGAGAAAGTCATCGATGCCGCGGAACGGTTTCGCCGCAGCGTCGAATTTGACGCGGTCGTCCTCCGGGTTCCCCCGTGCCCGCAACTGTACGACATCAGCAGCGTGGATTGTGAATCGCACTGTGTTCCCGCCGTCGCTTCGGTGCTGCCGCTGATGCTTGGTGTGACGGTCGATCAAGTTCCCGATCTGCTTCGTGATGTCCGCCGAGCTCCCGAGCTTTCGCTGCCCGCTCAATTCCTGCGTGTCGCATGGCCTGCGTTGGTGGCGGCTTTGTTTCTCATACTCAGCTTCAGCTTGCTCGGTCATGCTCGCCGTCACGCGGCAGATTTGAAACAGGGGACCGAACAGGTCCAGGCTCAGGTGGTTGCCACTCAAGCACGGATGACCGACCTGGCACGCAAACGAGAATGGCTTGAACATCTCAGGACCGTTGAACGTCATTCCGCCGAAGTCGATTGGATGGCGCTGCTGCGTCAGATCACACAATGTTTACCGGATCTGGCGAAATTAAATGAATATCGAATCGAATCGGGTTCGCATGTTCGGATCGAGGGCACGGTGCTCGAAGAGCGCGTGGTGTACGAAATCCTCGAACAATTGCGACAATTGCCTGAGGTTAGCGAAGTGGCGCTGCATTCCACCACGCCCGAAGCGAATTCCGAAGCGACCCGATTCTCGATTCGTTTGACCATGACTCCGCGTCACCCCCACTCTGTGGAGCCAGCACAACATGAATAATTTGAATAGCCGGGCAACCCGAGCAATCGTCGCGAGCGTAAGTTTGCTTGCGATCATCGCGATAGGTATTCCATGGGTCGATGAATACTTTAGGCTGCGTAGTGAAGCACGCGAACTTCGTGCGATGGATGGTCAGTTCAGGTTAGTGCAAAACAATCAACAACGTTTACGCGAACTTGAACACCGCATCAGCACCGACTTGGTCTCTCATCTGAATCGTTCCATCGATCCCGAAAAAAGCCAAGAGGTTCGCAGCACCTTGATCGCGATCATTCGCGATGCAGGAGGACGACTACGAAGTCTCGAAATTAGCAAGGGACGTGTCCGACCGTGGGCCATCGAAAATGATGATCCTCGAGAGGAATCGCCTCCCCAATACAGTGACGAATCGGATTACATCTTGCATACTCACGAAATTGAGTTGCGAATTGATGGGTCCCTCGAAAAGGTAACCCAAATCCTGCAGGGCATCGCCAAGCAGGGATGGTACATGACGACCAACAGCATGGTGATGATGCCCACGGAAGGGGATCTGCCGGTTGTCGCGTCGGAGATGCGATTGATTGTGTTTGGGCTTAGCCCCAAACCAATCGAAGACGAAGATGAAGACGAGTTCGCTCGTCACCCCCGGGGCATTCGACATTTTTACTAGACCACGTGTATCCGCTAACGTAATGCCGACCAGAACTAGCTGAATCAACACAAATGCCATGGATGGCACAATGTCGCAAAATGATTCTATCGCCTCGTCGACGTGCTTTGCACCGACGCGGGGTCTATTCGGACGACTCGTGATCACGATTTTCGTCGCTGGTTGCGGCTTGGGCAGCGCGGTGGGCGAGCAATCGATTGGCTCCGCCGAAGGTTTCAATGCGGATGCAGCGGCGACGAATCTGATGGTCGCCGACGTCCCTGATCTAATCCCCATTCCCGGCAGCGGTCACCCCGTCATCGTCAAACCCGAAGGCCGTGTGTTGATTGCGGCCGATGCACCGGCGCCCCTGAACACAGTGTCCCCCGTTGTGCCGCTGCCGCCTTCGCCGCTGCAACCGCAACCACCCAGCTCTGCTGCGAATCACAGCAAGACGTCGCTGCCCATCGAACCGCATCTGCCCGCAGAACCGCATCTAACCACAGCGTCAAATCCTCGCGACCTCTCCGACTCGCGGCAAACCGAGACGAGTCCGCACAACGTCGCCGCACAGCTGGACGCAAAAGGTAGCATCACGTTTCGCAAAACGCCGCTGAACGAGGTGATCTTTCTGCTGAGTGACCTTTGGAAGGTCAACATCGTCGCGGCTGATACGATCAACGGTGAGGTCAGTGGTACCTTTTTTGAAACCCCGCTGCGCGAAGTCTTGTCCGCGGTCCTCAATTCATCCGGCTACAGCTACCGTCAAACGGGCAACAGTTTGATCGTGTTGCCGATGGATCAAGTAGGGTCCGACAATCCTGATTTTGTATCGCGATTGATCCAGCTGCCATCTGCCGCAGGCGATTCCGATACAACGATCGATGCAGTGCAGCTATTGCTGAGCGACCGGGGGCAAATCCGCAAACTTGGCAACGGAGCGATCTTGATCGTCGACCGCCCCGAACGCATCGACAACGTGCAAGAGCTAATCTCGCATCTATCGCCACAACACGCTGCGGCAAGTCCGGCGGTCCAAGATCTGCCCGCACCTGCGGTAACGTTACCGACCAATGAATCGTTTCTCGCGACCGACGGCATCGCCTACTTTACGCCTCAATTCACCGAAGCCGAAGAGATGACCGAGTCGTTGCAAGCGGCGCTCGGTGACACCATCACCGTGGCAACCTATGCGAAAGAAAATCGCATTATGATCAAGGGAACCCCGGATCAATTGCGATTGGCGGCTCAAGCCATCGAACAACTTGATATCCCTCGTCCCCAAGTCCGCATCACCGCATTGATCTATGACGTTTCTTTGAAAGAGGCCGAAGGCCTTGGCGTGAATTGGTCGCATGGTCCTCATAGCCGAGCGACGAGTTTGCTCAATGCGGGCACCGACGAAGAGATCAGCGTTTTTCGAAATGCGATCGAAGCGGGCACCGATTTGGGGCTGGGCAGCCCGACGTCCTCCCTCGGATTTCGCACGCTCAATAACTCTTATGATGCTACCGTGGCACTGCAAGCACTCAGCGCCACATCCGAAGCCAAGATCCTTGCGGACCCAACCGTCACCGTGGGCGATCGCTGCCAAGCGTCGATCAAAATTGTCCAGCGGCTACCGATCGTCACTTCGATCGTGACCAGCACCGGGTCCATTCCGCAGGTCGAGTTCGAGGAAGCGGGAATCATCTTGAACGTCACGCCGCGGATCAGCCGCGACGGGACTATTGAAATGCAGGTGCGACCTGAATACAGCGTCGTTGCCGAATATCGTGACGCCTACCCCGTGATCGACAGCCGCAATGCCGAGACGACGGTCCGCGTTGGCAATGGGCAACTGTTTGCGATGGGAGGGCTGCGTCAAAAGAGCATTACCGAAACCGTACGGGGAGTCCCCTATTTGAAAGATGTCAAATACATCGGTCGACTGTTTCGTAGCCACGGCAGCGAGGTTCGCGAAAGTGAGTTGATCGTCTTTCTAAAGCCAGAGATCATTACCCAATACGCCGCGGGAACGCTTCGCGAGAACCAAGCCGCCTGTGTGGCCAACGCTCTATTGGACCAAGTACCGTACGCCAGCCTTTGTCCCAACACTCCAGATTGCCGGAACCCCGACTGCCCAAACCATCATCCTCGCGTTCGTGTGAACGGGGGTTCTGTTGAACTCGAGATGATCGGGGGATGCGGCATCGGATGTCTCGAACCGATGAACTCATTCAGCAGCGAAATTCCCATCGATTCGATGAGCGTCCCTTCGCAGGTCGAAATTGTGCTGCCATCGCCGTAGCAGCCAGTTGCGGCAATTCCTCGACGCCGATCAAGCCGCGCGGCGTTGCGGCACCGATTCGGTCGCCACAGACTCGCGTCGCATTGACAACACTTCGACCGTCTGCGTCGGAGGTGTCCACTGCATTCCCAGCATCCGCCCTAGTCGTGTGCGGCGAACCAGCCCTTCGTAGGTCAACAAGCTCAGTCCGACCGCGATGCAGAAAGCTGCCGCCATCTTGACACTTGGCGGCGTCGCAGGCATCCACTGTTTCAGATCAATATGCACCAACCCGAGAATGGGGTGATGAACCAGGTAGATCCAAAACGAAGCGGCCGCCAAATACTGAAGCGTCAGTGAAAGATGATTGATTCTTCGGCTGACCGCGATCGCCAAAAAAGTCACGCTATAAGCCGCCAACACCGTCACCACGGCAAGTCCTGAATGCGCTAACAGGCTGTCGCCGTATTGCAGATTCCATCGTCCTAGCGAAACGGCGGTCAGCAACAGCATCACGCTTGCAATCGCCATCGATGTGACTCGGTTTTCAAAAAACACCAAACTGGGATCCACTTTGGCAATCAACATTCCCGCGGCGAAGAACGTTCCGCTGTAAACCCACTTGCTGAGCACCGGAAGATAAGCGTGCTGAAATCCCCACACGACTTCGGGTGCAACCAACAGCGTGACAACGCCTGTTCCGGCCAGCAATGCCAACGCCAACGGCCAACGCTCGGCAATCTTACTACATAGATTTCGCAGCGAATCAAAGCGAGCGACTGCCGCGACGACCACCACGTAGAAGAACACGTAGTGCAAGAACCAAAGATGGCTCAGGCCCCATAAATCTTGATCGACGACGCCGTCGAACTTCAAACTTTTTAACTTGACCGGTTCCACGATGCCCTCGCCGACCCAACCAAGTACCCAGGTGTATAGGTCCATTGGCAAGATCACACACACCGCGAACGCAAGTGGCACCAACAATCGTTTGGCACGACTTCGCACAAGCGGACCGCTGCCCCGGTTGGAGAAGGTTTGCCAAGCAAAAAAGCCCGCCAACACCAAAAACAACGGCATGATGAAGACTTCGATGCCCCAGAACAGCCAATCAACCGATGGGCTGGCGGAATCACGAACCGACCACACCAATCCCGGCATCGGGTTTTGCAGGTACGGTACACAAGCGTGAAGCAGCACCACGGCAAGCGCAGCGACGCCGCGAACCGCATCGAAACCCAACAATTTCGGTTTCGCCGGTACACGCGACGTACGTCCAGCCGATCCGCCATCACCGCCATCAGAGAGATGCGGAGTTGCTTGCCGAGAACGCGGGGTGGGGAATGCAATAATCTTCATCGTGCATTGCAGATACCAAAACCCGCTTGACGTCGAAAAGGTCAAATCCGGCCATTTATTTGCTCGTCAAGGTTTCGGGGGCCTGCGAGATAGAAAAATCCTGCGAGAGCGATGACTCCAGCTGCGATTGGGAATTCTCACCATGTGACGTTTCAAGTGCCTCGGCCAGCGTTTTCGCATCCTTTAGTTCCTGAGCCCGAAACATCGGCACGTTGCCAAGATACCGCGACTCGATGCGATTGAGTTTGCCAAGTTTTTCCCAAGTTAGACCGTTGGCGTAATGCCATGCGACCGCTTGGGCCACGTTTTGCGATACGTTTTTAAGAGCCAATTGACGGCAAAGTTCAATCAATCTCGCGTCTTGCGTGTACTGCTCGATCGGGACCATGCGGTACTTCACCTTGGCATTGGGTTCGGGTTTGCCCTGTTCCAAGCAGACCGTCGTGGCGACCAATTTGCGAGTCTTCTGAGGGGCAATTCGCATGAACCCCATCCCGAAACCATCATTTTGCCGCGCATTCCCGCCGCCGACATTGCCGAAATTATTGCCAAAGGCATTGCCGCCCTGTTGCCCACCTTGCTGGAATCCTCCGCCGACACTTTGGTTGCCGCCACTCTGACCGGCTTGCCCCTGCGCTGCTCCGAATCCGGCTTGTTGTTGTCCACCGAATCCAAATTGCGCCAACACAGGAACTGCGGCAATCGCATCAGGCAGTTCGAGATGTAAGACGTGATTTGTATTGTTTTCAATCAACACATTCGCGCGGTTTGCATCGAGTGCAATGAATTGGACAGAAACCTGTTTCGAATCGATTGCTTCGAACAACGCAATGGAAACCGCCGGTTCATTCGCAGCCACAAAATTGTGGCTCGAGAACGAACCGATCCACAGCAACACTGCGGCGGTGACGATACCGCGACGGATTGGCAAACAACGCATTGGAATCCCTTGTCATTGATTTGGCGAAGTGGGTTCGATCGACACGTCGATGTGACGCGATCAAACCAGCAGCACCGAAACAACAAGGCACAAAGCATGCCAAGCACGCTTTACCGCGTTTTTCACATCGAACCGACTGAGCAGCCTAAGGCAAAGTGATACATGTGCGGCGTTTTGAAACACCGATCATGCGCACATCGGTGGACGCTACTGCGCAGGCGTTTCCGAGGGTTCGGTCGACGGTGGGGCTTGCCAAGGAATACGTCCCCCTTGCTGAATCTGTGCCGCCAAACGCGGTTTCATCTTCGCGACCACCCGAGCTTGTTTGGCGATCTGGTTGTTGGCTTCCTGCGGATCGCTCTCGAGATCATATAGTTCCAGCGGAGAAAACGGATCGTTCTGCATCAACTTCCATCGCCCCTGAATCAGTGCGTGATAAGCGTGCCCTACGTAATGACCGCCTCCTTCGCGGCGGACAAAATAAAGCTCGCGATCTGAATTGGCGGAAGCGAAGGTAGACGAATCGCCGTGGAGCAGATCCTTCAATCCAATGGCGTCGATCTCGCTTGGCTGTGGTACGCCCGCGTATTGCAGAAAGGTTGCGGCAAGATCAAACGTCAATACAGGTTGATCACTGCGACTTCCCGCAGCAATCTTGCCGGGGTAACGCACCCACGCGGGAACACGAAGCCCACCATCGTAATGACTCTGTTTGCCGTCACGCCAAGGATCATTGCTTTGAGCATGAGGCAATGAACCGCCATTGTCCGACGTAAACGCAATCACCGTATTTTCACGCAGCCCGAGTTCATCGATACGAGCAAACAATTTTCCGATTTGGTCATCCAAATGCTCGACAAACGCGACGTTCAACGCCCGCTTGGCATCAAGATGTGGAGCACGTTGTTGCACACGCTCTAGCCACGCGTCGGGCGGTTGGATGGGAAAATGAGGGGCGTTGTAGGCAAGGTAAAGAAAAAACGGCGACTCGGACGCGGCGGCTTGTTCGGTTAGGTAATCATCAGCCCACTGCGTAAACAACTCCGTTGCATGCCCCTTGGGATCAATTTCCTGATCATTCAGACGCATGTAATTGTGTCCATGGCGACGATGCGTGTCGTAGTCATCCATCATGTCACCAAGAAACCCGTGAAAGTGGTCAAAACCACGTTCGCATGGTGTGTTGGGCGACGCCAACCCGAGATGCCACTTTCCAATGATGCCGGTTTGATACCCTGCGTCGCCGAGCCGGTCGGCCAGCGTTGGTACATCGGTTCGCAGGTATCCCCATGAATTTCGGGCATGCGTGCGAATGACTCCGGGGACGCCCGCACGATCGGGATACATTCCCGTCATGATCGCAGCTCGCGTCGGTGAGCACACCGTGCAATTGGCTCGCATCCGAGTCAACGTCATTCCTTCGGAAGCGAATTGGTCTAGATGCGGCGTTTGCACATCGGTCGCTCCATTGCAGGTGACGTCACCGTAACCTAGATCGTCCGCGAGAATCAGAATCAGATTGGGACGCGATGGTTGCCCCGGTCGTGTCGCGGCAGGTGCACTTGATTGCTGTGCAGCGGAGTCGGCAACGGTGATCATAGTCACAGCCCCGATAAGCAATCCCAACAACGCGAATTGCCAAAACATTGGGATCAGCGTCGGTCGGACGCCGGATGAGTGCCCCAGTGCTACCCTTCGCGTAAACCGAACCATCTTGATCTCTTTTTGAACGTCAACAGGGAAGTCGATAGACCGTCCGCTCGGTGCGGACGGCAAAATCACGGCCCACCAGTCTGTTCATTGGGGGCTGCCAAGTCAATTCCTTGTCCCGATGTGCAAAAAAAAACGACTGAGGGCAACCTGGGTCACCCTCAATCGTCGCGATGATTGGATCAAGATTCGCAGCAAACGAACTACAAGCTCAAGATGATCTCGTTTGGCCCACTTTCAACCTTGGCGGTCAAGCCTTCGACTCGGCTTGGCGAACCATCTTTGGATCGAGAGCGACCTTGGGGAGCCATCCCGACGGGTTGCAGCGTTCCTTCGGCCATTTCTTCGGTCGAAATGGTCGGCGCGATGGTCTCCGCCGGTGCTGGCGGACTGGGATCGCCAGCGACGTGCCCTCCGATGACGGTCACTTTGTGGTCGCCAATGGCGGCCCCCGGATCGCCGGTCGAGTAATACAGGGTGAAGCTACCGGTTTCATCGGTTTCGCCATACGAAGCGGCGCCGTTGACCGTTGGATAGAATTCCACCTGAGCGTTGACGAAAGGTTTCCCTTCCTTCATTAGCTTGCCTTTGACCTCAGCCAACGATGGCTTGTCACTTCGGCTGCATCCAAGGGTGCCGACCAGCAAAAACATTGCTAGGCCCAGCGAAAGTTTCGAGACGTGGTTCATTTTCATCAATGAGTTTCTAGATAGATCAAAAGGTGTATTGATTTGCATTGTCAGGCAAAGAATGAATCCTAGTACTCTTCGTTCAAAACAGTACGGTCTTGGCGATCCGCCAACAGAGCGTAAATATCGAAACGAATATTTTCGCTGATAAAACGAACGCTTCCGTCCGCCAGCACGAACTGAGCTCCGCCACCATGCGTCGAGTTGAACACAGTGTGACGGCCCGGTCGTCCGTACCAATAGGGGCCGATTCCATGAGGCGAATAACGGCTGGTCGACGAATAGTTGATACCGACACGCGTCGACGCAATGTTCATCCAGTAAGCTTCGGATTCATTGTGGTTTGCACCACCGCCACCGGACCAAGCACCGCCATACCAATTGCCGGCTCGTTGGTCATAGAAGCTAGAGGTTCCATCGGAATTACGAATGCGGATCTCAGCGGATTGCTCGCCTACCATCAGCGTGTTGCTGGTTCCATCTAGGATCGATGCGAAACGCACGGGTTGGTTGTAATAGTTATCCAACGCCACGATCACGCCGTTGTGATCGGTCATTCCGTGGTATCCGTTCCACGTCGAATAGTTGGTGTTGTTATTGCTGAATCGTCCCGCCACACCGACATAGTTCGAAATTTGCATCTCGAGTTGGTCCGGCGCTCCCAACGCCTTGGTGGCAGCACTTGTGTTGTCGAGCCGGGTAGTAGGAAGCGCACTCGAAGGACAGTTCAGACCAGGAACCACCAAACCGTGGAACGCTTCCCAATTGCGATTGACGCCGGTGTCACGAGACGCCCAATCGGTCCCGCTGAATGTCGATGCTTCAAAGGCAGCACTTTGCTCAATGAAGGGCAAGATGCGAACGAGCCACGACGCCGGACGGTCGTTGGTCGCGGTTGCAGGAATCACTGCGGGCGGCATCGAACGGTAGGTGTCGTGATAGAGATGTAGTGCCAAACCGAGTTGCTTCAAGTTGTTGGAACACGACATACGGCGAGCGGCTTCGCGGGCCGACTGCACGGCAGGCAACAACAGTCCTACTAATACGCCAATGATCGCAATGACAACCAATAGCTCGACCAATGTAAAACCGCTGCGCCGCTCAGCACGCACGGGTCGGGCGTACTGGAATTTGAGAATCGACATGAAATAACTTTTCCTAATGCTTCAACCTTGATGTAAAAACTAAACTTCACCCCGGTCTTTCGATCGGAATGAAATTCACGCACTGGCACCTGTTCAGCAATCCGAATGCCCGACACCCAAACCACACGACGGCGTGACCCAGACCGCCAGAGGGGGCGGGGCAATTAATGGGTCATAGTCTCGCTCTGAATGATCTTCTCACTGCCTTGCCGTCCCCTTACCCACCCGCCATTTTTTGAAAATTTTTGTCAATTCCATTTTCATGGCTAACCCTTTGTAGACAGAAGGATTTAGGACAGCCCACTTGACGCACACTTCTTAGGCATCGCAGTGCTAGCGAGTTAAGCATGCCCGCGTTGACACAGTGGAGCGTGGCCTAAACCGAGGGAATTTTTGCGGTTGGGTTTGCATGCGAGAGGGTGGCCGACGGACCACGGCATCCACTTTGGGTAGCGATTGCGACGTGGGGACCGAAAAGCGTGCTTTGCGGAGCGGACAAGTAACGAAGTCATTTTTCGCCAAGGTTCGGAGTTAAGAATGCTCTCCTCCCCCAAAGAAAAAATCCCCCGCATCGATGAACGATGCGGGGGATTGCAGGTCGACGAATACTGGATGTCGTAACCACCGGCGAGCGGCCGATTTTAGCGGGTCCTATTTAACTTGGATCAGGTTGAACCGAGAGAGTTGTTCACGCTGTTCCTTGGTAAACGCCATGTCGACATGGTGAATTGATTTCAGCCCCTTCATTTCCGCCATGGCATCGACGACGCGAGCCCGATAGGCGTCCGAAAGAAAGATGCTGTCGCCGTCTTGGGCGTTTCCGTACCATCCGACCCACAAATCGGTTACCGAATCAAAGTACTTCAGCGATGACAAATTGTCCGGCTTGATCGTTGAGTTGATGATTCGCAATTCACGCACCTTCAACGATTCGATCGGCTTGAGCGTGCTGATCGCGGTCCCACTCAGGTCCAACGAGTCGAGTTCACGAAAACTGCGGCCTAGAATTTCCAGCGTCGAATCGTCAGCGTGTCCGCCACCGATAAAACGCGTGGATTCGGGGGACAGATCAATTCGGCGAATACCGGGCAGCGCCGCGGCGAGTCGCAAGTTGCGGTTCAGTTCCAGCGGGGAACGAACGGCTTGAAATGAGACCGAGGGAAACACGGGCAGGTCTGCCTCGACAATTCGGGTTGGCGACCCGGACACCGCGACATTGGAAACCAACAATTGACGCCACACGTCGGTGATCGCTTGGTGGTGTTGATTCCGTTTTAGCGTGCTGCTGATTTCATGGCTGGCTCCATAGATTACCAACGCCACCAAAAAAACCCCAAACGCGGCTAGAAACGTCGTCAGCCATTCGGGACGGTTGGACCACCGAAATCGAGAGCGAGTGGGAATCGCAGGCGGTTCCTTTCTTCGCTTGGTTGGGGGCTCCATCGCTATCGATGGCATGGGCAAATCGGCAGCGGCATTGGAATGCCGAGACGATATGTCGGCAAGCCGCGGATCTCTTTTGGCCTTCACGGTAAACATCACTCCAAATAGACAAACAAAATAAGAAAGGAGAGAACAACTCTTAAACTAGCACAACGTTGGTTGCTTATCCCACGTAAAAACATGAAGTTTTAACGGCAAATTGCAACAAACTGCTTCACAAACGACACGGTGGATCGCCACCCCCCAGAACCACACGCAAGTCAAGTTTCGGACCTCCGAAGCACCTAGCGTGGGTGTCCCCGATGGCAATTGGCCTTCAGGCTAACGCTGCCGCAGCATCGGAAAGACTCGGGAAATTTGCTAATTTATCCAGTTCGCTGCCAACACCGGCAGGGATGCAAGTTTTTGCGTCTGCGAACCGCGCGTAGTTGGACTTTACTGTAATCCTTGTTGCCATTGATTTCCTGTTTCCTAATCACTCATCTTTACTCGCTCGATTAGAGCGACGCTACTTTTTATGCCTGACCCGCAATCAATCCATTCCGTTTTGGCTCGTCACTTCGGCTATCCGTCATTCCGCCCTGCGCAGCAGGCGGTGATCGAACACGTCTTGGCTGGGAACCATGCGATGGTGGTGATGCCGACGGGAATGGGAAAATCGTTGTGCTACCAGATTCCAGCGCTGACCATCCCGCAAGCCGACCCCAAAGCGGACGCTCATGAAATCGTCTTAGTCTTGTCTCCTTTGGTCGCATTGATGCATGATCAAGTCAGCGATTTGAGATCGCGAGGCATTGATGCAGCTTACATCAATTCATCGCTGGACCGCCCGACTCGCGAAACTCGCTATCAGGAAGTCGCATCGGGAAAGTACCGGCTGCTGTACGTGACCCCCGAGCGATTTCGCAAGCAAGAGTTTCGTACGATCATCGCGAAGCGTCATGTCAAGTTGTTGGCAATCGACGAAGCCCACTGCGTCAGTCAGTGGGGACACGATTTTCGCCCCGACTACTCGCGTGTCGGCGAGATCCGAGAACAGTTGGGATTTCCCACCACGATCGCATTGACAGCGACTGCAACGGAGGAGTGCCGTCGCGATATCTACTCTCAGTTGGGAATCCCGGAGGACGAGATCCAATTGTTTTATCAGGGCATCGAACGCCCCAATCTGCGGCTGGATGTCGAACACGTGATGGGCGATCAAGAGAAACTTGATGCCATCGAGCGGTTGCTTCATGACGATCAGTATCGCGGCGGCAGCGTGGTGATCTACTTTTCGTTGATCAAAACCTTGACTCGGTTCAGCGACCATTTACTCAGCCAAGGCGTCGACCACGAGTGTTATCACGGCGACTTGCCAAGCCAAAAACGCCGACAAGTTCATAATCGATTTTTAAATGGTGACACTGATGTGGTGCTGGCCACTAACGCATTTGGAATGGGGATCGACAAAGCAAACATCCGCGTTTTGATTCATGCGGAAACGCCGGGTTCGATTGAATCTTATTACCAAGAAGTGGGCCGTGCCGGCCGTGACAATCAGCCAAGCCGATGCGTGTGGCTGTATGACCAGAGCGATTTGATGACGCAAATGCAGTTCATCGAATGGTCCAACCCAGACGCGGATTTCTACGGTCGACTACTCAATTTGCTAATCGAACATAACGAATCGTGCCGCGCATTCGGAGTCGATTGGATGAACGAGCGACTGCAACGTGTTAGTCGTCACGACCACCGCATCGCCACCGCCTTTGCCATGCTTGATCGAGCCGGAGTCATCGCAGGCCCCCATCCGCCTCAGTGTTTCGATCTATTGACCGCAGCTCCGGACCATTTCTTAAACCAGGAGTCGTTGGCGGAAAAAAAACGACGTGACCAACAGCGTTTGTACGCAATGGTACAGCTGGCCGCAGAACCAGAAGACCGAAAGGCATTTCTACAACGCT
Organism: Novipirellula caenicola; assembly: GCF_039545035.1. Taxonomy (NCBI): domain Bacteria; kingdom Pseudomonadati; phylum Planctomycetota; class Planctomycetia; order Pirellulales; family Pirellulaceae; genus Novipirellula; species Novipirellula caenicola. Next base: position 471,248 of record NZ_BAABRO010000004.1, read on the forward strand.
ATTTCGAAGGGGATGCAAAGCATTAGCGAGGTTGAAGTGATGGGAATTCGCCGTCACTCGCATTTCGAGCTGCATTGCAGATGGCTGGAAAATCAGTAATGTGGGGTAAGCCATCATCCCGGCTGGCAAGAACGGATGGCGTCCCTTCGTTACCGTCTCTCGAACTCTTCGGTACCCCTGACTGCATTTTGATGACCGCACCCACAGACGACTTCCCCTTGGCCGGGCGACTTGCATCGATTGATTTTGGCAGTGTGCGGATTGGGATCGCGATATGTGATCCCGATCGAATTTTGGCAAGCCCGTTGGAGGTCCGCGCAGCGGATCAATGGAAGCAGGACGGCGACTATTACCGCGAATTGACGAAGTCGGAGCGAATCTCCGCTTTTGTTGTCGGGCTTCCCATCCACTTGGATGGTGGAGAGAGTGAAAAGAGCCTTCAAGCACGCGAATTTGCTCGCTGGCTTTCCAAGACAACCGGTAAACCGGTACGGTTGTTCGACGAGCGATTTACCACGGCCGACGCCAACAATCGAATGCGGGCTGCGGGTTACAGTCGTCAAGGCAAAAAGAAACGAATCGACGCCGTTGCCGCCTTGGTGATCCTCGAGTCATTTATCGAAGCGTGTCGCTATCGAGGCGAAATTGTGGGCAAACCGTCAAGCGAACCAATCCCCAGCAAGGGAGAATCGATTGACTAGGCTTTTCAGCTTGACCCCGCCGCGGGCGTTCTAACTGGCCCAGATTACTTGGCTCAGATTAACTGGTCAGATTCTGGCGATTCAACGAACCCGCCTTGGGCGACTCACCGCCGCTACAAAGGCTACGTAGATCGCCGGCCCATCTCTATGCGGCGTCACATCCCGACAATGCCACCATCAAATCAAGAAAGCGTTGGTCGGCATCACGTCGACGACGAATCCGCTCTGAAATGCTCCAGCCCGAACGAATCGCGAGCACGCGACGCGAAATCTCAGCGTCCGAAACACGTACATTCGTGCGATTTGTTTTCGATGGCTTAGCGGCGATCGTGGGGGTCACTTTCTTCTCACAAATCATTGTCGACATGGTCGAATCCTTCCTATTTGAAATCAAAAAAACTAGCGATCAAAGCAGTCAACCGACGCTTTAGACAACGGCTCGGGAGATCCCGAACACCGTTCTAACGGTAATGATTAAGCGGCTTCGCAAGCCGACAACGCACTGATCAAATCGAGGAAGCGTTTGTCAGCTTCACGTCGACGGCGGACTCGCTCAGCAATGCTCCAGCCAGAGCGGATCGCCACGACTCGGCGTGAAATCTCAGCATCTGAAAGCCGAATCTCATTTTGAGTCGACGAAGTTGATTTAGAGACAGTCTCAGGACGAGTAGCGGTCAACATTGATGAATCCCTCCAGGAAAGTAATCGCTTAGGCGTTATTCAGGCTTCAGCTACATTTGTATTCGCCACATCGGCTGACATCGCCGAGGACGAAACAGGAGAGAAGCAATCAGGATGCCAACCCAACCTGACAGAGCGTCGAAAAAGTGAGAAAGTTCGCCTGCCAAAGGCAATTTCGCATCAAAAAGCAGCAAAAACACCGTAAAAGAGCCGGTTTTTATTTGCTCGCCGATTTCTTAAAAAACTTAGTCACCCCAGATCGACTGTTCAAACGTTGGTAAGTTTTTCAACGATCTAGCCGGAATTACCATCACAATGCAATCTGCCGCACTGCTACCCACGATTGCTTGCAAGACGGTGTTCCAAGTTCCCCGGGTGCATTGTCCTTGAAGATCGACATACTGCAGTTGGTCGTTGGCGTCGTAGAGCATTCCCTCGACTTGCTGTCCCTGATCGGCGGACCAAACGAACGATCCATCCAGCTCGAAATAGAGTCGTGGCAATAATTGCAATCGCGCGGCAGCATCTTCAAAACGAGTTGGCAGCGGGCTTTGCTCGGGCCCTTGTTGCTCGGGCCCATCTTGTTCGGGCCCAATTCGCTGAGGCCCATTTTGCTCGGGCCCATACAGATAGATGTGAAACGGCTTGATCGTGGACGTCATGGCTACGTGGTCAAAAAGGCGGGCGGTGGACAGGACGGCGGACGCGTTTGACGGCCTCGGAATCATGGCACTGCCGAAACGCGTCCCCTTTGGATGGCAACTTGCCCCAGGCGGGGCATTATGCCCGATGTCCATTACTAATTCAGGACGCCAGCGTCACTGCAGATAGCCATATTCTCAGAATAGGGCGACGTTGATTGACCGCGTCGACATGGTCACGCATTGCAGTGTTTACTGCGGTTGACGGCCCCGTGCGTCGCTGGATTGTAATGGATTCCCGCCCCCCCAAACGTTCAATTTCACGCCAAAAATCGTCCTACAATCATAGCGTTTCAACCTCAGGTGACAGACCAAAACGATAGATACGAAGGGGGGTTCTGAGGGGATGTCCGAGGGCAATCCGAATTGGCGTCGAAGCGGAATAAACCACACGCGGCATGATCTTTGCGTGTTATGGAAATTACCAAAAAACGGTTAGAAAAGGCTGTCAAAAACGGCAAAACAAGGCGTCACTGTAGGAGCGTTTTGTAAGCACCGAGGGTGAGAGATTGGCAAACTGGCTCACGTGGGTTTAGGCGATTAGTCGAACCCGTGGGAACTTTCGAGTCTCTCAATGCGTAAACACAGTGAGCGCAATACGGTCTGTCTAAACGTGATTCATTGCGTGCGTCACTCCGGTGGATTCATTGGCGTCCTTGAAATGGTGAGTGCGTGAATACAAACATTGCTGAGAAAGAGGAATAGAGCTCTTCCGGGCAAAGAGCTTTGCGGGGTTGGCTTTGCGAGTCTGATTTTCCGGCTTGAACGGTCAGCCACAACCGCTTTCTCATTTTAGATAAAAGGAATAGGAAATGGTTTCTCTCAATTCGAATTCCGAACACACGACGATACGCGGCGGCTTCGATACTCCGACGTTGCGACAGGATGACAATCCATTGCGAAGTCAGGAAGAGCTTTCGGATTCGCTGGGGATGTACCTGAAACAGATGGGCCGCACCTCGCTGTTGTCAGCCGACCAAGAGTTGGCGTTGGCAGTGCAGATGGATGATGCCCGTACCCTATTTCGACATGACTTGCTTCGCGTTCGTTTTATTGCCGAGGATGCCGTCGCATCCCTTCGCGAAATTGTCACAGGTGACGCGAGGGCGGATCGAAGCCTCAGTTACGCCGTGACCGACGAGAAGGTCAAGCGTCAAATCTTAAGCCGGCTCGAGCCGAATGTTCAAACACTGCAGTCGCTGCTATCGCTGAACAATGCCGACTACGAAGCGATCCGTGATCGTCAATTGACGTTGGCCCAACGAAGCGAGGCTCGCAGCCGCTATCTGCGTCGACGAGAATCCATCGTGACGCTGATCGAAGAGCTCGGGTTGCGATTGCCGGCGATTGAACAGCACTACGAAAACCTGCTCTGGATGAACCGTCGACTCAAGATTTTGCGTCAGCGTCGCTCGGAGTTAACCCTCGAAGAGCATGCCGAGTACGAAACCATTCTGCGTCGGACTCAGCACTCCAGCTGTGGTCTCGATCGACGTGTCCAAGAACTCGAACGAGCTTATTCGCTTTACACCTCGACCAAACAGAAGCTGGTCGAAGCCAACCTACGCTTGGTCGTTTCCATTGCGAAGAAGTATCGCGGTCGCGGCTTAGCCTTTCTGGATTTGATTCAAGAGGGTAACTCGGGATTGATGCGGGCCGTCGAGAAGTTCGAAGCGAGCAAAGGATTCAAACTTTCGACCTACGCCACTTGGTGGATTCGCCAAGCGATTGGACGTGCCGTGGCTGAACAAAGTCGCACGATTCGGATCCCGGTGCACGTCGTTGGCGAAATGAATGAACTGCAACGAACGATCAGCGATCTTTACCAGCAACTGAGTCATCGCCCCACCCATCGTGAAGTGGCCGATACCGCGGGGCTGAGCGATGAGCGATTGGTCGTACTGGAGCGTTCACTGAGCACCAGCTACAGTCTGGATAACAGCTCTGCGGGCGAGGTCCCCACGAACCTGCGTGACATCCTGCAGGAAGAACAGACCACCCCGTTGGGCGACGAAGTGGATGCCAATTCGCTGAGCCACCGTTTGGAATCGTTGCTCGATCAACTCGATGAACGAGAACAGGCCATCGTGCGAATGCGATTCGGGTTTGATGACTACTCGCCTCAAACGCTATCGGAAGTGGCAAAGGTATTCAACATCAGCCGCGAACGAGTGCGGCAAATCGAACGGCGGGCGTTGCGGAAATTGCAGCAGCACGACGAGGTCAACAGCTTGGTCGGTTTCCTCGATTAACGGCGGCGTGATTCAGCATGATCGACCATGACGCGGTCAAGAATCGAAACCGCCGCCCTGCCGTCACCGCCATCCTCCATCACTAGCGGACTAGTCCTGACACCCCACAAAAGGGACACTCAGCATTAGTCCGCGCCAAGCCACCGTTTGCTGAGGTACCAACAACCACAAAGATTCTAGGTTCTTGCGGTGGAAATCGCTTCAGTCCTAGTGCATTGAAAGCAAAGTTTCTTATCATCTAGCAGCGGGCTAAGAGTGGGGCTCGTGAGCATCCGATCAACGCGACGGGCGATGTCTCCTCTCGTCGGCTCAGGATGACGAATCATCTGTACTCGCTTTTTTCGTGAACACGTAGGATCGCCCTGGTTCTTCCACAGAGCTGCGGCAATTGTCGTAATTTGCGGAAAACCGCGTGCTACCCCCCCGAGAAAGCAAGCTAGACTTGGATTGGTACCTCGGCCATGGGGGCAAAGCCCTGCTCCGGTGAATGCAGAATGTTTTAGGTAGTTTTTTTAACAGGTGTCATGGAAGCGTGTGTGATTCGCTTATCACGTCGCTCGCGGGTTCACGTGAACACGCCTCGGTAAGCAATGAGTTGAATTGAATTGAATTCTTTATGAGCAGTCCATTTAGCTCGATCAATTGGGCAGACATCTTCCGTATGGAAGTTGGGCTAGGAGTGACGATCGTCACTCGAGACGGGCGGGTGGCATATAGTAATGAGGCCGCTCGTTCGCTGTTTGGTGTCGCGTCAGCCGAACCAGGCACCTATCGCCATCTGAGCGCCCTGTTCCATCCCGAATTTGTGCGGGAACGGATGGCGTGGATCGAACAGGTCCTCAACAACGGCAAGCCGTTGCGAGCTAGGCATATCTACAACGGCCACCAGATGGTTTCCACGTTTTACCCCATCAGCGATGGGGGTGAACTGCTCAGAAGCATGGAGACGTCCAAGCCAAACAACGTGTCAAGCCAAAGTGACGCTAGTAGCCAAAGTGACGCGACGAGCCAGAGTGACGCGACGAGCCAACCCGACAGGACTGGTCAAAGTGACATCACCGGCCAAGCAAATGAAGAGCAGCCCTCCGTCGGTTCAACCGACGATCCGCAGGCGAATCCTGACGACGATCCCGGCGCCGCTCAATACGCACTGATCCTTTCGCGGCGAGCCCCGCTGGATGCGACCGAAGAGATCGAAACGGTGACAAGCCAGTACGTGGATCTCGGTTGCTTGTCGACGCTCAGTGATCGCGAACTCGAAATTTTCATCTTGCTGGGACATGGCAAGAGTGTTCCCGAGGTCGCCAAGATGCTGCACCGTAGTCCGCGTACCATCGAGCGACATAAGACCGAAATCGGACGCAAGCTTGGCTATTCAACGTTGGCCGAAATTGCTCGAGCGGTCGGGCACCTTGGCCTGACCTCGGACCACTTACAACTCGAGCGATTTCAAGCCTTGGTCGATGACGCCAAAGCGGAAGACAAACAGCAGTCTTAGACGCGGCTCAGAACGCATCAATGACTTGGTGATCGTTTCGATGGGTCAGCCGTCCTAACAAATCGGTCGAGATATCGACATCTATCACATGCACGCTGCCGTCGGCATAGACAAAATTGCATCCGCCGACATGGTAGCTGCCAAAATTGGTTTGAAAGCGGTCGGTCGGAAAGCGTGCCAGCGGATAACCGGGACCGCCACAGCGTGAAAAATTCGCCGGATGATCTCCGTTGTAAATCGCGCCATCCTCGGGCGCGATGCCTTGTCGTGACGGCCGCACGTGTTTCTCACCGACAATGATGGTGTGGCTGGTTCCATCGCTGAGACTGGCGAACCGAGTGCGGCTTTTCCACGTGACCAGCTTGGCATTGGGAGGTGCAAAGTTTCCGTCAGGCACCGTTTCCGGATCGGTTACCCCTTCGCCCATCACAAATGCTCCATTGGAATAGATCCAATTCCATACTCCCGATGGCCCATGCCCCGCCGAACAAGCATAGTCGCTGACAATCCCCGGGACATGACCGCTGGTTTCGTAGGGAGACAAAATGTCGTCACCCTGGGTGCTGTGAAGATTGGCGTCGCGACGTGAGGGACAAAAATACGGTGCAATCGCCGTCATCCTTGCCGTGTCGCTTTGGTAGTAATACTTAAGCGAATCGTCCCACTCGTCCGACAATGCAGCCTGCTCTAAGTGCGGCAGCAGCAGAAATGCCCAACTGGTGTAGTGATCGTAATTTCGACTTGGCGGCAATTCGTTGCGTTGAGCATGAAAGTTCTGGACCGCTAGCCCAATCTGCTTTAGATGATTCAGACACTGCGTTTGCCGAGCCGATTCCCGCGACGCTTGGACCGCTGGCAGTAGCAGTCCCACCAGCACGCCAATCGTGCCGATGACCACTAGCAATTCAACCAAGGTAAAGCCGAGGCGGTGGGGCGATCGACGCCAGCCACGGTGAGTTACCGAACAGTGAGTTACCGAACGGTGCGTTACCGAACAGTGAGACGCCAAGCAGTGAGGCGCCAAGCAGTGAGTTACGAAACAGTGGAAATGTGAACAGTGATCTTCCGAGGCGGAATCTCGGCTTTTCTGACGATTATCGATCATCATCTGGGTACCCCCCATGACTGGGTCGCGTTCTAAAAATGACGAGCCCATTCACGATGACACAGAATGACGGGCACTGTCATGACGCTTCCGCATCACTTCATCTTAGCAACGTAGCTAGACATGAAGGGCGGGATATCAAGAACACGGGGCTGAACATGAGGGACACAGCAGGGGCTCGTTAAGACCTATGGCTGGCTTTTTTGTAAAAACCGAGCATTCCGCTGCGGGCCCTTTTACCGGGGTCGAACTCCGCGAAGCTACGTTGTCAGGGATCATTGGTCCCAATTCGTTGATAGGGGACACCCAAGCAGGCCCTTGGCATCCCGCATTGGCCATCGGATTATTTTCCGAGAAGCGAATCGCACTTTCGCACCCTGAAGGGACCGTCGTCCCTCACTATCACGTTCGCGGCATGCTCGGAGCCGCCCAGGGCCCTTTCAAACTCAGGGAATTGATTGGATTTGCCGCTCGCGGAATGCTGGCGGCTGACGCCGAAATCCAAAGTGATGTGACCCAAACCTGGATTCCAGTCGACCGCATTCATGTTTTGAGAGCCTGTTTGGACGGCGACCTGGTCTTGCTTGGATCAGAAGGCGAAATTCAGCGGCGAACCGATCCGGCGTCTCCTCGACTGGTTGGCCCTCCCAACACTGCGACGCCAACCTATGCCGCTGCAGTCGCTCCGGCCACGGTCGCGAGATCGCTGCAACACCACAGCGATGCCAGCATCAAGTCATCCGAACATGAATTCAGAGATCGCCCATTTGCCACCGTCACCACAGATACCCCACGGCCGGACAATGCATCCGCTGCGGCAGAATCCTCTAATGCGGAAGCCCCCAAAGCCGAAGCCGATGTAACGAACGATCGCTCGCATCGCGAACGATTCCGCCTGCGTCTACGAGATCGGCTGCGTCCACGAGAATGGTTGGGACAATTCGCGACGCGGATCCGGCCATGGCGCAGGTCACCGGTGGCAATGTGGTCGCTCGCCGTGTTGTCCGCGGTTGCAGCGGCCGGCATTTTCCAATCACGATATCAAACCGCAGGCATGCCGCTAGATCGTGTTCTCGGCGATTGGATTGAGGTGTCTGCCGAGACGGTGTCCCCCGAGACCGTATCTACCGGAACCGCGTCTACCGCCCCCCTGCCAAAACCACCGGCCTCGCTTGCGATTTCGTTTCGCAGCGATGGCACCTGCGTGATTTTCTCGCCGCATGGCCGGTCGTGGACCGGAGACTATTCGTGGACTGATCGCCACAGCGATGCCCCCGAGTTTTCGAGCCCGCAAACGATCGAAGCCAGCTATGACGTGATCGATCCCAAACACCTTCATTCCCCGGTCCAGCCGACCGATGGGCATATGCGATTCCAGGGCATGATGTCCTCGCCGCCCACGATTGCCGGGCGTCCGCTACGAGATTGTTTTTTACGACGCGATGCGGATGCATTATTGATTGGATACTTGTCATCGGTCCGCTGGAGCCAAGGAGAAAAGACGATGATGGCAGGCTGGATACGCTTGCAGCCGTTTTCGCCCCCGACGGTGACCAACGTTGCTGAAAAACTCAAATCAATGCCTAGCGAACCGAGACCCGCAGACGTCGTTCGCGGTTCGGAACCGGATTTTCCTATCGCCGACGCAATCACCTCGATTGAAAAAGGACTTCCGGCGACCCGCGGACGCCGGTTTGTGTCGCCTCATGGCCGATTGGCGTACTCGAGCCTTGTCGACGCCGATTACCTGCTGCGTACCTTCGGAATCCCTGACGCCGCCCGCCCCCTCTTTCCGTTTGAAGCGCCCCGATTGCGATCGGGCCCTTCGTTTGAAACCAGCCAATTGATTCGATACGGCAAGCTGAAGTTATTGGTGAACCGCGAAGGGCATCTGCAGTACGTATCTCGAATGAAGTAAGCAGAGCGTTGAGGGCATCGGCATCATTTGCCAGCATTTCGGATTCAAGATCGAGGTTGCCCACACGCGGCGTTTTACGCTAAAAGCAGCATTCAACGTGTCATACAGCTATGTTCCCGCCAAAGAATCTCCCACCGAATCATCGTTATCGATGCGTTTATCTCCAGCCCCAGCGAACTGCCGCCTCGTTTTTGCATTGGCCTGGATGGCCATTGCAACGGCAGTGACAGGGTGCGGAACCACCCAAGAACAGCTGGCAACTCAGCAATTAGTGCTTAGCAAGGCGATCGATCGCAGCGTGGCAGGGATCGACTTTCGTCCGTTATCAGGACGAAAGGTGTATCTCGACACAAGTTACTTGCGTCAGGCCAAGGACGTGGGTTTCGTCAACGCGGACTATGTCACCAGTTCGCTTCGCCAGCAAATTGCGGCGGCGGGCTGTCTGTTGCAAGACACCAATAAAGACGCGGATATCATCGTCGAAGCGAGAATCGGGACTCTCGGTGCCGACGAACACCGAGTCACCTTTGGTATTCCCGAGAACAACGGATTGTCATCCGCCGCATCGCTGCTGCCGAATTCGCCTAGCTTGCCCGCGATGCCTGAATTTTCGCTGGCACGACGTGATTCCCGCGAGGGGGCGGCAAAAATTGCTGCGTTTGCGTATGAGCGAGACAGCCGCCAAGTCGTTTGGCAATCGGGGATCCGTGAATCCAACGCGACAGCCCGAGACACCTACGTGCTTGGGATCGGCCCCTTCCAAAGCGGCTCGATCCGCGAACGCACCAAATTGGCAGGCAGCAAGTACCTGAGATTTGGTGGGACCGTGCACAAGGATTCGCCGCAGCAAAATTTTGCCCGCCCTCCGGTCAACTACGCGGCGGAAACGCGATTCCAAGATGGCTGGCCTGTGTTTGACAGCAACGGAGCATTCCTGGATTTCATCGAAGGCCCCGTCGACGCAACATCGGACGAAGCGATGGCGATCGCTTCGCAGCCGCCCGAACCGTCGGATGAAAAAGAAGAGCCGGCCAGCGAAACCCGTTAGTGTTCTCTTGGCGCGATCCACTCTCATACGCACGGGCGTTTTCCAAGGCCGCGCGGCATTGGGGCTTTGACCGTCCTCGAACGAAAGCGGCGTCTCTCGTCTCGGCATCACCCGCAGTTTCGGTTTACAATCCTGCGGACCATGAGCAATGTCTATCAACTTATCGATTTCGGCGACGGGCTGAAGCTTGAATCGCTAGGCGGTTATTTGGTTTCTCGGCCTTCGCCCGCGGCCGAAGGGATTCGCCAGAAACATCCACGCCGCTGGACCGACGCCGATGCGACCTACGATGGGCAGCAGCGACGATGGAATCACCGCACCGAGTGGCCTGAATCGCTGACGCTGGATTGTGGACATTTCAAAATGCCAGTCCGCCCCACTCCGTTTGGCCACATCGGCTTGTTTCCCGAACAGGCCAAGAATTGGCAATGGTTATCGACCGAGCATCGCGACCATGAACCGCTTGCACTGAACTTATTTGGCTATACCGGGGCAAGCACGATGGCGCTGGCACGCGCTGGTTTCTCGGTTGTTCACGTTGATGCGGCCAAGCCCAACGTGACGGCCGCGAAAGTGGCGGCCGAAACGAATCAGCTATCCGACGCCCCGATCCGCTATCTGGTCGATGATGCTGCGAAATTTGCAGCACGCGAGGTCCGTCGCCAACGGCGGTACCACACCATCGTGATGGATCCCCCCGCTTACGGGCACTCGCCCAAAGGGAAAACGTGGCGGTTAGAACGGGATCTTTGGCCGCTGGTAAATGACTGTCTCGAATTGATCGATCCGATGAATTTCCGGATGCTGATCACGGGACATTCCCCTCAAGTTGACGCCAGCGACGTGCTTGAGTACTTGATGCAATCGGCGGCAATCAAAGCGGCGCAAAAAAAAGATCGGCTCCGTTTCAAAACGGGCCGATCCACAATTCAAGATCAATCGGGACGCAGTCTCGACGCGGGTTTTTACGTCCGCGTGCAAAGCGGCGAATGATCGCCGCAGCGAAACACGCCGCGTTTGCGTGTTAGCCTTTGCGACCAATCGCCTCGACCACCGCTTGCCCCATATCGGCCGGGGTGGGGGCAACCACGATGCCAGCATCTTCGAGCGCCGCGACCTTTTCTTCGGCGGTTCCCTTACCACCGCTGATGATCGCTCCGGCATGCCCCATTCGCTTTCCGGGAGGTGCGGTACGACCGGCAATGAACGCGGCCATTGGCTTGGTGACATTTGCTTTGGCGAACGCTGCGGCTTCTTCTTCAGCCGATCCACCGATTTCACCGATCATCAAGATGGCTTCGGTTTGATCGTCTTCTTGATACAGCTTTAGCAGATCGATAAAGCTGGTGCCGACGATCGGGTCGCCACCGAGTCCAACGCAGGTGCTCTGCCCAAGACCGAGGCTGCTGGTTTGCCAGACCGCTTCGTAGGTCAAGGTACCACTGCGGCTCATCACCCCGACCTTGCCTGGGTTATGGATATAACCGGGCATGATGCCGATTTTGCAAGATCCTGGGGTGATCAAACCGGGGCAGTTAGGGCCGATCAAGATCGACTTGCTCGCGCGTACTTTTTCGTAGACGCGAACCATGTCGATGACAGGCACGCCTTCGGTGATCGCGGCAATGATCTCGATCCCAGCGTCGACTGCTTCGAGGATTGCGTCGGCGGTGAATGGCGGCGGAACGAAGATCATCGTTGCGTTCGCCCCTGTTTTTTCAACCGCCTCTTCGACGGTGTCAAAAACAGGAATGCCTTCGACGTTTTGGCCGCCTTTGCCCGGAGTGACTCCGCCGACCATTTGGGTGCCGTAGTCACGACACCCCAGACTATGGAACGTGCCGGCGTTGCCCGTGATGCCTTGGCAGATGACTTTTGTGTTTCCGTCAACCAGAATGCTCATGACCGAATGACTATTGTAGAGAACGTGTAGGAATGGAATGTTGAACCGACTTGGTAATGGTCCTCCGCCGCTGATCGCGGCGGATTTGACGCGGTTTTGTCTCTTGCCGCGGCTTGTATCGGTCCGCGGTCTGGCGAACCCGCCGCGTTAGCCCGCTGCGGCAGCCACGATTTTCTTGGCCGCGTCGGTAATGTCGGTCGCATTGATGACATTCACGTCGCTTTCGGCAAGCATCTTGCGGCCTTCTTCGACCTCGGTGCCTTCGAGCCGGACGACCAATGGAACGGTAAAGCCAACGGTCTTGCTCGCTTCGATCAATGCCGATGCGATCGTGGTACAGCGTGCGATCCCACCAAAGATGTTGACCAACACGCCCTTGCAATTGGGGTCCGACAACAAAATCCGGAAGGCTTCGGTCACCTGTTGAGCGTTCGCTCCACCACCAACGTCGAGGAAGTTCGCAGGTTTGCCGCCGTGGTACTTGATGATGTCCATCGTCGACATCGCCAATCCGGCACCGTTGACGAGGCAACCAATGTTGCCATCGAGCTTGACGTAGCTGAGTCCGGAATCGCTAGCACGCACTTCGCTTGGCTCTTCTTCGGACAAATCTCGCAGTTCCAACAAGTCCTTGTGACGGAACATTGCGTTGTCGTCGAAGGTGATTTTCGCGTCCAACGCGACCATTTCGCCGCTGCCGGTGATTACAAGCGGGTTGATCTCGGCCATCGCACAATCGTAATCGACAAAGAAGCGACAGATCGCGGTCATGAACTTGAACGCAGCCTTGGCGGCGGGACCTTCGATTCCGAGTTTTTTGCAAAGCTTGCGAACCTGGAACGCCTCCAGCCCGACGGCGGGGTCAAAGTGTTCCTTGAAAATCAGTTCGGGGGTCTCTTCGGCGACCTTTTCGATCTCAACACCCCCTTCGGTGCTGACCATCAAAACCGGGCGGGACGCTTCGCGGTCTACCACGATGCCGAGGTACAATTCGCGGGCAATGTCGCAACCGGCTTCGACAAAAACCTGATTGACGACCTTGCCTTCTTCGCCGGTCTGGATGGTGACCAGCGTTTTGCCAAGCAATCCGTTGGCTGCTGCGCGAGCTTCGTCGGCACTTTTGACAAGCACGACGCCGCGTTGCTCTGGGTTATCGATAATGGTTCCCTTACCGCGTCCGCCCGCATGGATCTGGGCTTTGACAACAGCAATCGAACCGCCGAGTTTGTCAAATGCGGCTGCCGCTTCGTCAGCGGTCTTCGCAACATGTCCTTCTAAAACCGGTACACCAGCTTTGCGGAACAGTTGCTTGCCTTGATATTCGTGAATCTTCATCGACTTTAAGGGGGCTTTCGCGCTCGCGCACAAGGGAAACGTTTCCGAGAAGCTAAAAATATACGTTTCCAATGCGAACTGAGGAACCATAGCGCCAACTTTGTCAGGCTTAGAAGCCACAAAAGTTCGGCCCATTCCCCTTCACCCGCCGTTGTTAGCCTGAATGCTGCCAAAAATTGGCGAAAATGCCGGCAAGCACTCAAACCTCGCCGCACCGATTGTCATGCCATCAGTGCGGAAATCGCTTCGGCTTTAACCAATTCACGCGGTTGATTCAGATGGTTGTAGACGATCGTCTCTGGCGCGATCCCGAAGCTGTGGTAAATCGTCGCTAACAACTCCGCCGGATGCACCGGGTTTTCCAGCGGCGCCGAAGCGGTCTTGTCGCTCTTGCCATGGATGTACCCGCGTTTGGTTCCCGCCCCAGCCACCACCGCGGTGTAGCAATACGGCCAATGGTCGCGGCCATCGTCGCTGTTGTTGTTTCCGCTGGTGCTGACGCCCCGCTGGGGACTGCGACCGAATTCGCCTACCGCCACCACCAAGGTATCTTCGAGCAATCCGCGAGTGTCCATGTCCGTGATCAGCGTCGATAGTGCCGAGTCGAGCATCGGAGCCGATTGATCCTTCATCCGTTTGCTGAGCCCGGTGTGATGGTCCCACGAATGGTTGTCGCTGTTGGCCACCTTGGGCCAAATGACTTCGACCACGCGAGTCCCGGCTTCGACCAATCGCCGAGCCAACAAACAGCTCTGGCCGAACGTGTTGCGTCCATAAGCGTCGCGGATCTCGTTGGATTCCGCGGACAGATTAAACGCATCTCGCGCACGCCCCGAAACGATCAATGACAATGCTTGATCGTAGTACTGGTCCAGTTCGAACGACTCGACTGCTTCATTGATTTGAGGCATTTGAGCATTCAACAGATCACGAAGTTTGGCACGCCGTTGCAAACGGACGCTGAACACCTCGGGTCGCAATTGAAGATCATCAATCTTGATGCGACTCATCTTGTCCATATCCATGTCATCGCCGTCGGGGTAAAGCGTATACGGATCAAACGCTTTACCGAGGAACCCCGCCGTCCCTCCCTTGCCGACGACGTTGGATTCTTGCAGCGGTCGCGGCAGCATGACAAACGGAAGCATCGGCTCATCAAGCGGACGCATTTTGACGATGTTGCTGCCGAAATTCGGAAAGTCCTTGGGCGATGGCGGTTCGAGTTGCCCCGACGGACTGACTTTGTCCGTCGTGTAGCCGGTCATCATTTGATAGATCGCCGCGGTGTGATTGAACAAACCATTGGGCGTGTAGGACATTGACCGAATCATCGTGAAGCGATCGTTCACCTGGCTCAGCTTTGGCAGGTTTTCCGTGAATTTGACTCCGGGGATCTTAGTGCTGATCGGCTTGAAAACACTTTTGGCGTTGTCGGGCAGATTTTCTTTAGGGTCCCATAAATCCAATTGGCTTGGGCCGCCCTGCAAATACAGCAGGATGATGCTTTTGGCTTTGCCCCATCCCGGACCGCCGACATGCTTTTCCGAGGCCGCAGCACTTTGCATTTGCAACAGCGATGGCAACGACAAACCGAGCATGCCACAACCCCCCACTCGCAGAAACGTGCGGCGGGTAGGCGAGAGATGCGGATCGCAAAGATCCTTGGCTTTGAACCCTTTGAATGACAACATCGTTTGGTCTCTCGGTTGGTGAATCAGTGATTAAACAGAAACGCGGGACTATTGATTAACGCCCACGCCAAATCTTCGGCCGCCGTCAAACGGACGTTGCCGAGCTGCTTCGTACTTTCGGAAAGGTCTTTGCGAAGTTGGACCAGGGCGGGATCGTCAGGCGTCGCGACCGACAATTCCTTTTTACGCTGTTCCAACTGCACCAGCGTCGGGTCCGCTGGAACCGGCTTCCTAGCTTCGGCCAATGCCGCACGCAAATCAGCGATGCCTTTGTCCGTGGCCGCCCCGTAATCGACGATCAACTTGGTTGCCGCTTCGCTGCGCTGCGCCGCAGGAGTCGAAAGCGCCGCGGCAATCGATTCGCTCTGGCCAAGCGGAATTTCACCTTCGGCCGTGGTGGCCGAGATGCGGAATCGCCCTAACCGATGTTTCGCTGCGTTATGAAATTGATGCAGTTCGAACGTCAACGTACAACCTTCGGGATTCGCAATCGGAGTTTTCAACTTGAACGTGGCCCAATGAACAACGCCGAGTGAAGGCGACACGGCCCAACCGCCTTGGTCCTTTGCATTTCCATCAAACGTGGCCTTGATGTCGAAACCGCCTTGAGTGAAGTCAGCTTCAGCCTTGGCGATTTCAACCTTTTCCGGCTTCTGATCTTTGCCATTGTTTTGCACTTGGATCAGCAATTCAGTGACAACAAAATTGCCGTTGTCGGCCAACCCCGGTCCACCACGAGGCAGATCGTCAGCCGGCAACGCTTCGAGCCGGAACCCCGTGATCTGCTTTAGCCCCGTCGACATCTTGATCGTGTAGATTCCTTTATCCGCGTTACCGGATGCTCGGATTGATCGGTCCGCTTGCGGTGTCAACACCGCCTTGTTCGACGCCGACCATTCGCGAGCTGCCAAGGGATGCCACTCCACGTCCGCCGCACCGGCGAACCGTTTTTCGGTCGTTGTGACCAAGTTCGCTTGTGCTTCGTTAAGCGAGTTTTCAGCCGCGGCGATCCGTTTCGCCCGCTCTGCTTCGAGCCGCGTTCGTTCGGGTTTGATCGCTTCAGTACGTTTCGCGATCTCCGCGACCACCTCGGCAAGTTTCGTTTCACGAACGGCTTCTAACTCAGCCCGTTGAAGCTTCCAATCGGCCTCGGATTGAGCAAGCTGTTTTTGCAGCGCATCGTGATCGCGTTGAACTTGGTCGATGATGCTTTTGAACGCAGCGACTTCGGGTTCGCTGGGGCGGCGTCCAAGCGCACGCAAGAAAACCTCTTCGGCAAGCGTTTGGTCGTCGGGGCAGTTTTCGACGATTTTGGCGAGTTCGTTTTGCGGATCCGAAATCGCGGTGCCGACCGTAGGACCGCTGATCAACGCCATCACCGGTCCCAGCTGCAGATCCGAGGATCGCTCACATTCACACGCACTTTCACGGGCTGGTCGGCCCAGGTTCTGCAGGAATCCATCGGCAAGTTTCACCCCGGAATCGGGGAGCGCGGCGGCTCGTGTCCCCTTGGCCACTCCGGGAATGGAACTGACCGCTCCGGTGACCTGATGCACCGCATCATAAATCACTTCGGCCGGCAATCGCCGCGGCATGGCATGCGAGTAATTCAGATGATCGTCTTCGTTTAGCGGGTTCGACTCGATGCTCAATTGATAGGTGCGGCTATTGCAAATCAAACGATGCATCGCCCGTACGTCGAAGCCGGATTCAACAAAACGATCCGTCAGAAAATCCAGCAGCTCGGGGTTCGTCGGCGGGTTGCCGGCGCGGATATCGTCGATCGGCTGGATCAAACCGACGCCAAGCAGATAGCCCCATAATCGGTTGACGTAACTGCGGGCAAAATAGGGATTGTCGGCATCGGTCATCCAGCGAGCAAGCTGCTCGCGACGCGACGCATCGTCACTTGTCGGATGCTCGACGGCGAAGGGAAAATCCGGGGCCACGACATCTCCGGTCCTGCCGTGTTTGATTTCGCCGCTGGATTGATCAGCCACGATTTCAAACAGTGGCTTGGCCCCTTCGACGGCCGAGCCACCGATTTTGCGATCACCCGAGGCGGGGTCTTTCTTCAGATCAACCTGAGCAAAGTAGGCCGCCAGTTCAAAGTACTGGTCTTGCGTCCAACGTTCAAACGGATGGTCGTGGCACTTGTTGCAGTTAAAACGAATTCCCAAGAACAAGTGCGTGGTGTTTTCCATCGTATCTTCAGGCGTTCTCAGCACTTTAAAATACGAAGCCGGAGGGTTTTCATTGTTCGATCCGCTGGCGGTTAACACTTGGCGAACAAATTCGTCATAGGGCCGGTTCTCTGCAACGCAGGTACGAATCCACTCGCGAAACTTTGTGCTTCCCTCGACCCCGAGAAATTTACGATTGACTTGCAACAGATCGCACCACTTGTTGGTCCAGTAGGCGATGTAGGCCTCACTACCAATCAACTGATCAATCACCTTGGATCGTTTGACGCGTGACTCGGTCGAATCGGCCAAGAACGATTTGACTTGGTCGCTGGTGGGCAACAATCCGGTCAAATCGAGATGGACGCGGCGTAGAAACGTCGCGTCATCACACAACGGGCTGGGGACGACTTTGACTCGGTGCCATTTCCGGGCGACAAGTTCATCGATCGTGTTGTGGGTCACCAGCAGCGGATCCTCGTAACCCGAGCGATCGCCCATCACGGTCAAGGTTGTTGCGGCATAGGCACCTTCGAAACGAGCAAGAATGGGGGCTTCGCCGCGGCGAATCGTCGTCAGCAATCCATTGGCATCGGCGGTGGCCACTTCGGAGTTCCCGCTCTCGATAAACGCTTCGCCGGTCACGTCACGCGAAGTGCCGTTGCGATACGTGGCGACCACTCGCACTTGTTGCCGCGCCCCAATCGCTTGGACCGTCGGGTTGGTTGGAAAAATTTCGATCGATGCGACACGGGGTGACTGTAAATCCACGTGGCTTCCATCGGCAATCCAGCGTCGCAGGATCGCGTGGTTCGGGTCGCCGTCGACCATTAGCACGCCCCCTTGATGCGGCGTCAAACCGAGCGGTTTCCTCAGCATCAACGAATCATCCGGCGAAGCCGGGTTGATCCGCCGCGCTGCTAAGTCGTCTTTGAGTGCTCGCAAATCGAACACGGGATCATACCCACGAAGCGACAAACGAAATCCATTTTTGCCCTTCTGCGCCCCGTGACAGGTTCCTTGATTACATCCCAATCGGCTGAGCACCGGATTGACGTCGTGAATGTAATCGACGCTGCCGGGCGCTGCGTTGTCACCATCCGTGCCGTCACCGTTCGCATCGTTACCGTTCGCATCGTTACCGTCCAAGCGAACATCGACAGCGACCGTCTGAGTCAGCTCGCCAAAACGAACGACAAGCTCGCGATGCCCTTGTTCGATAGGCCGGATCAAGCCGCGATCATTGATGGCAATTAGCGAGGGAACGTTGATGTCGCAGTGACGCGTTACATCCACCACCGAATCGTCCGCAAGCGTTGCCATCACGACGAGCTGGCAATAGGCATAAGGCGATTCCAAACGAATCGTCGCGGGATAGACTGTCAATCCACGTACCGATTTAGCGTCCACCGCCGATGTAGCATTCGCGGCTGATTTGGCATTCACCCCTGACTCATCGGTCAACGATACTGCGGTCGCGGCCTGCATTTTCATCCATGCCTTGGCATCAAAGGCGTGGTGTTTCGTGCTCGATTCGTTTTCGATCGCCACGATGGGAAACTCGGACACCTGTGATCCGTTGGCATCCATCTGCCGCAACACCGCGTCGTTCCCAGTAAACACCAAGCGATTGTCACTCGAGAAACGGATCGCGTAGACGGCGGCGGTATCGCTATTCCATTTCGCGATCTCGGTGGTCTCCTTGGACTGATACGCTGCCAACATTTCCTTTTCTTTAGCCGAGCGCTGAGGGGCTCGTTTGGCCATGATCTTTTTGACTTCGTCCGACAAAGTCCCCATGAAATCGTACTTCCAAACACGCACCTCGCTACGACCATCGAGCGTCGATGCGGCGGCCAACCGAGATCCATCGGGGCTGATCGCCACACTAAAGATTCGGCCTGGCATCGCTGGCAGATTGCGGATCAAGTTGGCATCGTCGCCAATTTTGCGAGCGGTTTCGCGGAACACACGATAGACCTTGGCGACCCCGTCCGCACCTCCGATCAAGATTTCATTGCGTTGGGGATGAATCGCAACGCTATTAAGTCCGCCGGAAAGGGCTCCAGGCGTGATCGAGGTGATGTTGTCGACAAAACGCTCGCTGGCAACCTCGGTCAACTTACACGACATATCACGAGCGACTGAAACCAAATGAGATCCATCGGGGGTAAAGACGGTATCGCGAACCCAGTCGTCATGCGCCCCTTGAAACAGCACCTGTTCGCCCGACTGAGTATCGATAGCGCGAACGACGTTGTCAGTGGCGCCGAACGCAAGCTTGCTGCCGTCCGGAGACCAGCTGGCACCGCTAAGTGTGTCATGCGTCCACGGCCGCGACATCAGCAATTCATGGGATGCGGCGTCCCAGATCTGCACTTCGCCTTGCACCCCAGGCGTGCCTCCGATCGCGGCGATCCGTTTCCCATCGGGCGAAAAGCGGACCGCATTGATTCGCGGACTCATGCCGATCAATCGTGCAATGGTTTCCCCGTTGTCGCTATGAAGCAAGATGACTTCATGAAACCCTGCGACAGCAATCTGTTTTCCGTCGGGAGAAACATCAACCGATGGCAGCGTCGGCGGACCGACGTAAACGGGCGGATACTCAGCGGTGAAGATCGGCTCGGCGGATGTTTGCGAATCATCCTTTGCTCCCTCGGAAATCCACTGGCGTATCGTTTGAATCTCGATCGCGTGCAGTGGTTTGGCCGGAGATCTTGGCATCTCGGCATGCCCATCGATCGGCGTAATTTGGTCGATCAGATAACTGGCGTCGGGTTTGCCAGGAACAATCGCCGGCGAGCCGCTTTCACCACCGGCAACCAGCGACGCAAAGTCGGTCATGACGTATTGGCCGAGCGGTTTTGCCGGTTGATGGCATCCAAAACACTTGTTGCGAAAGATCGGCTCGATGTCGCGAGCGAAACTAGGCGACGCCTTGGAAGCGGAGGGCTCGCCTGCCACTGAATCGTCGTTCGCCGTTAATTCCACACAGATCAGGGAAACGACTGCGAACAAGATCGTTCGAAAGACCATGGCATTACTCGTGCTGGCAGAGTTGGGCTGACAGAGTTCGTTTGCACGCAGCCCTCTGAAAGTCATGCCAATAGCGTTTTGTCTTCGCGCCTGTGCGTGGGCAGCAAACTCGAAGTGATCAGAGCGATTGGATTTCAGAGAACAGCGAGTCTGATAACGCCAATCCAGTATCAGTACGCTACAGGCTGATACGAGTAGCCCAAAGAAGGGCGGGCGGGAGTGGGCCGGATCTCTCATAGCGAGAGATCGCGAACCGCTAATTCACTATATCGGCAGCTTCGTGCTCGTCAACACTTTTGACGGCGTGTAAACTCTGATTTATTCGAGAACGCCTTGTCCGATCGAGTTTGATTTGGACGGCACTCGATCCCTACGAAACCTCTCCTGAAACCTTCCCCCCGATCGTTGAGAAACTTCATGAAACGTTGTGTTTTCCACGCTTTGACTCGCCTTACCCTATTGAGCGGCCTCGGATTGTCGGTCGCATTGTCGGCTTCATCGCTCGCGGCCGAAGAGTACCTTAATGGGATCAAATGGCAGGAACCGCCCAAGGTGACGCCAGGCGAAACCAATGCGGACGCCCCCTCGGACGCCATCATTTTGTTTGACGGCGCTGATTTGTCCGAATGGAACAACGGAGACAAATGGAATGTCAAAGACGGCGTTGCAAGTACCGGTAAAGGAATGATCTCGACGAAGCGAGAATTCGGTGATTGTCAACTTCATATCGAATGGTCTGCGCCAACTCCCGTCAAAGGCAACGGACAAGGCCGAGGCAATAGTGGCGTGTTCATGATGGGACGCTATGAAATCCAGGTGCTCGATTCGTACGACAACGAAACCTATTTCGACGGACAAGCCGGAGCGATCTACAAACAAACGCCTCCAGCGGTCAATGCAACTCGTCCGCCAGGCGAATGGAATACCTATGACATCTTCTGGACCGCCCCCCGTTTTGACGACAGCGAAAAATTGGTTTCGCCCGCTTACGTTACCGTGGTTCATAACGGAGTCTTGATCCTGAATCACTTCGAACTCAAAGGGGACACTCCGTATAACCGTCCGCCCCAATACAAAGCCCACAAGCCCGTCGGCCCAATCTCGCTACAAGATCACGGCAATCCCGTGCGATTCCGCAACATTTGGATCCGCGAGTTCAAACCCGCAGTGGGCGAACAAGAACGCGCCCCGTTCCTTCGCGACGGCAATAAAGAAACGCCAATCGAATAAGAAGGCGAATCGCTAACCTAGGGCGAACTGGATCGAAGCACCGTTTGCGGCGGCATCGCTGTCGCAAACGGCAACACCGCTGCACTTTAATTGGCAACCGATTTCTCGGCAGCAGGCTGCAAATCGGATAACGCGGGAAACAGGATGGTAAACTCGGTTCCTGATCCTACCGAGGACTGCAGATCGATGGCGCCGCCGTGCTGCTCCACGATTCCGAGTACCGTGGCCAACCCGACCCCTTGCCCCGTCGATTTGGTCGTGAAGAAAGGGTCAAAAATACAATGCAGCGTCTCAGGTGAAATCCCCGCTCCGTTGTCCTTGACGGTGACATAGACATGCTCGCCTGGTTGAATCTTGCCACCATAGACGAACCCATCAATATCGGCTTGCTCGACCTGTTTGGTGGCAACGTCAATGTGCACTTCGCCGGATTCCCCGATCGCTTCGATCGCGTTGGTCAATAGGTTTAACAGGACCTGTGAAAGCGCGGTCACGTCTCCCCAAACGTTCGGTGTTCCCTGAGCGATTTGCAAATCGATATGAATCCCTTTCTTCGTCGCTGACCCCACCAAACTAGCAACCTTGGCCGCGGCTTGAGCGAGGTCCACGTGTTGCGTTTTCGATTTCGATTGACCCGCAAACGTCAGCATTTGTTTACACAGCGATGATGCCATCTCGGCTGCGTAGACGACTTGATCCAAGTTGTCGTTGGCCGTTTGGTTTTCCGACGGCAAATTGAAACTGCACAGCTCGGCGTTGGTCGTGATCACGGTCAACAAATTGTTGAAATCATGCGCAATGCCACTTGCCAGTTTTCCAAGACTTTCGAATTTTTGCTGGTTCTGAATTTGCAGCTCACGTTTTCGCGCCCGGTCTCGCTGCTTTTCACGTTCGATCACCAATGCTAACGATCTCGCCACGCGCTCGACGCTGACAAGATCCTCAGGCGGACTGCTGTTAGAGTCGTTGGACGCCAAACAAATCGTCCCCAGCGTTGTATTGGTGCTGTCGGTGATCGGCATCGATCCGATGGTCTTGATCCCAACCGATGCACAGAACGCGGCGGTGGTTGAGAATTGACGAACCTGTCCCTCATCGTGCATGAATTGAAACGATCCCGCTTGCATCGCCGCGCGACAAGTCGTCGGCTCACTCATGATCGGAAATCCCAGCAGCGACTTGCGGACATCCTCAGGTAACGAAGGAGCAGCCGCATACCGGATCGATTGACGCGAATCGTCAAGCATCAGCACCAAGCAACGCAGTGCTGGAAAGGCGACGTCAAGCTTGCTGGCCACAAGCGAAATCAATGATTCGACCGACGTTCCTTCGGATGCATATTTGAAGATCTCTTTTTCAAGATTCATCAACTCCAACTGCTGGCGTTCAACGGTGGTGTCACGCACCGTTCCCACCGCACGGATTTTTTCACCCGCAGCGTTCCATTCGCAAACCGATCCTTCGAGACGAACCCAACGATACTCGCCGGATTTGCGTCGAACACGAAATTCGTAATCGAACGAATCGGGAAACTCTGACATCGCGTCGAGCTGGCTTAGATCCTCGGGATGCATCAACGCACGCACCCCCATCACCGATGAATCAAGCTCGCCTTCGCCATAGCCAAGGATGCGGTGGTACTCGGCATCTCGGATCACTTGTTGATTGACAATATCGTAATCCCAAACTCCAAACTGACTGCCCTTCAACGCGAGCGCGTAACGCGTTCGCACTGCGGCAAGCGCGTTTCGGTCGTTGAACCAATCGGTGATGTTGGTAAACGAATTGACGGCAAACGTCTTGTCGCCATTCTCGAAAACGCTAACGTTGGCTCGGACATAGATCCGCTTTCCTTTGAGCGTCAAAAAAGCAACATCATCGCTGAAACTCGGGTCGCGGCGAACAATTGCTTGCAGGTAGATCGCTAGCGACGAAAGCGAGTCTGGAGGCGCAATTTCGGAGGCACGACGACTCAACTCCTCAATCGAATCCGCCTCGAACAACTCAATTGCCGCTTCGTTGAACGTGACCGTTTTAATCCCAGCAAAGACCTTGCTACGAAACTCGGAATCCAACTGCAGCTTTTCAAGCAGGGACGTTGCCGATGCGTTCTCCACCTCGTCCAAAAGGGCGACCAGCGCTGTCACATCATCAATGAGCAGCGCTGATTTAATTGACTCGAGCAGAAAACCGGTAGGGTCTTCGATCGAGGACAAAATTTCAGGAAGATAAATCATCTAGGGGGCTTTCGATTCTGAAGTGCTCCGGCGCAGTCGCACGTCAGTTAGTGTAGCAAGTCCCTCGGCTGGATGCACGCCAATCCCTAACGAGCCGCAGTGCATGCCCACCACTTCCGATGTCGTTTTGACATCCGAATCGAACGTCAGCGGCAATCTTGATGCCAACGATTTCCTCAACGAGGTCGCAATGCCGTCCTAACGACCGTATCCCCTCCGCAGGAAACCATGCTTTAGAAAGCGATTTCGGATACCCGCATAGTGGTTGTGCTAGCCCTCTCATCTACGCGGGGGGGCAACCTAATCCAGCATCATCTATGGATCAGCGTGGATGGCACTTGGGTGAATGCAGAAGGGCACTTAAAACGGGCGAAAGCGACCGGCTTCTGAAACGACCAACCGCAGCGGCGTCACTGCCGCTCAAAAAAAAATCACCCGCGCAATCGCCTGCTTCCCAATGCCCCTGCAGACGGAGTGGCAACCTCTGAATGAGGGGAAGGTGTCGGCGTCACAACACCGATTCGCCGTTTGCACCGCACGCCGAAGCGAATCGCGGCGGTGAATCACGCAGGTGAAACGCGGTGACTACGCAGCGCGTCGATCTTGTCCTACCCGACGGCTGATCGATTCGATTCGCTGCCGAACCATCGCATGCGGCCCGACTTCGGTTGTACTCGAATCGCGGTACCAAGTTCGCCGCTTGATCGAATCAAGAATTTGGTCGGCGACAACCACAGCCCTTGCACCTGCGTCTCCGTTGACGGCCGGCGAGATGCCGGTTTGGATGCTGATGGCAAAGTCGTGCAGTTCATCAAGGATCGCATTTCGCGGCTCGAGTTCCTTGGTCACGCACTTCAGCGATTCAGCAAAGATTTGGTCAGCACATCCCAGCGGATTTGCCACCTCGCTATCGAGATCGAAGGTGCGGTCGACAACCGACGCACTAGGGCAAACCGAAGTCAGCGAAGGTTTGCCAAAATCGATATCGGCGAAGCCGTTGGCACCGAAAATTTGCATCTGTCGGGCTGGGGTCGGGCTGAGCCGCGACGCCTTCAGATTGGCGACCAACCCACATTCGAATTCGATGCGAGTCTCTGCGATGTCTTCATGACTGCTGATCACCGACATACCGCTGGCCGATACCGACCGCACGGGTGCGTTGGTCAGCGACAGCACAAGGTCAAGATCGTGGATCATCAAATCCATCACGACGCCGACATCCAAACAGCGACCGGGGAAGCGTGAAGCGCGAACCGCTTCGACGTATTTTGCGTCCACCGCCAAATCTTCCAGTGCCGCAAAGGCGGGGTTAAATCGTTCGACATGCCCGACTTGTAGCGTCAAGTTGCGGCTTCTTGCTAAATTGGCAATTCGCTGGGCATCGGGGCCGTTGGCTGCCAACGGTTTCTCGACAAACGCGTGCTTACCCGCTTTGAGCAAATCGGTTGCGATTTCCGCATGCAGATCGGTCGGGGCGGCAACCACGGCCGCATCGATCTTGGGGATACACTCGCGATAATCCGCGAATGTGGGGACCGAAAACAGCTCTTCCACTTTCGCTCGAGCTTGCTCAAACGGATCGGTCACCGCAACCAACTCGACTCCGTCGACTTGTTGCAACAACTTGGCATGGATACGCCCTAGATGACCTGCACCGATGACTGCGATTCGTAACCGACTCACGCTGCTTTTCTCCTTCGGTCGCGACCACGGCCTTTTTGACCGGCAACCGTTGTATCCATGAAATTGAACAGTTCGCGTAACACAGGCCGAATGGGGCCGGTGGACAACAATTGTTCTTTGGCGGCATCGAGTCCCACGTAGGATCGATAGAGTAATTTGTAGGCTTTGGTCAGGATTTCGATGTCTTCTTTGGGAAACCCATGTCGCTTCATCCCGATTGTATTGACCGCACGAGGTTTGGCGGGTTGACCATCGACGATGATGTAGGGCGGAACGTCATGAAGCACTCGCGCCATCGCACTGATAAATGCCATGTTTCCGACCGATGCAAAGTGCACGATCCCCACGCCGCCGGCAATCGTGATGTCGTTGCCGATATGCGCATGGCCACCGATCATCACATTGTTTGCCATCACGTTGCGGTCACCCACTTTGCAGTCGTGCGCAATGTGAGTGTGAGCCATGAAGTAGTTGTTATGGCCCACGCGTGTCACGCCATCTTCTTTTTCCGTTGCGCGGTTGACGGTGCAGTACTCGCGGAAAACATTACCGTCACCGATTTGGACCTGCGTCGGCGTCCCTTTGTAGCTGGTGTCTTGCGGGTCTGCACCGATCACGCAGCCCGGGAACACATGGTTCTCTTCACCAAGCGAGGTCACGCCGGAAAGAACAACATGGTCTTCAAGCAGCGTATCGTCACCGATGCTGACGTCTGGCCCGATCACACAGAAGTGACCAATGCGTACATTCGTCCCTAACTTGGCACGTGGATCAACCACCGCAGTCTGAGCAATCTGGGTACTCATGTTTCGGCTCCAAACATCTCTCGGTTGTAATCCCACAACCACATCGACCAATCATTGCTATGGCTAAGCAACATTTCGACGCGACTGCGAGACAGGGGTTAGGGGAATCTGCGAAGCAGCAAGTTCAGCCAATCGCTGAGCCATGCGGCCGTTAAGGTTGTGTCCGCCACGATAGGAAACAAAGGTCCCGACCAATTCGACATCAGCAAGCGCCAAGTCGCCAATCAGATCGAGCACTTTGTGCCGTGCACATTCGTCGCGAAAGCGTAGCGTATTTTCAATCGGACCGTGTTCGCCGATCACCAACAAATCTTGATTGGTGACGTGCGACGCGACCCCCTGCTGTCGCAGTGATTGAGCCTGGGCTTCCGTGACAAATGTTCGAGCCGGAGCGACATCACGGATAAATCGTTCCGGTGTCATTCGCAGTGTGAAGGTTTGATCAAAGATCGGCGAAGGACCATCGAAACTCAAGCGATACTCGTACGAAGTGCGGCCATCTTCTGCGGGAGTTGCTTCGATCCACCCAGCAGGTGACTCGACGTAGATTCGCTCACGCACCGTCAAGCGACGCTTGGGTTTTGATTGGATGATCAGCCCGGCGGTTCGCAATGCAGCCACAAACGCCGCCGCACTGCCATCGAGTCCCGGCAATTCCTCGGCATCGATCTCGACCACGCAATTATCGATCTCGAGTCCCACCAGGGCAGCCATCAAATGTTCGATCATCTCGAACCGAGCTTCACCATCCTGCAAGATGGTGCGAAGATTTGCATCGTGTCGTTTCTCGACCGACGCTTGGCACATTGGTTTGGATGGCAAATCACTGCGGACCAAGCGGATTCCGGTGCCCACCGGGGCCGGATGCATCACGACACGCACGTCTCGACCGCTCCAGTAGCCTCGACCACGGACTTCGCACGAGACTGCGATTGTATGTTCGTTGCGTGATGGTGTCACGCTTCGGCCTCCCCTGCCGTGCCCACTCTCACATCCTTGCGAGAGCCTTGTTTGTTTACGTTATTCACTGCGTCGACGATCGCGTTGCAATCGTCGGCGGTGAAGAATCCCCGAACCATGGCATTTGATTCGTTTCAAATGCCACAGGTCGGTTTACTTCGTTTGATCGCGGATTACGCAATCGAGTCTCAACTAGCGAGTGGTTCCCGCTCCGCCTCGTTTGGCAACGTCTTCTTGAATCGCTTTGTCCAAGTACTGCATCACACCCTTGGTCATGTCGAGTGCTTCGTCATGATAAACGATGTTCTTCATGACGCCACGGATAACCGAGTCACCCCGTTCAAGATCCATCTCTTCGCTGTTGTAGCGAAGAACCATGTTGATCTTGTAGTGCTGGGCCAAGAATTGAACGCCCGATGCAATCCGTTGATAGTTTTCGAAGTAGATGCGTGCTTCGGCATCCGCTAGCTCTTTACGCTTACGCGCCATGTCCAAGCGAAGCTTCGATTCCATCGATGCCACTTGTTCTTCTTGAGCGGTGTAATCAGGGGTACCTACTTTGAACGTCTTCAGACGCTCAGCAGCTTGCTTTAGCTCTTCACGTTTGCCTTGAAGCTGAGCATCGTAGTTCTTCAAATCGCCTTCGACTCGCTCGACTTGAGCTTTGATGCCGGGGTGGTTCTTGAAGATGTAAGCGACATCCACCACGGCGACGCGGTGTCCGCTCGATGCTTCCTGAGCCGTAGCGACACTAGGGACGACGGCTGTCATGGTAAGGATGGCCACTAGAATGGCCGCTACACAGTTAAATCGCACGTCCGCTCTCCTTGCGTTATGGGTGCGCAGGTCTTGACTCGACGCGAATGCAAACACTCGTATACGTGGCGTCCATCGCCATCGCCGAGACATTCACGCCGACACGATCAGAACTGTCACTCGCAGTACTGACTCACTCGGAATTGTGCCAGCCACACCGATTGCCGTAAAGACTAATCTGTGCAGATCTGAGCAACCCCGAAAAAAATTACTCTGTTTTTTTCCGTCGCGTTTGCTTGTCATCCACCGGGACGTGCATCCAATCGGAGCTCGATTTCCAGCGGTTCGCCGTTTCGTGTCAGTGAAACTTTCAACACATCGCCTGGTGAGCGATGACGAAGTAAATCCAACACATCCACCGCCGTTCGAACCGACTTTTTCCCCAGCCGATCAAGTCGATCGCCTGGCTTCAAACCCATTCGCTCTGCGGGGCCTCCCGGAGTCAATCCTGAGATCACCACATGATCCGCCCGATCGTTCAGAGAAACTCCCATAAACGCCGTTAATTGTCGGCGGATCTGGACGCGTTTCTCGGTCTCGGCATATCTCGGACGCACTTCGCGGGTCGCCAAGTCAAACGCGACATCAGAAACCATATCGGTTATTCGGGTTAGTCCACCGTAATCGATTTTGTCGGAATCATCACTTGGGCGATGATAATCGTTGTGCAGCCCCGTAAAGAAAAACAATACAGGCACGCCCGCCTCGTAAAACGACTGGTGATCGCTCGGACCGTAACCGCTGGGGACCTTCAACAAATTAAATTGATAGGTTCGATTCAATCCATCGACCATCGGCTCGAACCCGTCACCCGTGCCGGTCCCATAGATCGTCAATTCGTTGTCGTGAAGCCGCCCGACCATATCCAAATTGATCATCGCCACGGTCGAATCGAGCGGATATCGAGGATGACGAAC
Organism: Novipirellula caenicola; assembly: GCF_039545035.1. NCBI lineage: Bacteria > Pseudomonadati > Planctomycetota > Planctomycetia > Pirellulales > Pirellulaceae > Novipirellula > Novipirellula caenicola. The sequence goes on from NZ_BAABRO010000004.1 coordinate 499,952, forward strand.
ATAGTATTTGCTACCAACCAACCCGCGTTCTTCGCCGGTGAATCCGATGAATAACACGCGGCGGTGCGACTTCAGCTCGCTGAGACGATCAACCAATAGCGATGCCGATGCTAGCATTGCCGATGTTCCACTGGCGTTGTCGTCGGCACCGTTATGGATCGCGACCGTTCCGGGGGCAAGCGAACCATAGCCCCCCATTCCCACGTGATCATAATGGGCGCCGACCACGACCGTCTCGTTGGCCAGCGGACCTCGTCCCTCCAATTCGCCAATCACATTGGCGGTGCTAGCATTGGATGACTTCAGTTGGACGCTGACGTGGGCAGTCAAACCGGGCAGCTGCATGCTGTGAGGTTGATAGGTGCTATCAATTTCGGATTCGAGCTCCGACAGCGTGAATCCGGTGGTTGCCTGCATCGCGAGCTCAAACCGGTCACGTGCCAACGAGACGACCGGAATGGTTTTCTTTTCCGCAGCGGGCTGCTCGCCATCGACCGATTCGGTGGTGGCCGCCCGGGGCGATGCCACCGTGACGGTGCCACCCGCTTCTGCGATCTGCAACACACCACGACGTTTTTGCTGGACATCGTCGCGGAGCCCGTCAATCATCGTTTCGATCCCCGCGATTCGCGAAGTCAACGTCGCTCGAATGTTCTCGGCTTCGGGGGGCAATCGGTCGAGCTGTTCCCCAACGGCTTCAAGCCGCTTGAGCTCAGTGGCAAGTTTCTTTTCGGCCTCGGCGACGCTCGCTTCGATGCTGGCAGGATCGTTGATCAAAATCACCGCCGCAGCGCCATGTTTGATCGCATTTTCAATCTTGGTTTGAAAATAGGCGTGGGGCGAGGTTTTCGTGCCTTCGAAACGGCTGTTGGCATCACGCATGCCCGGTTCTTTTCGCAGCACGGCGACGACCTTGCCTTGAACATCGATCCCTGCGTAATCGTCGTAGTCCAGATCCGCAGCGGTGATGCCGTAGCCAACAAAACACAGCTCAGCGGCAACGTCGCCGGTGGCTGCACCAATCGACATGGGGTTCATGCCAATCGACAACGACTCATCGATCTCGACCAGATTCGCGATCTCCGCGGGCACCTGGGCATCCGCGCGGGTGTCGGTGACGATTCCCGTCGGAGTTGGCGTGCGGAAGATCCGCACGAAATTCTGATCGGCGTCACCCGCACGTGCGCCGACGGGGATCTCGAGCTGTTGGAACGGTGTCCCCTGAAAAAGATCGGTGCGTAACCCGCTCTCGGCCAATCGGTCGGCGACGTAATCGGCAGCAACATGAATTGCCTCGTCATCGACGCTGCGACCACGAAGCTCGTCGCTGGCCAAATGAACCACATCTGCACGCAGCTGAGCTTGCCATCGCGACTCGGAACGTCCAGCCGACGGCGTCTCCGCACCAATCGGATGACTTCCAAGGATCACATAGGCAAAAAGAAGAGAAACCGCTCCGAGGGTACGCATCGATCCACTCCTATTGCCTAACCGATCCAAAAGCGTGTCCGACTAGCTTTACGTCAGCCGGACACGATTGTTCGCTCGCCGCAGATTACGCAGCGTTAACCTTTTCGTTGCGTTGAATCAAATACAACAGCACGGGGCTGGCCACAAAAATCGAACTGTAGGTTCCGACCAACACGCCGACGACCAAGGCAAACGCAAAGGCGTGAATCCCAGCTCCGCCGACCGCGTACAGCAGCACGACCACGATCAAGGTGGTGATCGAAGTCAGCAACGTACGGCTGAGCGTTTGATTGATGCTGGTGTTGATCATCTCGCCAGTCAGGTGAGTCGATTTGCCCTTGGTTTCACGAATACGGTCAAACACCACGATCGTATCGTTGAGCGAGTAACCGATGATCGTCAGCAGAGCTGCGACGACCGTCAAGCTGATCTTGAATGGATCGATCAGCAGGAAGCCGAGTGCATCGGCAAGCCAGTAGCTAACCGCAATCGCACCTAGGGTGACGATCACGTCATGCAACAACGCGACCACTGCAGCCAAACCGTACATCACTCGTTGGAAACGGAACCAAATGTAGCCGATGATACACAACAAACTGCCAAACAGTGCACCGAGTGCACGGCCGATCATGTCGCCGGCCACTTGGCCTCCGACGCTACTGCTGCTGATCCAAACCGGCTTGTTGCCAAGGCTGTCCTTGATTTGTTCCATGATCGCATCGGCTTGAGCGAACTCCAAAGGCAACTTGACGGTCCATTGGCTGAACGAGAGTGAGGACTTGGTGTTCCACTTGTCCGCCCCTTCGCCAATCGGCGTAAGTTCGATGCCACGTTCGTTTAGTGGAACGTTGACCGCCTTGGCCGCATTCATCAGCGTTTCGACCAGGGTCGGAGCGTTGATCCCGGCACCGCCTTCCTCGCCTTCGATGCCAAGTTTGATCAGTGCGGTGCTATAGACGATCGACGATCGATCTGAAACCGCTGGCGTTGTGGATTCCGCTTCGGCGTCGTCTTCCTCCTCAGCAACCATATCCGTTTCGGCATCATCCTGAGGATAGAAGACCGCCAACTTCGTTCCGTTTGATTCGAGCGGATTCAGCGAAGAGGCCTTCGGTGCAAGCGGCGCTTTTGGATCAGCCGGAGAGATATCAATCTTGTAGGTTACGAGATTAACGTCCTCGGATTGGGCGAACGCAGCCGAGATCGCATCTTTCAGCTGATCCACTTGCTCGTACGACGAATCCACCTTGTAAACGGTCCCATTGGGGCTCGATTCCATGGTCACGCCGTTGACGGTGAACTGGATCGGCTGGCCGTCTTCGGCCACCATCACTTCACCGACGATCTTTCGAATCGTGTCCGTTTCGGTTGGCTTGTCGACTCGGAACTGAACCGACGAACCACCGGCAAAGTCGATATCAAAAATGCCTTGCCCGCGAGCAAAGATCGAGCTGATTCCGATGATCACAAGCAGCGAGGAAACCGCCAACGCGATCTTGCCTTTGCCCATGAAATCGAAGTTGTCGCCACGGGTAAACATACCTCGCAGCGAGTTGACGCCGTCGGACATGCTAAGCGTCAAGAAGCCATGACGTTCGGCAATGTCAAAGAACGTTCGCGACATGTAGATCGCGGTGAACATCGAGTACAGAATCCCCAGAATCAACGTGACAGCAAAACCACGAATCTGGTCGGTTCCGATCGCATACAAAACAATCGCGGTGATCAAGGTGGTCAAGTTCGCGTCGACGATCGTCACGGTCGCTTTGGCGAAACCGTTGCGAATCGACATGCGAGGTGCCGCACCTTTTTTGAGCTCTTCGCGGATACGTTCAAAAATCAGCACGTTGGCGTCCACCGACATACCAACGGTCAAAACCAGACCTGCAAGTCCAGGCAGCGTCAGCGGTTGGTTGATCAGCACCATCGTGCCCAAGATCATGGCCAAGTTCAGCACCAACGCGATACAAGCGACCACGCCGGCGAAGCGGTAGTAGAACAGGATGAAGACAAGCACCAAACTCAAGGACAATCCGATCGCGAAGAATCCCTTGTTGATTGTGTCTTTACCGAGCGTCGGGTCGATCTGGTTTTCTGCAATCGGCTGCGGGGTCAACGCGGCTGGCAATTGCCCCGCCTTGAGAACCGCCACCAAATCCTGAACCTCTTCCTTGGTAAAGCTGCCGGTGATGCGGCCTTCCTTGCGAATCGGTTGCAGAATGTTCGGCGCTGATAGCAAATCATCATCCAAGATGATGCCCAATTGTCGCTGCATCGTTCCCACCGGAGCATTGTTGGTGGTCAACGCAAAGAAGCGTCCAGATCCTTCGTCGGTCAAATTGAACGCCACGGCGGGGGCGCCATTTTGGTCGAACGTGCTTGCAGCGAACGCCAAATCGTCTCCCTTGATGTCCAAATCTGGATCAACAATCATCAGCGTTTCGATGCTGTCGAGGCCTTGTTGCTGCATCCATTTGACGATTTTGACTTCGCCGTTATCGCCCCGCACGCTGACGGGAAGCTCGATCAATTGGCCTGTTTCTGGATTGCGGACAATCGCGTTGCCCACGTTCACTCGCAACGGGCGAACGCCTTGCTTCTCGTTCTTTTCTTGGTCAACACGTGCCCAACGGCCGACGATCTCGCCGTTCACATCCATCACGACGGGGCTGGTGCGTTCGGCTTGGCTGTCGGATTCGGACTGCTCGATGGCCAAGTCGATGATGCGTTGGTGGTCGTTACGGTTGGCAAGAATCGCAAATCGCAAAATCCCGGCTTCTTCGACACGGCGTTTGATACGATCAAGCTCGTCGACTTCGCCAACCCCACTCGATTCGCGGTTTTCGTCATCGCCGCTGGATTTCGCCGGCACGATGATTTCGATCTGACTTTCGCCATACGGGCGAATCACAATCTCTTTGGTACCGCTGGGGTTGATTCGGCGTGAAAGCGGCTCAACGAGGTCTTCGGACGTAATCCGTTGCCCCGTCGCCTTGTCTTCGCCGATATTCTTGCTTTGGTCGATCTCGTAAACGAGGATCGTTCCCCCTTGCAGGTCAACACCGCGACTGGGCCGCTTGTTGATCAGAACCGTTGAACTTGCGATGACAGCCAACAACACCAACCCCAAGCGGGTTGAGTAGTTAGGCATTTTGAGCATCTTCGCCAGCCACCCACCCAGGATGAACGGGACAATCAAGACAGCCAACGCGGCAGCGAGCCAAATGTACTGATCGATTGTGATCCCTTCCTTGACCGGCTCGGCGAGCTCGTCCGCTTGGGCCAGCGGCATCACGAAGGAATCGAAAAACGATTGGGAAAAGAAATTGCAGTCCATCGTAGGTTTCTGAATCGAAGGAGGGATTCGTCAGTCGTGCGAGTAGCGCATCGTGAGCTATCGCAGAAGTAAATTAGGTTCTAGCTCTTCGTTTTGGAATCGGCATCCTTGTGATCCGATCCCTTATTCTCTTTGTTTGGGTCGATCACACGAGCAATTGCCGTGAAATTGACTTTGATCCGAGTGTTATTGTTATCGTCGACTCGCAACGTCAGCGTGTTCGTCTCGGACGAGGTCGAAACCACCGTTCCGTGAATACCGCCAGCGGTCACAACACGATCGTTCTTCTTCAAAGTGGACAGCATCTTGGCCTCTTCTGCCTTTCGCCGACGTTCCGGAGCGATAAAGATCTGGAAAGCCAGGAAAAAGAGAATCACAAAAGGCAGCAAAGGATTGTTAAATAATTGCTGAATCCAATTCAAATCCTCGGGCGCAGCCGCCTCTTGGGCAAAAATGGTAACCGTCGCTACCATCAATTCGGATGCGATCGAAGCAAGACCAGGATAGAATTCAGCGAACAAAAACACGTCCTTTACGCAATCAGCGGTATCATGTAACTCTACTGAAAAGCGTCTCAGTAGAGCCGCGCAGCCTCCACTAGGGCTGGGTCAGCGAATGCGGCATGATATGGAAGCGAAAAAAACGTCACAAGCCCAGCACGGCGGTTATTACGTGACGGACACGTATCTTCCTGACCCGTAGTGCAGTCTCCGTAGCCGCCCTGACCCCAGCGGAGCGTAGCGGACCTGCGATTCTGACCGTCAAAATGGCCGCCCTTGCGGCAGCCCCCATCCTGCCCAAGCACGCCACTTTCATGCCACTGACGATTCCCCCCTGGCCTCGCCAAACCCCCGAAATCTCCAGGGCGGTGTCGCAGTGCATCGAATCAGCCGATTGGGGGAGCTACCAAAGCCAAGCAAAAAAGACGCTAATTGCGGCGTTAGAGTCGCTTTTCGAGACCCCGCACGTGCGATTGTGCTGCAGTGGAACGGCGGCAATCGAAATCTCGCTACGTGCCGCTGGGGTGACCGCCGGCGATGAAGTGATCGTGTCGGCCTTTGATTACCCAGGCAATTTTCGCTGCATCGAATTGCTGGGCGGAAAACCAGTGCTCGTGGATGTGGCTCGCGAAAATTTTGGTCCGGACGTGGATTCGGTTGCGGCCGCCGCCAGCACGCGTGTTCGCGCGGTGATTGCATCGCATCTGTATGGCCACGCCTGCGACATTGCGTCGCTACGCGATTTGTGTGACCAACAGGGCTGGGTGCTGATCGAAGACACGTGCCAGGCCCCCGGAATGAGGGTCAACGGTAAACCGGCAGGATCGTTTGGCCATTTGGCCACACTTAGTTTTGGCGGCAGCAAACCATTGTCCTCTGGAAATGGCGGTGCCATCTTGACCCGCGATGACCGAATGGCCGCGCGGATGGCGGCATTGCTCGACCGCCCCAGCGAGGCGTTTCCGCTGAGTGCGTTGCAGGCCAGTGTGCTGGTTCCGCAATTGGCCGAACTGCAAAGCGACAATACGCAGCGAGACCACATTGCTCGGCAAATTCAACAGCAACTCCAACGACAAAACTCGACACTGAAGTGCATGGCCGAGACTCGTGATGGCATCGATCCCGCCTATTACAAACTCGCACTGCGTGCCGCTTCGTCATCGATCCGCGATCGCGTCATCGCCACCGCTGCGGAACACCATTTGCCACTTGGACATGGCTTTCGCTCGATGGCACGGTCGAGCGAGCGGCGCTGCCGCAAACCGGTCCCGCTGGATCGATCCGAAGCCCTCGCCAACGAAATCTGTGTGCTCGACCACCGAGCGCTCCTCATCGACGAAGCGGACGTTTTTGAACTCTGTCAGCTATTAGGAAATCCATGAAACTGCTGATCACCAATGATGACGGCATCGATGCCCCTGGTTTGACGGCGTTGGTCGAATCGGTGCTTCATGCAATGGGCGACAATGTCCACGTGATTGTCGTGGCCCCCGATCGCGGACGCAGCGAGTGTGGACACAGCGTGACAACCGGACGCCCGCTTGCGGTCAAATCCGTTCGCCCGGATTGGTTCCAGATTGACGGTACCCCGGTGGATTGTGTGCGTGCCGGACTGGGCGCGTTAGCCAAAGGAGCCGACGCGGTACTTTCGGGCGTCAACGCCGGAGCAAACCTGGGGGTCGACCTACACGTCAGCGGAACGTTCGCCGCTGCGCGGGAAGCGGCAATCTCTGGAGTCCCCGCACTGGCGTTGTCGCATTACCGCCGCCCCGAGATCGAGAGAACCTGGGACCACGTCCCTCGATGGACCAAAGAAACGATCCGTGAATTCTTGCACGTGTCGCGTGAGCAACAAAATTCGCCGCTGCTGTGGAACCTGAACCTGCCCGCCATCGATCCGGAAATCGAGCAGCCGCCACGGGTGCGATGTGATGTTGATTGGGAACCAATGACACGAATAGCGCATCATCGTGAATCCGAGATCCATTTCGAAAGCGATTTCCACTCGCGACCACGCAAACCGGGACTGGATGTCGAACAATGCTTTGGCGGCGCTATCACGCTTTCCGAGATCCATTTGGATCGACATCTGGGATGACTCGTCTTACACCGCTTCGGATTGCAGCCGGTCACGCCCGAGCGAGTAACGCAGCGCGGCCTCGAGATCGGTAAAGCGGAATGAGTAATCCGATTGCTGCAAGACGTTCGGGATGACTCGGGTGCTCGACAACAACAACGCATCCGCCATTTCGCCGAGCGCCAATCGCAGCCCAAATGCGGGGGCTGGCACGAGTGGAGGCCGATTCAAAACACGCCCCAGCACACGGGTGAAGTCGGCGTTGGTGATCGGTTCAGGCGAGACGAAATTCACCGGCCCAGAAATCCCTTCACGCTGCACGCAGTGGTAGATCGCTCCCAGCACGTCGTCCAGCGCAATCCAGCTCCACCACTGTTTTCCGCTGCCCAATTTGCCGCCCATCATCTTGGCTGGCAACAACATCTTCTCGAGGGCGCCGCCTGCGACCGATAACACCAACCCAAATCTGGCGTTGATGACACGAATGCCTGCATCGACCGCCGGTTGGCAAGCGGCCTCCCACTGTACGGCCACATCGGACAGAAAGTCGTCGCCAGCGTCTGATGTCTCGTCGAGCACCATTTCACCGCGGTTACCGTAGATTCCGGTGGCCGACGCACAAACCAACACGGACGGTTTTCGCTCGAGCGAGGCAAGTGATTCACAAAGTTGACGAGTCTTGACCACGCGGCTATCACGAATCTGCTGCTTGACCTGATCACTCCAGCGGCCTCCGGCAATCGATTTTCCGGCCAAGTGGACGACCACATCGACTTCGCTGAACTTCTTTATTTCGTCGGCATCATCCCATGCGGCGATCGAACGACCTTGCAGGTCGCTGCTCGGATCCTGCTTGGATCGCACAATCGGAGTCGCCTGGTGCCCCAGAAGTGTCAACAGACGCGTCAAGCCTGAGCCGACCAACCCGCTCGAACCTGAGATCGCAAATCGAAGCGGGGTAGACGGATAACGAGCAGCCAACTGCAGATCGTCCGCAGTGACGCGGTGGCGGTAGGCAAACATGGACTCAATCTTGCGACGTGCGATCGAACTACCAAAAAAACGACCGAATGCACCCGCAGGCAGTTCGTATTCAATGGAATCGGTTAGCGAGGATCCGGTTTCCGATGGATCCCCGACGCGGTCGCGGAATTCGTGATGATGATTCCAGCATGCAAATGGGCCAGAAACCTGGGTGTCGGCAAAATGACGGGGCGGATCATACTCGGTGTGTCGAGCGACCCAGCGAAGCGGCACTCCGGCGAAACGGGTTTTCAACACCACTTCGTTGCCGACATCCAAGCCCACGTCGCTTGATTCAACCGTCACGTGTTCCCAGGGCGGAGTCAGACGCTGCAGCGCTCCGGGCCGTTCGTGATAAGCGAATGCGTCCGCCACCGAAACGGGAAGCGGAGTGGTGACGCGGTAATGATTTTTTGAACCCATCAGCGATGATGCTTGTTTAGAAAAGGCAACGGATGTATCCCGGCCGGCAGTCTTGCACCACCGTGGTCATCGCTTCATCGTAACGTCAATGCGATGGCTTGCGGACACACCCCCTAGCTTTCGAGCTCAGCCAAACTCACTTCGTTCGCCATCAATCGCAATTTCTCCATCGCTCGGCTTTCGAGTTGGCGGACCCGTTCCTTGCTGATCCCGAGGCGGTCGGCCAGCGATTGTAGCGTTCGCACTTTACGATGCGGGCCAAGCGAAAAACGAGACCGAATGATCAATTTTTCCCGGCGATCGAGTTCGTCCAACATCTCGGCCAACCGTCGACGCAGCTCGTGCCAGCGGTTTTCGCTGATCGATGATTCTGATCCCTCGTCCGTCAAATCCAAGTTCATGTCCTGCAACCCGCCCATCACCTTTTGACGTTCTTGCTGGTTCAACACCACGGTACGGTACGCATTGCGCCGGACCACTTGCGTTGCATAGGTGCTAAAGCGAAACCCGCGATCGTAGTCGAACTTCTCGACCGCTCGAATCAACGCCACGATCCCATCGCTAAGCAGTTCGTCAAACGGATTGTTTCCATTGACAAACTTTTTGACGATCGAAAACACCAACCGCAAATTGGCTTCGACGATTCGATCGCGGTGCCAATTCGCCAATGCAATCAACCGTTCAATCAAAGCCAAACGGGCGCGGGACGGGCGTTTCGGGTTGAGTAGCCGGCGATGCACCGCAGCCTGATGAAGCAGGAAATTCATCCGCTGAAACAGCATCACCTCTTGCTCCGGCTTTAACAGCGGTGCCTCACACAGTCGACCGAGGTGAATCGGCAGATCCGCGCCACTGCGAGAAACGATCCGTGCTCCGACCGCAGGCGTGGGATCCGCCAAATTCAGCGGCGCGGCAAACACAATGTCGCCCTGCTTCGAGTCGGCAAAGTCCTTGTTGGCAATGAAGCTGATCTCGTGACGAAGCTGAACCTTAGTGCGACGCACCAATTCGTCTTTGTCCATCGACTCGTAGTCGGTCATGTAGGGTTCGATCGCCGCAGTTGCCGCGGATAACTCCTGCGATCGAATCCAGCTGCCCGCTCGCGCAGGTACCGGAGCCGGCTCTGCACTTGCGTGGACCGCTGGAGGATCCGACTCGCGGTCCGACGACAGACAGGAGGTCAAACGTTTTGCTGCTGCAACTTCGCTAGCCGCTGGCTCATTTGATATTGAAATGGTGGTAGTCATAAAAATCACAGGGGTTGAGTTTTCGCTTCACAGCGACCGCGTTGAACAGCGACCGCGTTGAACAGCGACCGTAGCGCCCGGCAGCGGTACGAATCACGCGAGGCCGAAGCACCTAACGCAAAGAACAGGCCAAAACGCCCGACAGCTTACATGCACGTCTTGAACGCCAAAACCGTTCAATACGTTAGACCGTCGCTGGTGTGTAGAAACAACAAAATAAAACACGAAAACCACCGAAAATCCGCAGCGGATGACTAGGAACCAATTAAAAACACGTTTTTTGCTGAGTTATCGCGTCATTGCCCGTTGGCGAATTTGGCTCGACTCCTACAATCACTGGCGATTTCTAATTCGATCGCAAAACGTCCTAAACGTTCAAAACGAGTCCGGCCTGGACGTTTTTGGTTCAATCAAGCCCGCAGCTCACGATGGGCTCGTCGCTCAAAACTTGGCCTTTCCGGAGACAAACCCGTGGCGGCTCGACAACCTCATTACTCTCCCAAGCAAGTCGCCGACGCCCTTCAAGTCAGTGAATCCTCGGTCAAACGCTGGTGCGATCGCGGCACGATCCCCACCATCCGCACCGTCGGCGGCCATCGCCGCATCACTTTGGATGGGCTGCAGGTCTTTCTGTCACAGGCCGACCGCACGTTGGTCAATCCAGACGTTCTTGGACTTCCTGCCCTGATTTCCTGCCGAAAAACCGAGATTTCAGGAGCGGCAACGGACTACCAACGACAGTTCCGCAGTGCGCTGGCGGTCGGTGACGAACCAGCGTGTCGCGAAATCCTCCATCATCAAATTGAACTTCGCCAAACCGAGCAGGGGCAAACGCGTGCCGAAATTGCGGAATTATTGATCGCCGACGCGATGCACGGACTCGGCGAAGCGTGGTGCCGCAACGAATTGGACGTCTACCAAGAGCGTCGTGCCTGTGGGATCGCCCATCAGCTGATCACCGAACTGACCGCCACCTTGCCGCCACCAAAATCGACGGCGTTGACCGCTGTGGGAGGGGCCCCCGAGGGCGATCACTATCAACTGCCGATGATGTTGGTCCAGCTAGCGCTTCGCGAGCTAGGCTGGAATTCGGTGTGCTTGGGGAACCATTTGCCACTGCAAAGCTTTGCTCAGGCGGCACATGACTATCAGTCGGATTTGGTCTGGTTGAGCGTTTCAGCACTGACCGACGCTGCGGCGTTTATCGCCGAAGAAACCCAATTGGCAGCCGACCTCGGCGAGCACATTCCGCTGCTGGTGGGCGGCCGAGCGCTTTGCGATGAAATTCGGCCACGGTTACGCTATACCGCTCATTGCGATAATTTGCGTCAATTCGTCGAATTAGTCGCAATGATGCAGCTAAGTCTGCGACGCTAACCACCCCAACGCGATACCGAGTCAACGCGATGCCAAGTGACAGTGAAGGGCCCCGGGCCGCCAATGCCTCCGACCAAGATTGGGATGCTGCCGAAACGCAGCAAGCACCAGCGGATCGGCCTGCGATGCCGCTAGCTCGCGATATCGAACTCCCATCGCACGAGGCCGGCGTGAGCGAAGTCGATCTTAGCGAACTTCCTGCGACTCGCATCGCTGCATCGATACGGCAACGACTTTATGCACGCTCGGTGTTTTACCCCACCTTGGCTTGGAACTTCACGCTTGGGCGAATCTTGCGAGTGCGTCGTTGGTGGGATTACATCGACCCTAGCGTCATTGTCGGAGCTTACCCGTTTGCTCGCGATGTCCCTGGGCTCTCGGCCGAAGGCGTTCGCGCGGTCGTCAATACATGCGAAGAGTATCCAGGTCCCTTGAGGGCCTACGAATCCTTTGGGATCGAACAGTTCCACATGCCGACGACCGATTTCACGCATCCGTTGCTGAAGGATGTGTGCAACGCGGTGGAGTTTGTCCAGCAGCATGTGGAGAACGAAGGTAAAGTCTATATCCACTGCAAGGCTGGCCGCGCACGAAGTGCAACCGTAGCAATTTGCTGGTTGATCAAACATCGCGGGCTGTCGATCAGCGACGCCCAGGCGGCACTGCTAGCTGCGCGGCCACACATCAATCCGCGATTGGGACAGCGTCCCGTGGTCCAGCAATTTGCCGAACGCTGGGGCGCGTGATTGAGCCAAAAGTTTGGCAGCGTCCCAGGCATACATTGGCACTTTCGGTACGACCACGACCCACGTATCGACCGCCATCGACGGTGTGGTCAACGAGCCCTGCAAAGTGCCGACGATCCGCTGGGATTCTTCTCGGACCATTTCAAGCGGAGGATTCGCCGCACCGTTGTTGCGAGGCAGTGAAGCCAGTGCCGTTTTCTGCGCAGGCGTGAACTCCGTCGGACCTTCACCCACACGATTTTGTGCCTCGGCATATCCCCCCACCACACTTGCCAACAGGAATGCCGCCGTTGCGATCCGTCTCATTTGTTACCTCAAGTGATCTTGCTAAACCGATTGTCCCTGCCAACGCTCAGTCGCGTCATGCGGCGACTTTCGGGGGCACCATCCGGCGACTGCGGAACACCAGTCTAAGTTGCGATGCACTGGAGATCAAACTGCGGGCTCAAGATGCGTGATCACGCGGTGCAGAGACTATTGGGGGCGGTACCGATGCAATCGTGATTGTTCAAGACGGGTTTCCACCCGCAAGTTTGGCCTTGGTCACGCCCATTAAAGGCCCCGACCAATTACTTTTGGCGAGTCCATAAAAAAAGGTTCACCGCATGTCACGGCGAACCCTTTGAAAAATTAACAAACTCGCGGACGAGTTGAGATGCGACCGTGCGGGACTTGAGCCTTTGCTGCCGCCTCAACTGAACTGCGTCAGCTTTGGTGTCCCGATTCGATCTGGCCTTCCTTGATCACAATTGAGATGCCGTCACGGATTTGCAACGCTTCGTCTTCGCCTTGATTCTCTACCCCGGCTTGGTTGGTGATCCTGACGTTTTCGCCGATGCGACAATTCTTGTCCAAGATTGTTCCCTCGATCACGCTACCGCTGCCGATTCCCATCGGCAACACGCCCGCAGGAAGCTCGGTTTTTTCGCATTCGATATCGTCGGCTCCCATGACCACCGAGTCCTTGATCGTGACATTGTCGCCGATCACGGTCCGCAGCCCGATCACACTGTTTTTGATCGTGACGTTATCACCAATGCGGCAACCGTCGGCGATCAAACTCGACTCAATATGCGCGTCGCCCATGATCGTCGGAGGCAGAAAACGAGGCCGGCTGTAGATCGGCGCGTTGGGGTCACGAAGTTCAAACGGAGGTGCTTTGCCAGCGAGCGACAAATTGGCCTCGTAGAAGGCACGAATCGTTCCGATGTCTTCCCAGTAGCCATCGAACAGATGCACTTGAACCTTGTGCGATTGCAGCGACTGCGGGAAAATTCCCTTGCCAAAATCTTCGTGCGACGATTCGTTCAACAGATCGACCATCACGGATTTGTTGAAAATGTAAAGCCCCATGCTGGCCAAACAATCACGTCCGTGGCTCTCGACGCCTCGTGCATCGATCCAAGCGGGATCCATGCGTACCGTCGCCAATTCTTCTTCGGTCTGAGGCTTTTCGACAAACCCGGTCACTCGGCCAGAGTCATTCACCTGCATGATTCCCAGCGACGAAGCGTCGCCTCGCGAAACTGGAATCCCAGCGATGGTGGCATCCGCGCCCGATTCGATATGGGTCCGCAGCATGTCGCGAAAATCCATTCGGTACAGTTGGTCCCCCGACAGGATCAGCACATGTTCGATCCAGTCCTCTTGCAGATGGACTAGATTTTTTCGCACCGCGTCGGCAGTGCCTTGGTACCAATCGGTCGACTCGTCGACCGTTTGCTGCGCGGCTAGCAATTCGACAAAACCGCCACTGAAGTGGTCAAAGTGATACGTTTGCCGCAGGTGACGATGCAAGCTTTCCGACAGAAATTGCGTCAGCACGTAAACGCGATTCAGTCCGCTGTTGATACAGTTGCTGATCGGAATGTCGATCAAGCGATACTTGGCAGCCAACGGGACGGCGGGTTTAGCACGGATTTTCGTCAACGGAAACAAGCGAGTTCCGCGACCGCCACCCAGAATCAAAGCAATCGTATTTTTTAGGTCCATGACAAATCTCGTAGTTAATCCAAGTAAGAAAAGCTTCTAAGTGGCAGGTGCCCTGTCACCCCAAAACGCACATCGCTGTCGCACGGTTTTCGTGGATTTCGAAGAGTGAAGTAGGAAAAGGGGGAGCCCGTTTTTTTAACCTGCTCGCATGCGGGCGCGAAGTGTTATTCAGGTCGGGTTTACCAATACTTCTCGAAACGAATCGATCCAGGTCCGTGATAATCGTGAGCGTCTTGAAAACCAGCATGTTTTAACAATGGAATCATCCCGGGATCGACCGGCGGCTCCGCTCCAGGCGGCACGTAACCGATCATCGCAGGATTGCCACACAGAAAAACATGCGTCCGCTTTGGATCGAGTGGATCGCCGGCCATTTCCGCCAATCGTCCCGACACGAACAACTCTTGGATGTATTGTTTGCCGACGTAACGAGGATGATGCGGATCGAGATTCTCTGGATCGCGAGTGGTCACCGGCAAGTAACAATAGTTGCCAAATGAATCCATCAGCCGAGCGTGTTCTTTGGCATACGCCAAATCTTTGCGGTGGCGGACGCAGGTCACGTTGACAATTCGTCCGCGATGGTTGTTCACCAACAACTCGGTGGTCATCGCATTGTGCGGTGCTTCGCCCGTTCCGGTGCCGAGCATCAAGATCGTCTCGTCCGGACGAATCTCGGGGCCAAGCGTGTAGTGCCCGACGATCTTCTTGCCGACCATCAATCGGTCGCCCACCTGTTGCCGGAACAATCGCGGCGTCAACGCCGGTGGCCCCTTCTCGGTTGAATCGGCTTTGCGAACCAGCGTGACGTAAAACTCGAGATAATCGACAGAGTTGACCGACTTGAGATTGCCCAACGGATCCAGCATCGGGCACGAGATCGAATAGGCTCGCTGAACGACCTTGGATTGCTTGCTAAAAGGCAGCACTTCTCGCTGAGTCCCAGCCAGCCGAGGTTCCCAGTTGCCCAGCCCCAACGTCACGTACTGCCCCGGTTCGAAAGGCTCAAACGGGGTGTCGGGACGGATGCGAAAGCGGCTCAAGTCCGTGTGAGAGTCGATCCGCTCGATGATGGTCGCGTTGTAATGCTTTTCCTGCAAACTGCGGATCTGCTCGGCGGTCAGGGGCCCCGAATCTATCGTCTCACTCAATGCGAACTCTCCACCGTGAATACTGAAGGGAATCACCCTAAATAGGGATTAGCGACTCAATTCGTGACCTAAAGCCGTCTTTGAATCAATATAATAGGTATTTATCAGCCGAGTCTTGATAACTTGGCTTCAAATCGCGGCGCAAACTGAATATTTTTCAAAGGCGTTGTTCTTGTTAACCGTTTCTTTGTCGTTTCATTAGACGAGCGTTCCATGCAATTCCTCCAATTGCGGTCTGTTGCAATCCATCCTGCTGCGGATTGCGTGTCCCGCTTACTTCTGACCACTCGTCGCTTGCCAGTGGTGATGCCATTGCTGGTGATTCTGTCCGCGTGGTTGGTGGTGCCGGGGCCGGTTCAAGCGGAAACCTGGACCGCATTGCGAGGCAACCACAGCGTGGACGCCGAACTGCTCGGCATTTGGGAAGGCAATGCGATCTTAAAAATGCCCGACGGCCGGCGCGTCTCGGTTCCGTTGATCCACCTGATTAGCGACAGCCGGATTCACGCCAACAAGGTCAACGAAACCATTCAAACGCATCGCGCCGAATTGGTCAGCGAGCTCAAGGCTCAAGCGGCCGAGGCGGCGGCCCCCGCGCCGACCACGCTCCCTGAACCGCCAGAGGCTCCGGAATACCGACCGCTCGACAAGGATGCGACGGCGATCGAAACGCTACAGCACCTACAGGACCAATCTTCCTCGGGTCATTTGTTGTTGGCCTACTTTGATTCGTTACCCCCGAAATATCGCGCCGACCTCGATGGGATCGTCAAAGCGGGAACTTCGAAGCTGGACGCTGCGAGCATCAATTCCAGCGTTGGCCCGCTCTACAATGCAGCCGATCTTGTTGTCACGCATCAAAATTGGATTTTCAGTCATCCACGAATGAAAATGCTTGACGGCAACACCCGAGAAACCTTGCGTACGCTGCTTCTCAATGCGGCCGGCGCGATCCGCGCCACCCTGGACCCGGCTGCCCTTACCGCCGAGAAACTTGACTCGATGCAATTGCGTGACTGGTTGGTCCAGCGCGACCGCGCCGTTGCTCCGTACCTGTATGCTCTGCAAAGCGTGCTGCCCGCCTCTGCCGTGACGTTTGAAGAATACGACGCAAGCAAACAGAATCCGTACGGAGGCTACGGTGACGAACCCGGCTATGACCCCGATTACGATTCAAGCATGGAAATCGCCGAATTATCGGGCGAAGAAGGACCTCCCGGCGACGCACCCGCCAAGCCGGATGCCGCGACGCCACCCAAGCCGGAATCCAATGAAGCGAAAGTCAAAGTCACGCAAAACGGACGTTCGGTGATTCTCGACATGGTCCGAGTGGATGGGTACTGGATTCCAAAATCGTTGTCCGAGAACTGGAAGGAATCCGTTGCGGCAAAAAAAGAAAAGGCAGCTTCTTCGGGATTGATGTCGTTGCTAAGTTCGCCCGCAATCACCGCAGTGGGGTCGATGCTGCAACCAACGATTGATACGCTTTCCGCTGCAAACACCGCCGAAGAATTTCATCAAGCGATGGAAACCGTGTTTCAACAAGCACAAACCTTTGCTTCGGTGCTTGGGGGACTTGCCGGAAATTCGTCGGGGATCTCCAATCCGTGGCAACCCGCCAAATCCTCCAGCAACCAACAGCGGAGCGACGGTTACCCGGACGAAGCGTATCGCGAAGAAATGGAAATGCAATACAACTCGGACGCACCGTGATCGAGGGCAGCCTTTGATTTGGTCGACTGGCGTTGGGGCAACTGGCACTAGGTCGGCTGGCACTAGGTCGACTGGCGTTGGGGCGGGGCCTCGGTGATACAAGCGAAATACTCTCGATCGGAATCCTATCAGGCGTGTCGGAAAAAACGGAACCCACCGTTGCAATTGTCGGTGGCGGTTTGTCGGGACTCGCCACCGCCGTCCATCTGCATCTGAAAAACCCCAATCGTCGACTTGCGGTCTTCGAATCGTCCCCCCGCGTGGGCGGCGTGATCCATACCGAGCGAATCGACGATTTTGTGCTCGATCATGGCGCCGACATGTTCGCATTGAACCCTCCCGCGGCCATCAATTTGTGCCGTCAGCTGGGTGCCGAGGACCGTCTGATCTTGCCCAATCAAACCGGCCGTGGGGCGATGATCGTTCATCACGGAAAGCTAAAACCGCTGCCGGATGGTTTCGTTTTGATGCGGGCCACCAAAATGCTGCCGATGCTGACAACGGGGCTGCTGTCGCTGCGTGGCAAATTACGAATGGCGGCTGAGGCGTTCGTGCCCAAACGCTACACGCTCGATGACGAAAGCGTGGCCAATTTTGTCCGCCGACGGCTCGGAAACGAAGTGCTGCAGCGGATCGTTGGCCCTTTGGTCGCTGGCATCTATACCGCTGACGTTGAATCGCTCAGCATGAACGCGACAATGAAGCCGTTCGTCGAGATGGAGCGTCAATACGGTTCGTTGACACGAGCAACGCTTGCACGTCGCCGATCGGGACAAGACTCGGTTGAACGCAGCAGTGCCGGAGCTCGCTACGAACAATTTCGGGCCTTCCCCGGCGGAATGATCGAGCTGCCCAAACTGCTCAGCGAGTCCTTGCCCGTCGGAACGGTTCGTCTGCAATGTGGCGTTCAGTCGATCCAGCGACTCGAGGATCAGTGGTTGGTCCAGGATACCCAAGGCGGCTCGGGGCAGTACGACGATGTGGTCTTGGCGACCCCGCCGCGGATCAGTGCAACATTTTTGCGGGACATCGCTCCCGCTGCGGCTGCCGAGCTTTCCTCGATCGAATCCTCTTCGACAGCGATCGTCGTGATGGCAGTTCGCCGAGAGGACATTGCCGAAAAACGTCGCATGTTCGGCTTTGTCGTTCCGCCGATCGAACGCCGACGCATTTTGGCAGCCAGCTTTGCCAGCGAGAAATATGCCGGACGCGCACCACAAGATCACGTCATCGTGCGTGTCTTTATCGGAGGGACACTGCAACGAGAACTGCTAGAACACGATGACGAAACCCTTGTGGACATTGCCAGTGATGAATTGGCAGAACTGATTGGGCTTCGCGGTACCCCTGTCCTCACTCGCGTCGTTCGCTGGAACGACGCAATGCCTCAGTACACGCTCGGTCACGTCGAACGGGTGCAGCGAATTCGCGAATCGATCGCCTCCGCCCCGGGAATTCACTTGATCAGCAACGCGCTGGACGGGGTCGGTATCGCTCCGGTGATTGCGGCTGCAGAAAAACTCGCCAACCAAATCGGCTGACGCAGCTCTCTCAGCGATACGCGTTTAGTAGTGAGGTGGCTTTTCGTCCAGCGGATCCTGAGCCGGTTCCTTGGCCGCCTTCAAATCCTCCATTTTCTCCTTCATCGCTTTGAGCACCGCTTGCAGACGATCTTGCCGCATCGCTTGTTCGGTAACCACTTCATTCAATTGGTCGTAAGCGTGTTGCATATGCGTGATCTTGATTTCAAGTTCGATGACGCGTTGTGCCAAATTCGTTTCGTTCGCCATACCCTACAAATCTTTCGTGTTAAACGTATCGCCTTGCCGAAGATCGCCGGTTTGTAGCCCTAGCCGAAACCACCGCAACCGCTGCGCGCTGGATCCATGCGTGAACGATTCAACGTCGACGTAACCTCGGCTTCGCTTCTGAAGTCGGTCGTCACCGATTGCCGCCGCAGCACGCAACCCCTCTTCGATATCCCCTTCTTCAATCACCTGCTTCTGCTTTTGCAAGTGATGCAGCATACAGCCTGCGAGAAAGTCGGCCTGCAATTCGAGTTGCACCGAGGCTTGATTCGCTTCGGTTTCGCTGCGAGTCCGCCGGATCTGCTGGACTTGATCGGTGTAACCAAGCAGGTTTTGTACATGGTGACCGACCTCATGAGCAATCACATAGGCTTGCGCAAAATCGCCCGGAGCCCCTAATTGGTCCGACAACTGAGCGAAAAAGGAGGTGTCGAGATAAACCTTGCGGTCGGCCGGACAATAAAATGGCCCCGATTCCGCTGTCGCACCGCCACACGCCGATCGCACTTGGCCACTGAACAAGACGAGAGTCGGTGGGACATATTCGCGGCCCAACTGCGTGCGAAACAGGTGCGTCCACACATCCTCGCTATCGGCGAGAATGGTTTTTGCAAAATCCCCGGCTTCGATCTCCGCGGGCGTTAACTCACGATTCGCTTCGGCTTGCCCAATTCTGGCACCGGGCACTTGCTGAGGTTGCTGCAATATCTGGCGAGGGTCTCCGCCCAACAACGCCACAATCAACGCCAAGATCAATATCCCCGCACCGCCGCGGGCAACCGCCGGTCCGCTCATCCCCCGACGGTCTTCAACATTGTCACTCTGCCGACGTCCACGCCATCGCATACGATCACTCCTTTTGATTACCAAAATTCAACGACAAAAGAACCAACATGTTCAAGCAGAGTCATTCGATTAGACTGCTTCTGCTGTCCAACTCGGAAGCGGTCAAACCACGTCATTTTCACAGGATTGTATCGCCACAAAAATTTCTCGATGCTTGACGCGCCTGACCGACCAATCCACCGTTGCATTTTTCGAGCCAATTTCTGGGCCAATTTTCGAGCCGGTTTTCCTTGCTCGATCCGGATCCCGGCAACGCGAAAATGGACGGATCTTCGCTCGATGCGGCCGCAATCTTGAAAAACGCGAAATTGGCCGCAAAAAACCGCTGCCTTGTTCCGCATTCATTTGCCCTCCATTCCTGTTTCGCCTGCTGATTTTTGCAAACCATGAATCACTCTCGCCCCAACGATGCTGCTGTGATCGATCCTGCCGTCAACGATCCACCCGCCCAGCCCACTAACGTGTCCACCGGCCGCACCTCGTCCCCCGACCACGTGTGGACGGTTCGTAATGTCATGACGGGGATCGCTTGGGGCGCCGCGATCGACCTTGCCCTCGTGATTTGGACGTGGATACAGGTCGACAAAGGGATGGCGGATCGCTGTGCCACCGCATTGGTGATGCCGCTTGGCATCCTTTGGACGTTCACGTTGGTCGCCAGCCTGCTCTGTTTTCGGCGAGGGGCCCGGCGTTTTGGAATCGTTTTCGCCCTGCTGTTCGCATTGATTTCAATCACTGGCAACGGAGACGTTGCCGACGCCAGCATGAGCAGTCTCGAACCACCTCGCGCCGATCTCGACGCCCAATCGGAACCGTTTCGCTGTGTCGTTGTGCTTGGCGGTGGCGTCACCATCGCGTACGACGAAGTCCCCGAACTAGGAATCGCCGGCCAACGCATTATGTATACGGCCCAGCTCTGGCACGGCGGTCATACGCAAGCCGTGATTTGCACCGGCGGTTCGTCGCTGGGAAGAATTCAGCCGGCCGAAGCAGGTCGAATGATGCTTGAATCCATCGGAATCCCAAGCGACAAGATCTACGAATCCCCCGGTGATAATACATCCCAAGAGATGAAGAATTTGCAGGCCTTCTTTGCTTCACCTCCCCCAGGCTTTCCTCGCCACGGAAAGATCGGCCTGGTGACCAGCGCGTCTCATATGAAACGTGCAATGCGATTGGCAGCTGAACGTGATCTGAAATTCGTCCCACTGCCTTGTGGCTATGAAACCGGCGCCGACTACGACTTCTCGCCAAGCGAATTGATCCCTAGCCCTGAAGCCATGGACAGCTTCGGCCGTGCTCTCAAAGAACGGCTCGCCCGATTGGTGAACCGCTAAGTAAATAAAAACGTCCAGCAGTGTCATCGGCGTTCGGCTACGGCACGGCCCCGACGCGGCGCAGGCTCTTGCTATTGCTCTGGTCAGCGGCGAGCGAATCGCTCGAGTTATATCGGGGCGGTCCCTCGCGGCACAGACGGCCACTTCGACGCGACCTGAGCGTCCAACGTGGCAATGTGCGATATGTCTCGATTAGCGCCATAACGGCCGAATCCAGCGTTCCGCCAAGATTCGTTGGATTGACATATCGCAATGTCACGATATATTGAACAGACCAGTCGGGACGTCGCGGAATCAGCGTTCGCTCGATCTGTCACCCAAGCAAACCCGCGGCCAGCTGCGACCACGATATGCCGATCGATCACAGCCGAGATGCGATCGGCTCAGCGTTTGCTTGTGGTGCGTTCGTCTTCGGCGGGATACCTCAATCAGTTTTGCAGGATGGAACAAAAAATGTCGGACGTTAAAACCGTTAGCGTTGATGAGCTTGCGATGTTGGATTCGCGAGACGAGATCGATCTAATCGATGTTCGTACACCGCTGGAGTTTCGTGAAGTGCGAGCGTTGATGGCGGAAAACGTGCCACTTGATTCGCTCGATCCTGCAACGTTGATGAGCCGACGTGATCCTGCGAAAACGCTTTATGTCATTTGCAAATCCGGAGCTCGTGGTGCAAAGGCCTGTCAAAAACTGATTGACGCTGGCTACACCAACGTGGCCAATGTGGACGGAGGCACAATGGCTTGGGATGCCGCGGGTTATCCAGTCGTTCGCGGTAAAAAGGGCGTCTCGCTCGAGCGGCAAGTCCGCATTGTCGCCGGCACAATTGTCTTGATCAGCGGCATCTTGGCGATCACCGTGTCGCCATACTTTGCCATCATCGCGGCGATCATGGGTGCCGGCTTGGCGGGGGCAGGCATCTTGGACAGCTGTTTGATGGGCATGATGCTTGCCAAGATGCCCTGGAATCAAGTGAAGAACGATCAATCGTGTTGCGGTTCGTGAACGTTGTGGTTTCAAACCATTGGGTTGCTAGACGAGATGAGACATGAAGACTGCATGGATCCCCAAACTCATTTCCAATTCCACGCGTGTGCTCGCGATGGTTGCCGGATTGGTGTTGATGTTGCTAACAATCGCTTGGTTGTCGGGCATGTTCGAGACCAAGATCGCTCCGGACTGGAGCGTTCGCGGAACCCAGCAGTATGCTGGCGAGCCCACCGATGTTGTTCACGAAATTCGCAAGCAAGCGATCGAAGAAGCAGTTGGAACGTTAAAAGCATCCAGCCGCACGGTGGTCTCGTCCAAATTGCTGGCAACCATCGAGAACATCCGAGTGACGGCGGGCGATCAAGTGGTCGAAGGCCAAGAATTGATTCGATTGGAAAGCCAAGAGTTTCAGGCTCGACTCGACCAAGCCAAACAAAGTCTTGAAGCGGCAATCGCACGCCGCGCTCAAGCCGAAAAACAATTCGAGCGGGTCGAGTCGCTCAAAAAACAAAATGCCGCTTCGCCATCGGACCAAGACTTGGCGTTGCGAGATCTGCAGGTGGCCGAGGCCGAAGAGAGTCGAGCCAGGCAAGCGGTCTCGGAATCGGCCGTCCAGCTTTCGTACACCAAGATCATCGCTTCGAAAAGCGGACGGATTGTCGACCGACTGGCCGAACCCGGCGACGTCGTTAAACCAGGCGAACCGTTGCTAGTGCTCTATGACGAAACCTCGCTCCGGCTCGAAGCCCCTGTACAGGAAAGCTTGGCCGTCAAGATGCGGATCGGTGACGAAATGAAAGTCTATGTCGACGCGGTGGACCAAGAATTCCCGGTCTCGATTGACGAAATTGTGCCGCAAGCCGATGCCCCCAGCCGATCGTTTCTGGTGAAAGCAACGCTGCCAAGGTCCGACCAACTTTATGAAGGCATGTTTGGGCGATTACGAATTCCCACGGGCCAGCGACGACATTTGTGTCTTGCCGATGATGCCATCGTCCGGATGGGGCAACTCGACTTTGTCGACGTTGTGCTTGCCGATGGTGTCGTCGAACGTCGCTTGATCAAAAGCGGTCAAATGGGAATGCCTGGACGTCACGAGGTGCTAAGCGGATTGAAAGCCGGTGAACGCGTGATTCTGCACGCAGAACCTGCTGTTCCTACCCCGGACGAAACGAACATCGAGTGAAATCTGGCTCTAGGAAATCTGCTTCTAGGAATCGTGACGAATGAACGATGACGCGAAAACTCCTTTCTTAACTCGCATTGTCGAAGTCTTTCTTCGCGGCGATGTCGCGATCATGTTGATCGTCATCTCGCTACTGCTTGGTGCGGCATCGCTTTGGCTAACGCCCCGCGAAGAAGAACCTCAAATCGTCGTTCCGATGGCGGACGTCTTTGTTTCCGCACCGGGATTGTCGGCCGAAGAAGTAGAACGGCAAGTCACCGACCGGATCGAAAAACTGCTCTATCAAATTGATGGAGTCGAGTATGTCTATTCGATGAGCAAGACGGGACAAGCGATCGTGACGGTGCGTTTCTTTGTGGGTGAGGATCGCGAAGATTCACTCGTTAAACTTTATAACAAGATCAATTCGTCAACCGATCTGATCCCGCCAACGGTCCAGTCATGGGTGATCAAGCCAATCGAAGTCGACGATGTTCCGATCGTGATCGCCACGCTGTGGTCCGAACGCAGCGATCGTTACGGCGATCATGAACTAAGACGGATCGCCGAAGAAATCCAGCACGAATTGCAAGCGATTCCCAACACCAATCGAGTCGAAGTCGTAGGCGGCCGACCGCGGCGAATCTACGTCCGCATTGACGCCCAGCGACTCGCCGCGCATCGCACTTCACCACTGCAAGTCGCCAATGCGTTGCAAGTCGGCAACGTCACCATTCGCAACGGCAGTTTTGAACAACAGGACAAACTCTTTGCGGTTGAAACAGGCACCTTCTTTGAATCGCTCGACGAACTTGAAAACCTTGTCGTCAATGTAGCCAGCGATCGCCCAGTCTATCTGAAGAATGTCGCCACGGTCGTTGACGGGCCTGCCGAAGCAGAAAGCTATAGCTGGATCGGCTTTGGTCCTGCCGACCCGGAACGTGGTGATGTCGCCGACGTTTTCCCCGCCGTCAACATCTCGGTAGCCAAACGCAAAGGCACCAATGCGGTGCGTGTGGCCGAGGCGGTTCACGAGAAAATGGAATCATTGTCGCGATCCCATTTGCCTCGCGGGGTGCATGCTCGCATCACACGCGACTATGGCGAAACCGCGAACGAAAAGGTCAATGAGCTCATCGAAGGCTTATTGGTCGCCGTTTTGACCGTGGTCGGTTTGATCGGCTTGGTGATGGGATGGCGGCCTGCGATTGTGATCGCGTTGGCGATTCCGGTCTGCTATAGCCTGACATTGTTTGTCAATTTGATGGTGGGCTATTCGATCAATCGAGTCACGATGTTCGCACTGATCTTGGCGTTGGGATTGCTTGTGGACGACCCGATCACCGATGTCGAAAATATCGCCCGCTACTTTGCGATGAAGATTTTGCCGCCTCGCCAATCGGTGCTGCGTGCGGTGCAAGAGGTGCGGCCAGCGTTGATTCTGTCGACGCTGGCGATCATCGCCAGTTTTTTGCCATTGGCGTTTATCACCGGCATGATGGGACCGTACATGGGACCGATGGCATTGAACGTTCCGCTGACAGTCACGATCTCGACGCTGGTAGCGTTTGTAATCACGCCGTGGTTGGCTCTGGTCTCACTAAAACATTTCGAAACGGGGGATGTCCGCAGCGATGGATTTGATCTTGCCCAGCGTCCGCTGTACCGAATCAGCCGGGCGGTTCTGACTCCGATCCTGAGCAAAACCATCTATGCCGCGGGAGTGCTTGTCGCAATTGCCGCATTGTTTGTCGCAGCGCTGCTGCTGCCGGTGTTTCGATTTGTCCCCGTCAAGATGTTGCCGTATGACAACAAAAACGAATTTCAAATCGTGATCGACATGCCCGAGGGAACGACGCTTGAACGCACCGACGTTGTCGCTCGCCGGATCGGCCGCTACCTAGGCGGACTTGCCGAAGTGCGTGACTACGAGGTTTTTGTCGGAGTGGCATCGCCGATGGATTTTAATGGAATGGTGCGTCACTACTTTTTGCGTCAAGGAGCGAATGTGGCGGACATTCGCGTCAATTTGATTGGCAAGGACTTTCGCGTCCAACAGTCACACGAAATCTTGCTGCGGATTCGCGACGAAGTAACCAAGCTGGGAACGTCGCTGGGGGCGAATCTAAAATTGGTCGAGGTACCACCGGGGCCGCCGGTATTGGCATCGATAACAGCCGAGGTCTATGGACCGCCCGAAGGCAGCTACGACGACCAAATCGCGGTCGCCCGGACGGTCAAAGCCCGATTGGCGGCGGAACCCGGCGTGGTGGATCTGGATGTCAGCGCCGAAGACGACTCGCTGCGTTACGTATTTGAGACCGACAAAGCCAAGGCGGCGCTATCGGGAATTTCCACCAAGGCAATTGCCGATACCGTCGCTGCAGTATTGAGCGGTTACAAAGCCACCGTGATGCATGAACCAAGTGAAGTCGAACCGCTGTGGATCGAGCTGAAACTGCCCCGCAAGAATCGATCCGCCATTGACGATCTCGCAGAGATCTACGTTCAAGGTAACGCCGGGCAAAGCGTCCAGCTTGGATCGCTCGGGCATTTCAAAATGGTCGATGAAGAGAAGACGATCTATCACAAAAATCTGAAACGCGTCGTCTTTGTCTACGCCGAGGTCGCGGGCCGTCCGCCGGCTGACGCCGTCCTGGATGTCCAGTGGGACAGTACAGTCTCCGACGA
Source organism: Novipirellula caenicola (assembly GCF_039545035.1). Lineage (NCBI taxonomy): Bacteria > Pseudomonadati > Planctomycetota > Planctomycetia > Pirellulales > Pirellulaceae > Novipirellula > Novipirellula caenicola. Next base: position 525,845 of record NZ_BAABRO010000004.1, read on the forward strand.
ATCAGTCGAAAACATCGTCCGCAGAAATCAAGCTCAACTCGCTGCAGCGGCGCCCAAACCGCTGGCCGAACGCTCCTGGATTTCCCTCGGCGGCAACGTGCCGTGGTCGATTCCCGCTGGCTATACCGTCAATTGGGCGGGCGAAGGCGAGTGGAAAATCACCCTCGATGTGTTCCGTGATCTGGGGCTAGCGTTTGGCGCCGCGCTGCTGGGGATTTTTATTATCTTGATGTTCCAAACCGGATCGCGAATGTTGCCAGTGTTGATCATGACGGCGATCCCGCTGACCATGATCGGCATCATGCCTGGTTTTTGGATTTTGAACTGGATCACGGATGTCGGAGTTGGCGGACACCCCAATCCCGTCTTTTTCACCGCGACGGCGATGATCGGGATGATTGCGCTAGCGGGAATCGTGGTGCGAAACTCCGTTGTCTTGATCGACTTCATTCACCTGGCACAAGCCGAAGGGCATGATCTTCGCGAATCGATCATTCGCAGCGTCGCCGTTCGTACGCGTCCGATCTTGTTGACCGCGGGCACCACGCTGCTTGCCAACGGCGTGATCACGCTCGATCCCGTCTTCTCGGGACTCGCTTGGGCCATCATTTTTGGGATACTGACCTCGACGCTGTTTACGTTGGTGGTGATTCCCGCATCGTATTGGCTGCTGTATCGCAATCAACCTTCGACAAACCGGTAACCTCGAAACCGGAAATTGCCATGCCGAGATTAAGGTCGTGGCTGACAAAAAATCGTTTGCGCAAGCGAGAGTCGCCACGGGTTTGAAAGATTGCTGCGAATCCACATAACACGCTTCAACGGTTGATTCCGGTTCCCTTCAGGCACAAGAAGCCAAAGGCCACTGAACAGGCGGAGACGATACCCCACTGGGTCTTGTTCATGTGGCCAAAATAGTAGGTCAGTTCGTTGCAGGCATCCCGGAACCAATCCCCTAACGAGAATGCAAGCAGTAGTTCGGTCATCATTTGAATTGCCTAACGGTGGACGTCAGAAACGGTGTTTTCAGCGACTTGAGAAAACGGGATTCCCAAGAAATAGGTTCGCTGCCTAACCCTAGGTTTTCTTGGACGACAGCAGCAAAAAAAGTGGCCAACCCAGGTTGCAATGTCCGATGAATTCCAGCATGATTGGTTTAATCGTCACAGCCAGTCCGCAAGCGAGATTGGCCCGCCAAAGTTCTTGGCAAAGGTGACTTGCAGAGGTTCGGTGGATCGATATAATCCCCGTCCAAGTGATTAGCAAAGACGCTTCACAGCGATCAAAAAAATGCTTCCCAACACGGGTTGCAAAGAATCAACTTGCTGATCATATTGTTTGCTTCATCGCAAACGCGACACTGGTGCTTCGGCACCACCGCCACAGAAAGGCGCGGTAGCTCAATTGGTTAGAGCCCCGGACTGTCGATCCGGAGGTTGCGGGTTCGAGTCCCGTCCGCGTCGCTTTTCGCGAAAGCCCGACTCACACGAGTTCGGGCTTTTTTTACGCGTGTATCGCACCGACAGCTGCCAAGCATCGCATGAGGCCACTGCCCAATGCCTTCTACTTTGGGCCTTTTACCTTGGGGAGCGTTCGCGGCGAAAGGGCCCGCCGGGATGCAGCGGTTAAAACGTTCGATTTTAACCGGACGGCTCGCGCCGCTCCGCTAGAAAAACTACTCGGCTGGGGCGAACTCGGATGGCACCAAGGCACCGCCTCCGAACCGCCGTGGAACTTCGCGTGTTACTTCTTGCGACAAACCTGTGGTCCAGCCGGCAAAAGAACGCCCGATTCAAAACGGTCTGCCGATCACATTTAGCGGCGAGCAGATTTGCTGAGTGGCGAAGCGGCCAAGTATTCGGCTGCAACTTGCCCGCCGGTCTCTAACGACTCGGCGGCAATGCCGACTGGTACTCGACGCGGCGCACGTCCGGTTGCCAGGCCCCGGCCTGCTCAACAGCATCCGAATGACGCATCGCCATCCTGGCCCCCTGTGCAGGGTCGGCGATCGCATACTGAGCAGGCACGTCGGCATTGACGTTTGCGGGTAGCTTAAACATCGCTCCCGTAGCCCCATCAACGATGGCCCCCAAGCCACCGCCCACCAGAATATTTCCGGCAGTCCATGGATCGACCCCCGCGTGCAGCTCGCGATGCTGAGTGAATTCTCCGGCTCCTGCAAATGTCACATTGTACTTCGCAGGTCGAAACGGCGCCGACTTGGCAGGCAAAGTGACTTGCTCAGGCGTAACGCCCTGGTGAACAAGTTGATTCTTTTGGTCATGAATTGCGAAGTATGTTTTGCCGCCACTGTTCTCGAACGCCACGGGGTACTCGCGGCTGCTTGCAATCGTAGCGCATCCTTGGAGCAGAGGCACACAAAACACAATCACGAGAAGGCACGATTTTGGATTTACGGAATTCAAGGCACTGTCCTTCTAAAAACGGGAGCAACTCTCTGGCGTCTGCTCAGCTTTCATCGTCGAGGATTGCCCTTCAGTCCGCTAAAACCTTCCCCCCCGAGCTAATTTATTCCGAATTTAGCGATCTTGACGTTCACAGGCAGGTTACCGAGGACTCGAAAGCGACCCCTCCAGACTCCTGTAATCAGAAAGACCAGATCCATCGACCAATCAGCTAGAACCTCGCGGCAGCCCGAGGCCAAGGCAGTGACAACAACCACCAGCCACTTTCACGCGAGAGAGAGCGGCAAAGACCACAAACAACTGCAGGCAAAGAAGCCCAAGACTTTAGGCCAAAACACAAGCACACCCCACCAGGGACCACCTCCACCAGGGACAGAGCCTTTTAACCTCCTACCGGGGACTCCTACCGGGGACAGAGCATCTTTCCGCCCTAACAGGGACAGAGCATTTTGCCGGGGCCTGGGTGGGCGCCACTGAAGAGCTAGATCGGAGAGGGCCGGCCGACTTACAAGTGCGAATCACTCATAAAACGCCGCAATTGACAGAAACCTGCCGAAATCAGCAAGCTAACACGCGACAACGCGCGCAGCTCTCTTATCGGCGACTCGTCGCCAAGCTCCGCAGTCAAAAAGAAGGGACGCTCTCAAGCTAATCCACGCGAGCAAGCAACTCTCTCGCTCGTCGCCGCAAATGATAGCGGCGGTGGGTGCGGAGGCTTCGCAGCGGATCGACACACTCGGGGCGTCCTGCGACCGTGCAAAACAACCGGCCAAAGTCGCTGACCAGTTCACACCATGCCGTGCCGTCCAAACCCAATCGCTTGAGCACCGGCGGTGTGTCCGCGGGCGTCCGACCGCTTTTACCGGGGGCGATCTGGCGTGCCGTCCAGTCGAGCATTTCCACGTAATCTTCGAGCGACATCGGCAGAAAGCCTTTGTCGCTGCAGCGTTTTCCCGACTGGCTCACGCACGGGCCAATCTGACCAGACCGCTCGTCGATCGTGACCGGAGCCAAGAAACTGTCTCGTCGTTTTGCCGCCGGAATGCAATTGCTGCGATTGGACGTGATGGACTCAATTCGCCGCTGCACCGAGGTGTGATCGCTCTGCTCAAGCGTTTCGGCCATCGCAGCACGAATCGGATTCAAGTCAACGTAGGCCGCACACGCCAACAGCGAGGCCTCGTCAACAATCCGCGTGGCATCGCCACCCGGGACAGAGCATTTTTCCGGGGCCTAGGTGAGTGCCACCGCCCTACTGGGGACAGAGCATTTCTCCGGGGCCTGGGTGGGCGCCACTGAAGAGCTAGATCGGAGAGGGCCGGCCGACTTACAAGTGCGAATCACTCATAAAACGCCGCAATTGACAGAAACCTGCCGAAATCAGCAAGCTAACACGCGACAACGCGCGCAGCTCTCTTATCGGCGACTCGTCGCCATGCCCCGCAGTCAAAAAGAAGGGACGCTCTCAAGCTAATCCACGCGAGCAAGCAACTCTCTCGCTCGTCGCCGCAAATGATAGCGGCGGTGGGTGCGGAGGCTTCGCAGCGGATCGACACACTCGGGGCGTCCTGCGACCGTGCAAAACAGCCGGCCAAAGTCGCTGACCAGTTCACACCATGTCGTGCCGTCCAAACCCAATCGCTTGAGCACCGGCGGTGTGTCCGCGGGCGTCCGGCCGCTTTTACCGGGGGCGATTTGGCGTGCCGTCCAGTCGAGCATTTCCAAGTAATCTTCGAGTGACATCGGCAGAAAGCCTTTGTCGCTGCAGCGTTTTCCCGACTGGCTCACGCACGGACCAATCTGACCAGACCGCTCGTCAATCGTGACCGGAGCCAGGAAACTGTCTCGTCGTTTTGCCGCCGGAATGCAATTTCTGCGATTAGCGGTGATGGACTGAATTCGCCGCTGCACCGAGGTGTGATCGCTCTGCTCGAGCGTTTCGGCCATCGCAGCACGAATCGGATTCAAGTCAACGTAGGCCGCACACGCCAACAGCGAGGCCTCGTCAACAATCCGCGTGGCATGGAATCGGCCTTGAAAGAAATGGCCCGATTCTTCGTCTTCGCGGTTCGCTCGCAGCGCGACACGTTGGCAGAGTAGTCGCATCCACCAGCTGACACTGCTGAGCCGTCTGCGAATTTCGGCACACTTAACGGGACATCCTGCGATCGAGCGGATCTCGGGCTCGGTAGGCGGAAGCGGAAGCCCATCGTCATCTCGTCGATGCGGACAAATCATCATCCACCGGCGTGCTACCTCGTTGTCGCTCCAGGTGGCAACGACATCTGGCCGCGTACGCAGAATCAAATGCATATGATTTGATAGCAAACTATACCCAAGGAGATCGACACTGAAATTTTGGGCGAAGTGCATCAAGTGCTGTTCGATCCACGTTTTGCGATGATCGAAATTTTTCCCGGTAAAGGGATCATCGCCCATCAAGAAGCATCGCCGGACAGTCCGACTACAGGTATGAGCGATGGCAATTTCGTCGGGATCGAAGACTTCCGAGCGTGTAAGGCGAACCATCACACACCTCCGTGTCAGTCAGGAGGAATCGAGCCAAGGGCCAATGATGAATCGTTCGCCTGGCCTGATCAAAAGTCAACCCCCAACGATCGGGCTCTGTCCCCCATGAGTGGATGTTCCCCCCGATGTGAAGCTCTGTCCCTCTTGAGGTTGTTTCACTGAAATTGTGTTCGGTGTTGTTGTTAATTGAGCTTGTTTCGGTCGGTGGACGCTCGGTAGGTTTGCCAGCATGGGATTATTCCGTTTCTCATTGCGTTGCAGTGCCTGTGCAACCATGGCAGTCATGCTGGTGGTCGTTGGCGGTTGCGCGGGCCGTGAGTCGCTTCCAGCACTGCCGACGCAGAATCCGCCCCCGTTTTCGCAAAGTGGCGAGTTGCCGGTATCCGATCGGTGGTGGAGCGAGTTTGCCGATCCCGCTTTGAATGAACAAATCAACCAAGCACTGGAGAGCAGTTTCACGCTTGCGGCAGCCCGGCAACGGCTTCGCGCGGCAAGAGCGGTGGCCCGCCGAGAAGCTTCGGATCTGTTTCCGGATGTGAATGGCGTTGCCGATATCGGCGGCAGCTTTGGCCCTGGCACGGATCTTCAAAATTATGTCTTTGGATTCGAGGCGGCGTACCCGCTGGATCTTTGGGGCCAGATCGAATCACGCGTGGAGGCTGAGCGATTGCGAGCCGCCGCCACGCAGCAAGATTATCGCGCGGTCGCCTTGACGCTTTCTGCGGAGATCACCCGGACTTGGTTTTCATTGATTGAAGCCCACGCCCAACTTGGGTTGCTCGACGAACAGATCAAAACCAATCGGACAGGACTGCTTCTGCAAGAGTCTCGGTTTGGTTTGGGACTGATTCGTAGCCCCGATGTGCTTCGCCAACGTCAATTGGTCGAAGCAACGTTGGAACAGGCGGTTGTAGCAAAAGCACGCATCGAGGTGCTTGAGCATCAATTGGCCGTGTTGGTCGGCCAAATGCCACAGTCGGCCCAGTACGATGCGGGAACCGTATTGCCAGATTTACCTCCGCTGCCAGCAACTGGATTGCCGTCGGAACTATTGCAGCGGCGGCCGGATGTACGCCGCGACTACTTGGCGTTCGCCGCCGCCGATCGCGATTTGGCGGCGGCAATCAGTGACCAGTATCCGCGTCTCAGTTTGACTGGATCGCTGCTAAACGTTGCCGATCGGCCCGAAACCATTTTTCGTGATTGGTTCGTTTCGATCGGAGGCCAATTGATCGCCCCCCTTGTTGACGGTGGCCAACGCAAGGCCGAGGTTGCTCGCACTTCGGCGGTGGTGTGTGAGCTGTTCAACCGCTATGGTCAAACCATGCTGATCGCATTTGGTGAAGTCGAAGACAGCTTGGCTCGCGAACGCTACCAGATCGAACGATTGAGCCATCTGGAAAAACAACTCGAATTGGCACGCCAAGCCGCGGAGCAACTACGCGAACAGTATCTGCTGGAACCCGACACGGACTATCTCGCAGTGTTGACGGCCATTACCGCCCAGCAACGTTTGCAGCGCGAAATGCTTTCCGCTCAATTAGAATTAAGACTGATCCGGGTGGCGCTGTACCTTGCGTTGGCCGGCAGCTTTGACCCTCTGCCTCAAGACAACCTCCAACCAGCCCCTACCGTGCAACCACCCGCCAGCGTTCCTGCCGACATGCCCCCAGCCGACATCCCCACCGTCGCCATCTCCGCCACCGACATCTCCACCGCCGACATCCCTGCCGCCAGTGTCGTTGCTGGCCAGAAAAACGCTTCGGAAGCATTGAATTTCCATGGCAATGACATCGATTCGAAATACATTGATCTCCACTATTTCGATCACACCTCGGCTGCGCAGGCGATGGATGGATTGATCGATGTGGTTCCAAACTTTGTCGATTCGGACTTGAAGTCTCCAGAGACACGCCGCGATGAATAAATCCCGACCGTCTCGTCCATCGCGTTGGCTTGGGATCATTGGGACCACGATGGCGTGTTTGGCGATCTTGTCCGCTTCGGTCGCCGCGATTGTGGTGATCAATCGCACGGAGCCGACCGCGAAACAGATCAAAGCCACTCGCAAGTCTGCCGCATTGGTCGAAACCGTCACGGTGGAACGCGGGGATTTTTCGCCCACCTTGCGAGTGCTCGGGACCGTCCAGCCGGCCCAGGAGATCGTGCTAAGCCCTCGCGTGAGCGGCCAAGTGGTCGAGGTGGCTCCGCAATTCTTGCCCGGAGGAAGGGTTCGCAAAGGCGATCTGCTGTTGCGCATCGATCCTGCGGACTTTGAAAACGCGTTATCGATCCAAGAAAGTGAATTGCAACAGGCCGAAGCTTCGCTGCAAATCGAGGAAGGTCGACAAAGCTTGGCGCAAAAAGAGTTGAAGCTGCTCGAGGAAACCATTGATGAAACCAATCGCGATTTGGTGTTACGAGCACCGCAGATCGCGTCGATCCGTGCCGAGGTCAATGCGGCCAAAGCGGCGGTGGAAAGGGCGAAGTTGGACCTGGCTCGGTCGAGTGTCTTTGCACCATTTGACGCCCAGGTCATCTCGCGGTCGGTCAATGTTGGCTCGCAAGTGTCGCCTGGCGACGAACTTGCACAACTCGTCGGTATCGATGAATATTGGATCGCGGCTGCGGTTCCGGTTCGCAGTCTGCGTTGGATTCAGTTCCCCACGTCCGACGAGCAAGGGTCGATGGTGACACTGGAAAATCCAGATGCTTGGCCCGTGGGGACCCAGAAACAAGCTCGTGTGGCGCGAATGATTGGCACGGTCGATGACCGCACGCGTTTGGCTCAAGTGCTGGTGACGGTAACGGATCCATTGGGAGAAACCACCGACACGCCACCGCTGATTCTGCAGTCGTTGATTGAAGTGCAAATTGAAGGGCGACCGATCGAGGACGTGGTTCGTCTCGAGCGTCGGTATGTGCGTGAGAACGATACGGTTTGGGTTATGAAGGAGGGGCAGTTGCAAATTCGCGACACCGAAGTGCTGTTTCGTGACGCGGATTATGCTTACATCAGCGACGGGCTGCAAAATGGTGATGAGGTTGTCACGACCACCTTGGCGACGGTGGCGGAAGGGGTAGGGCTTCGCAAAATCACTGATGATTCTGATGCGGGTTCACCACGCGACCAGACAAGCGACGCCGACGTCCCCACCGGCAGCGAGACCAGTGAGGGTGCTGCAGAGTGAGTATCGACGAATCGACGCCGAATTTGCAGCGTGGTCCCATCGCATGGATGGCACGCAATTCGATTGCCGCCAATCTGCTGATGATCATCTTGCTAGGTGGTGGATTGTGGTCAGCCGCCGTGATGCAAAAAGAGGTTTTTCCGCAGTTTCAACTTGATGTTGTCGAGGTTTATGTCGGTTATCCCGGTGCTGCGCCGTCGGAAGTCGAGCAGGGGATTTTGCGTCCGATCGAGGAGGCGGTCCGCGGCGTCGAAGGGATCCGCGAGATCACCAGCGAGGCTCGCGAAGGCCGCGGAGAAGTGCTGATCGAAATCGTAGCCGGATCGCAACGTATGAAAGCGTATCAGGATATTGACCAAGCGATCAGTCGCATCCGGACGTTTCCCGAGCAGATCGAGCAACCCGAAGTTCGTCTACAGTCGCAGCAGCAAGAGGTCATGCAAGTTGCACTATATGGACCTGTGGATATTTGGTCCCTTCGCAAGCTCGCCGAGCAGCTTCGTGACACGTTGCAGGCCAATGACCAGATCACACAAGTGGCATTGCGGCGGGTGCCCGAATACGTGACCCACGTGGAGATCCCACGCCAGCGGCTGCGACAGTACGGATTAACGCTGCCGGCAGTTGCCGAGATCATTCGCACCGCCAGCCGAGATGTGGCCGCCGGTTCGGTTCAGACCACTGCGGGCGAAATCTTGTTAAGGGTCAAGGCGAGAAAACAGTGGGCCGAAGAGTTCGCCGGGATCGAAATCGTTTCAGGACGCTCGGGGCCCTCGGTCACATTGGGTGATATTGCCACCATCCGCGATGGTTTCGAGGAGGTTGGTTTTCATTCTCAGTTCAGTCAAACGCCTTCGGTCGAGCTCGACGTTTTTCGAGTCGGATCTCAATCGCCGATCGACGTGGCCAACGCGGTCCAAGAAACCATGCTCGAATTCGAATCGGTTCTGCCGCCTGGCGTGAAATGGCGAATCGACAGCAACAATGCGGATGAGTTCCGTCGACGGCTTTTCCTGGTCTTAGAAAATGCGGTCATGGCGGTCGGCATTGTGTTGTTGATCCTGGCGTTGTTTTTAGAATTCCGCCTGGCATTCTGGGTGATGATGGGAATGGCCGTCTCATTCATCGGAGGCGTGTTGTTGTTACCAGCGGTTGACGTCAGTATCAACATGATCTCGCTGTTCGGTTTTCTGGTGGTGTTAGGAATCGTCGTCGACGACGCGGTGGTGGTCGGAGAGAACGTTTACGAGAAACGTCAAGCCAGCGGAGACAACGAGCTTGCGGCAATCGAGGGGACTCGCGAGGTGGCGGGGCCGGTCACGTTCAGCATCCTGACCAACATTGTTGCCTTCGTGCCGTTGATGTTTATTCCAGGTGAGACCGGAAAATTCTGGGCACCGTTACCGGTCGTCGTGATCATCGTATTGTCGCTGTCACTTGTCGAGTCATTGTTCATCTTGCCAGCGCACTTAGCGCATGTACGTAAGGCAGGCAGACGGCGGCACGGATTAGGGGCTCGGCTTCATTATTTGCAACAACGCTTCAGCCGGTGGTTCAATCGAGTCGTCGAGTTTGTTTTTGGTCCGATCCTAAACCTCTGTCTGCGGTTTCGTTATGTCACCACGTGTACGGCGGTCGGTTTGTTCATGGTCATCGTGGGTTACGCGACAAGCTCGCACATGGGCATGATTCTGATGCCCACAGTATCGGCAGACGAGATCGAAGCGGGGGTTCGCATGCCGGTCGGTACAACGCAAGATCAAGCGGCCGAAATCGCAGACGCGGTCACTCGAGCTAGTTTGCGAATGTTTGACGAGCACAATCTTTACGAGGTTGCCGAAGGCATCAAAACGAATGTTCGCGGCCAGGATTTTATCGATGTCGAAATCGTGCTGAAGCCGCCGGACGAACGAGACATGACGGCCGACGAAGTCATTGAATTGTGGCGAGATTCGATCGGCGATTTGCCGGGGGTCAATCAAGTCACGTTCGAGGCGGAAAGTGGTCCCGGCGGACATCGCCAAGATATCAGCGTCGATCTCAGCCATAGCGACATCGCAGTGCTAGAGAAAGCGGCTCAGGCATTCGTCGAACGGGTCAAACTTTACTCCAACGCTCGCGATATCGGCGACAACTACAACAAAGGCAAGGCTCAGTACGATTTCCGGCTTCGCCCCGAAGGACGCGCCCTTGGACTGACCGACGAAGAGCTCGGAGATCAATTGCGAGGTGCCTTCTTTGGTTCGTTGGCTCTGCGGCTGTTGCGAGGGACCAACGAGATCGAAGTTCGTGTGAAGTTGCCCGAAGATCAACGCGAAGACATTTACCACTTGGAAGACTTAGTCATTCGCACGCCATCGGGCGCCGAGGTGCCGTTGTTGGATGTTGCCGAAGTCGAAAAGAACGTGGCTTTTTCGTCGATCAACCGGCGTGACGGCCGCCGCGTCATCAATGTCTCGATGGATGTCGAACCCAAACGTGCGGTGACGCAAGTGATCGATGCGCTGCGAAACACCGAGCTGCCTCGTTTGCGTGAAGATTTTCCTGGGATCACGTGGACGTTCGAAGGAAGCGATGCGGAGATGCGTCGCGCGACTGCTTCGCTATGGGGTTCCTTTGGGTTGGCGTTGGCCGTGATCTATTCGCTGTTAGCGATTGCATTTCGCGGTTACATTCAGCCGTTGATTGTATTGGTGGCGATTCCGTTTGGTATCGTCGGTGCCGTTTTAGGACACATTGTGCTTGGCTATGATTTGTCGTTGGTCAGTTTTATGGGCGTGATCGCGCTTTCGGGCGTCGTCATCAACGATTCGTTGATCATGATCGACTACGCCAATCGCCGACGCAGCCAGTGTTCTGCGTTCGAGGCGATCACACAGGCGGGATTGCGCCGTTTCCGGCCAATCATGCTGACCACCTTGACGACGTTCGGTGGGTTGATGCCTCTGATTTTCGAAAAGTCGCTTCAAGCCCAATACATCATTCCGATGGCGATCTCGCTCGGCTTCGGGATCTTGTTCTCAACCGCGATCATTTTGGTCCTGGTGCCGTGCCTGTATCTGATCCTGGAAGACATTCGCTCCCTGCGTTACAAGTCGGCGTAGGACGCGTCACGATCTGCGGGGGTGGAACAACCTTTCACGGATTGACCTGTGGTTTGGTTGGTTTGGTTCGCGGCTGCTTCGGTTTCCTCGGCGACCATTCCTCATTTCGTTTTCCGTCGAGGTACCAATCAAAGTATTTTGCCGCTTGGTTGCTCATCGCTTCGGACTTCAATGCCCAGATTCCAGGGGGCGACTGCGTCTGGGCCCATGCTTCGAGATCCGCTCGCAGCGATGCCGCAATCTCGGGTGTACTTTGTAGCAAGTTGCGGGTCTCTTGGAAGTCGTTCTCGACGTCAAAAAGGTATTCGCGGTCGTCGCTGCGGAGGTATTTCCATTTTCCTTTTCGGATCGCGGATTGACCGAGCCATCGCCAAAACAGGACTTCATGCGGAGCGTCCTGTTTTGCTCCGGTCAGATAGGGCAGCAGGTTGACGCCATCGAGCGCCGGATCATCGGGCAGACCAGCGAGAGAACAGGCGGTTGCACCAACGTCTAGCGAGATGACCGGATGCGAATAGACTTGGCCACCCGGAATCGTGCCTTTCCAGTGCACCAAGAATGGGACTCGGATCCCGCCTTCGGTCAACATGCCTTTTTCACCATTCATCGGATCGTTCAGCGACCCATCCCATCCGGGACCTCCGCCGGGAGCATCCAACTTGTGAATTTTCAGTGGTGCGCCGTTGTCGCCGATGACAAAGATCAGCGTGTCCTCGTCAAGTTTGTGCTTTTGCAGCGTTGCCACGATCTGGCCAACGCCATCATCAACGGCCGACAGCATCGCTAACGCTTGGCGTCGTCGCTCGGGCATCTTGCCAGGGAATCGGTCAAGGTATTTTTGGGGCGCGTCCAGCGGTACGTGGGGTGCCCGGCAAGCGAGGTAGAAAAAGAACGGTTGGTCGCGGAATCGATCGATAAAGGAACAAGCGAACTGAGAGATCAAGTCGATGTGATAACCGCCGCCATGCTGCGGTTGTGGAGCGACGTCTTCGCCCGCCAAATTCATGTTCCAGTGTCCCGGGCCATTGCTGTTCTTGTGGAACACCTTGTCGAATCCGTGCACGGCGATTGCGTCGGCGTGATTCGGTCCGAGGTGCCATTTGCCAGCCATTCCCGTGGCATAACCGGCTTGCTGCAAACGCTCGGGGATGGTCTGTAGGGCAGCGAAACGTTTTAACACCTTCGCGTCCTGAAATTGGGGATTGGATTCGAGTCCCCATTTTGTCTGGTATTGCCCGCTGATCAGCCCGCCACGTGACGGCACACACTGGGGGGCTGTGCAGTAGCCATCGGTCATGCGAACGCCGCCGGTGGCCAGTGCATCGAGGTGTGGCGTTTTCACGTCGTCAAAAACATCTTGGCAACTTAGGTCGGCGTAGCCGTGGTCATCGGTGAAGATGACAATCACATTGGGTTTCCGTTCACGCCGCGTCGACACGGCAGGTGCCGCTGGCAACTGCAATTGGTAGTGCGTGGTGTCATTCTCGCCGACCAATCGAATGTCCGAGATTTCCATCTTGCCAGTGCCTCGCGACGGATCGATTCGTACAGCCACCAACGGGTTCTTCGTTTTGAATCGGATGATGTACTCGTGCGTGCCACCGTCGTGTTGAATGTCAACCACTTGGCTACGCTTGGCGGCAAATGGGCCCATTCCCTGTTCCTGCCAGTAAAATTGGCCTCTGCCGGACGAGTCCGAAGTCATGGTGAAATGGAACGCAAATGACGAATCGTTGATTGCACTGGGCAGCGAGTGACTGAGATAGGGATCGCCACCCGTGCTGGTGACAACCAGTGCGCCATTTGAATTCGCCAGAGTGCAGGTGCCGCCGGGCTGCCATCCTGCGATCGGTTTACCGGGCGGATTCGTTTTCGATTTCTTAGGTCCGTTTGCGCTACCTTTCATTCTCGCTTTCCCTTCGAGTGTCACGTCGTACTTGGACGGATCAAACTTTGGGTTCGGTAGCGGTCGGACGGCACCCGTCTCGACAAGGTGCTGTTCGATCAGCGCATCCAGTTGGCTGACTCGCTCGGGATACTGATCGGCAAGATTGTTACGCTCGCCGATATCTTGTTTTAGATTGTAAAGTTTGTAGCGATGCTGGCCATCATCTCCGCTGTGGAACAGACGTATCAGTTTCCAGTCGCCCGCGTGGACGCTAATCGCAGGAGGCAACCAATCGGGGACGCCAGGCGAATGAGGGAAGTACGTGAAGATGGCTTCGCGATCGAGCGATTTGCCCTGCAGTGCAGGCACGATGCTAACGCCGTCGAAATGTTGGTTCGGTTGCGGTTCGATCGAGAGCATTTCCAGCAGCGTTGGATAGAAATCGATGCTCTGAATGATCTCGTCGCTTCGCGAACCCGGTGAAACCGTTCCGGGGTGGACCACGATTGCCGGCCCGCGTACGCCTCCTTCGTACATCGTTGCCTTTCCACCGCGTAGCGGTGCGTTGCTGGTTGCCGAGGTGCCATCCACTTCGTTGTACATGTTTCCGCCATTGTCCGAGGCGAAGACGATGATGGTGTTGTCGGCAATGCCAAGTCGATCCAATGTGTCCAGCAATGTGCCCACCGCGTCATCCATGCTTTCGATCATGGCGGCGTAGGTGGGGCTGCGTTGAGGATCGTTGGGGTCAATTTGTTTTTGATACTTGTCGATCAGCGTTTGCTTGGCATCAAACGGCGCATGGACACTGAACATCCAGTAATTCAAAAAGAAGGGCTCGTCCGCGTGTTGTTCCAAAAACGCGACCGCTTCTTTCGCCATGCGATCCTCGAGATGTTCGTCAGGAATCTGCGGGTCATGGTCAAAATCTTTGAATTTCCATGGCGCGACGTAGCTGCCCGCCGGGCCCGGGCCCGGATGATGCGGTACATCGACATCGAAGCCATGTTCAAGCGGCGAGTAGGGCTCCGGTCCGAGATGCCACTTTCCAAAGTGGCCGGTGGTATAGCCGTTGTCTTTGAGCATTTCGGCCAAGGTATAATACGTGGTATTCAGTCGTGAGACCGATTCAGGAACGGTGGCTTTTTGAGTCGGCGGACCTTGATTCTTGGCAATCGCGTTGAGGACGACTCGTAGCAAATGGCAATTGGGCGAGGTGATGCCATGACGGGCAGGACTAAGTCCCGTCAAAACACTCGCTCGCGTCGGTGAACACAACGGGCTAGAGGAATAAGCACGTGTGAACGTCATGCCGCGTTTCGCCAGTCGCTCAATATTCGGCGTCTTGTAGAACGACGTCGTTCCGTACAGCGTCGTATCGCTCCAGCCCAGGTCATCCGCCAGAATGAAGACGACATTGGGTTTTGAATCGGCTGCCATACCGGTCACGCTTCCGATGGCGACGGCAATCAGCGTGTAGAGTGTTTTTTTGACTAGGTTCAACATAGATGGGGCTCGCGTCAGGGCCACGTTGGGCCGTCACTAAAAGGGGGGCGTCACTAAGCGGGAACGTCGCTAAGGGAGGATTGGTTGATGCTGTGGTCGTTCTAATGTAGTCTCATTTGACCGTCGAAACCTTGAAGATTGTGCCAGAAACAAGCAGAATCGTGCCAGGACGCCCGTTTGGCAATTGACGATTAGCCCCGATCCCCATCACTCGCAAAGGCTGCTTCTTCAATGATGTACAACCATGCCCCAACGTTCCGAATTTTAAGCTGCAGTTTGTTGGCCATTGCTTTGGTCTCGCAGTCGGTTGCAGAGTCACCCCAACGCAAACCTGATATTGTCGTCTATTTAGCCGACGATCTTTCCGCAGCCGATTTGTCGATTTATGGCGGAACCAATATCGAGACACCCGCGATCAGCCAGTTAGCCGGCGAAGGAATGGTCTTCAACCGGGCCTTTGTCGCTAGCCCCTCATGTGCTCCGAGCCGAGCGGCATTGCTGACCGGGCTGATGCCAGCTCCTAACGGTGCCGAAGAGAATCACAGTTATCCTCGCAGCGAGGTTTTACGTCTGCCGCAACTGCTAAACGAACTGGGGTATCAGACCGCGGCATTTGGCAAAGTGGCGCATTCACGAAGTGTGACCGATTATCATTTCGATACGTTCGATCGCAAACAGAACATCCCCGAGGTACGCGAGAACGTCAAATCATTTCTCGAGAAGCGTACCGATCCGCGACCGCTTGCGTTGTTTGTCGGGGTGTCGAACCCGCATGTCCCGTGGCCAAGCGAATCGACGGTGGATCCCAATTCGATGACGATGCCCCCGCAATTGTTGGACACGCCGCGAACTCGCGTGCAACGCACTCGTTATCTTCAAGAAGTCAAAGATTTGGATGCTTACCTGAGCGAACTTCGTGGGCTCACCCAGCGTCATTTGTCCGATCGCACGGTCTTTGTTTTCTCGAGTGACCATGGTGCGCAATTCCCTTTCGGCAAATGGACGTTGTACGACGAAGGGATTCAGGTTCCGTTGATTGTTTCGTGGCCGGGGGAAATCGAGAAGGGCTCGCGAACGGACGCCATGGTCAGTTGGGTAGACCTGCTGCCGACGCTGATCGATATCGCCGGGGGTACGATTCCCGAATCGTTGGACGGACGTTCATTTGCAAAGGTATTGCGTGGTACCGCCGACTCGCATCGCGATCGAATTTTTACGACGCATAGCGGTGACAAGAAGATGAACGTGTATCTAAGTCGGTCAATTCGAAACGATCGCTACAAATTGATCTACAATCCACATCCCGAGTTCGCATTCACCACCCACATCGATTTGTTGCTTCGCGAAACCTCGGGCGACTATTTCAAAGAATGGACCGACAAAGCGAAAACGGACGCACGTGCCGCGAAGATCGTAGCGAGCTATCACGGCCGGCCCGAGTACGAGTTGTTTGACCTGCAGGCCGATCCCGACGAACAAATTAATCTCGCCGGAACACCCGAGTTGGCTGAAGTGCAACAGAAGCTTTCAACCGAATTGAACCATTGGATGAAAGAGCAAGGCGATCAGTTGACCGTTTTCCATGAGCCGCTGATGTTGGATGCACCTGAAACCTGGGTGCCTCGCAAAAACTAGGTTTGGTTTCGCACGCGTATCGCACCATAATTGCTGATGATTCCACGATTCTGCTGCAAATTTGCCGAATCCGGGGCCGATTTGTCAAAGGCGGGGACGACGAACGACGCTGTTCTTAATAGTCGACGGCAAAGACTTGCAGCGGATCCGTTTTGCCTTTGACTCGCTGTGGCGGCAATTCGCGTAGCGTCACTTCCGGCGAGAGTTGATCGGCGGTGCACTGAGTCACAATCAGCGAACAACCGAGGTCTTTGGTTAGTGATTCGACTCGCGCGGCGACGTTCACGGTGTCGCCGATGGCGGTGTACTCTTGTCGTTTGGGAGATCCGATGCTGCCGACGACCGCGGTGCCGGTATTGATTCCGACGCCGATTTGCAAATCGGGCCATCCCGCTTGCTCGAACAGAGGACGTGATTGGGCAACCCACTGCAACATGGTCTTTGCGGTTTCCACCGCGCGTTGGGCATGGTGGTCGGACTCCTTTCCGATGCCAAATAATGCCATGAATCCATCGCCCAAAAATTTGTTGACCATCCCGCCATGAGCCTCGACGATCTCGACGGCTTCGCGAAAGAACACATTCAGTGCCGTCACGACTTGTTCAGGTGAGTGATGTGACGAAAACCGAGTGAAGTTGCGAACATCGACAAACATCACCGACACCGACTCTTCACGACCGCTCAAGCGATCGCCGTGGCTCATGATTTGACGAGCGGCTTCTTCTCCCACATGTCGGCCGAACGTCTGTTGAAGTTGTTCGCGTTCACGCAGCCCTTGGACCATGTTATTGAATCGCTCGATCAACATGCCAAAATCATCCGCACGCAGCAGATCGACTCGTGCGGTTAAATCGCCGCTTGCCACTCGCATCGAAGCCAAGTTCAGCTCGTGAATCGGAGTCGCCACCAACTTGGACAACATCACGCTTGAGATCAATCCAAACAGAATGGCGACCACTCCCACGGCGATGGCGAACCAGGGAGCTCGATGGGCGGCGTCGGGAAGCAGCAAAATCAACACCAGCGAAACCACTGGGCTGACCACCGCCGAGAAGATCCACAACACGCCACGGGCGGTGATGTTCAGCGGCACGCCGCCGGGCACCGCTGCGGGATTGTGCTGCTGGAAGAATACCGGGAACAGAAATTTTTGAATCGCTAGTTCGACGGCAAAGAAACTATGCGTGACCGCAATCAACGATGCGGTCAAGAAGGACGTGATCAGATGGGCGACGACGTCACCCGATAACGGTTCAGGAACCGCGTAGAGTGCCGCGGGGAAAACGGGAATGCAACTGAGCCAACCGGTGGCCGCAACCAACAAAAACCACCACGGCAAATTCACTATCCTCTTTTGAGCTTTCTGCAACACGTTGGCGTCCACGGCATCGCCCGCGATCAACGCGTTGTGCACCGGCCGCAACCAAATCAACGGCGTGACAAAACAGACGACTGCCATCGGATAGACAAGCAGATTGAACCACTGCCAACATTCCCTGAAGCGGGTCATTTGAGCGGTCGATAGCAGCGGTTCGACTTGCACGTGGTTGTAAGCAATGTTGAAAACGCTGCCGATCGCGTTGGCAATCAGCGGTGACAATCCGACAACGACCAAACCGTAACGCTGAAAGAAGCTCCAGCGAGCGGTCGTGCCATCGACGTCATCGTGATCGAGTGAGGTCGATGGGTCAGAGGAGTGTCGTTTTAACATTCCTCACTCTTTCCGGTGGGAAGCGGCGCCAAGGGTGTGAAAATTTTAGAGGCTTTTGTCAACGTTGCCTTGACCGTCATCTTGAGCGATCGAGCGTCGCAACGCAAATTCGCGAGGGGGTGTCGGTAGGAGCTAATTCCGCGTAGGCTTCGTTTTTGCACATTTTTCACGTAGGAACGTCGGCTGGACGCTCGGCATCATCGCAGAGGCAAATTCGGTGGCACGAACGATCAACCACAATGCGAGCCGCGATGTTCCTTGGTTTGACGTTGCTTACAAACGGCGATAAGGCGGGGATGGCGTGTTGGGATCTTGGGGACTGTCGCGATGTTGGGCTGGCATGCTAATGGTGCTGGTGTTGGTCACGTTTCCGCTATGGCGTGGGAGTGAACCGTCGCTGTTGGTTCCAATGGTCTCTGCGTTGGGCAGCTTGCCGTCATGGATGCACTGGATTGCTTTGTTGCTGATCCTGGTCGCCTGTGTGGCGATCGTTGCCACGGCCGAGAGTCGGCATGCATGGTTATGGTGGATCGTTGCGGTCGGATTTTGTGTTTCCTTTGTGCTTAATCAGCACCGGCTGCAGCCCTGGGCGTACCAAAGTGCGATTTACGCGGTGGTCTTTGCCACGATGGATCGCGAAACCGCACGGCGATGGCTGATTCCGCTTGCTGCAAGCGTGTATCTGTACAGCGGACTTGGGAAGCTTGATTACCAGTTCGCTCATACGGTCGGTCAAAATTTTCTGGCAGCGGTTGAGTTGCCGGGGATT
Organism: Novipirellula caenicola; assembly: GCF_039545035.1. Lineage (NCBI taxonomy): Bacteria > Pseudomonadati > Planctomycetota > Planctomycetia > Pirellulales > Pirellulaceae > Novipirellula > Novipirellula caenicola. The sequence goes on from NZ_BAABRO010000004.1 coordinate 544,604, forward strand.
GGCAACTTGGCGGATCGTTTCGAGCACAACGTGCTAGCGGTCATCGCATTGTTGTTGCCGCTAAGCGAAGCGTTGATTGCGATTGGATTGCTGTTCCGCCGGACGCGGCGAATCGCAGGGTTCTGTGTGATGCTGTTGCACTTCAGTTTGGTGATCATGCTCGGTCCTTGGAATCTGGATCACAGCGCCGGGGTGCTGTTTTGGAATGTTTTGCTGATCATCCAAGCGTGGTTTTTGTTTCTAAAGCCACTCGCGAAACCACGCGAATCTTCGCCGCCACCCTCTCACGCCGACGTTCCTGCGGATGCCAAGTCGATCGGCAAACGCTTTGCCCAAGCGATCGTGATTCTCGCGATCCTCATGCCGGTGACCGAGCGCTGGGGGTACTGGGATCATTGGACGTCGTGGGCTCTGTATTCGCCGCACAGTAGTCGTGCAGAGGTGCAAATTCACCGCTCGGCGATGGATCAATTGCCAGCGAGTATGCATCCGTTTCTGGTCGATGACGACTCCGACGGCTGGCACCGTCTGCAGATGAATTTATGGTCGCTCGATCGATTGAACGTCCCGGTCTATCCTCAAGCCCGTTTTCAGTTAGCTGTCGCTAGTCGTATCGCACACCTTTACGATCTGTCGGACTCGGTCCGTGTGATTGTCAAAGGAGTCGCCGATCGCCGCAGCGGAGCAAGGGAGGAACGACGCAGTCTCGGTCGCAACGAGATCGACGGTGCACTGCAACATTTCTGGATCACCCAGTAGGCATCGGGCTCAATCGATTGCCCACCGGATCAATGCACCGGGAATCGATTGCAGCCGAAATCGATCCGACAATCCGCTTTATCGCTACGACCGTACTTGTGAATGCCGCGGGCTACTTATGTGCTAGCTTTCAGTACATCGGTAACAACGAACCTTTCCTCTTTGTGGCGTTTAGCGACGGCGGACCATGATCAAAGTTCAAGGCTTGCGTAAGATTTACGATCGGCATTTGGCCGTTGACGGTGTTTCGTTTGCATTGCAGCCGGGACAGGTTTGCGGGCTGGTCGGTCCCAATGGGGCTGGCAAAACGACGGTGATGCGATGTTTGGCGGGATTGATTCCGCCGTCCGACGGATCGCTAAGGGTCGCAGGTTGTGACCAAAAGACCGATTTGATCGAGCTGAAACGCCGTTTGGCTTACGTGCCCGACGACCCGCCACTGTTTGACGATTTGACGGTGGGGCAGCACTTGGAAATGATCGGACGGTTGTATCAGGTCAACGATTTTCGTGCCCAAGCGACTCGGCTGCTGAGCCAATTTCAATTGTTGGACAAGGTCGACGCGGGCGCCACAACATTGTCGCGTGGGATGCGGCAAAAGTTGGCGGTATGCTGCGCGTACCTGTTTAATCCTGCGGTGCTGCTATTGGACGAGCCGATGACCGGGCTTGATCCGCCAGGGATTCGCGAATTATTGGCGTCGGTCCGGCAGCGTGCCGAAGCAGGAGCGACGGTGATGATCAGCAGCCATTTGCTGCCGATGATCGAAGGCGTCTGCACGCATTATTTGGTGATGAAGCAGGGCGAAGCAAAGTTCTTTGGAACCGCGGATGATCTGCGATCCGCGTACCCCGGGATCGGATCGCTTGAAGATGCCTATTTTGCAGCGATCGAAAATCCGGCAGTCGGTCTCGCAGTGGATGCCGAGGTTGCGATGATGGAAGGGGTGGCATGAGCGGGAAAGCGGATGCAGCGGAACTCCGGCCACGTTGGGATGCGCCTCAGGTGCATCGTCAATTGTGGTGGTTGACGAACTCGCGGAGTCAATTTCGTTTGCGGCGAACGCTGGATCGGATTTGTTCGCCTCGGCGCATTGTCGCGACACTTTTGGCAGGGATTTTTCTGGTCGCGTATCTGATGTATGGCGTGTTGGTGCTGTCCAACCGGGCACCAGCGTCACCGGATCATCTCCGCGGCTGGTTGTCAGGGGGGATGGTGCTGTATGCGTTTTACCATGCCGTGCGTTGTATTTGGGCGGAAACAGTCGTCGACCTCGAGATGACGGTCGCCGAACGGTTGTGGTTGGGCGGTGGACCGCTGCACCGATCCAGTTTGGCGACCTATCGAATCACCAACATTGTTTCGGCGACCGCGATCAAAACCTTGTTGTTGACGATCGTGATCGCTCGTGATGTTCAGCACGTCGAGCTATTGATGATGGGGGTGTTCGGATCGCTGTTATTGCTGGATACCGTGCGGCAAATTTTAGTCCGCATTGCTAGTGGATTGAGTGATTCGAGTCGGCGGCGCGCGAAAGCGATTAGCGCTGTCCTAGTCACCGCAGCGGCGCTACAAGTGACCGCGAACGTGGCTGCGGCGACCCCGATGGGGTCCCCGACATGGCTGTATTTGATTCATGTTTTTTATGCGGTGGGCGAGCTTGCACAAAGCTTCCTGATTCAAGCCGTGGCTATCGCGTGGATTCCCATGGCATCGCTGGCCGTGACCGCGAACTATTCGATTTGGACTGTCCTTGCAATCGTGTGCATTGCGTTGACGATTCTGTCGGCAGTCCGTGTTTTGGTGTGGGCTGACCATTGGGCGCTCGCTCAGAGTCGATTGCAGGAACAAGCACTCCTTCGCAAGCTGGATCAATCGGGAGGCGGCGAAGATATGGTAAGTCGGTCCGTCCAGGATCGCTTGTTCGATGTCGATGTGCTGCGAGGACACCCGAAGCTGAGCGGCATCGTGGCGATTGTGGCTCGTCAGTACCAAAGTGTGCGGCGGTATCGAAAAACAATCTTGGCTAGCTTTGTGATTCCCACTTTATTGTGTTTGTCACCGTTGGTGACCGACCAAGTCATCGAACAGTGGTTTTATGTCGTCAGCGGAGTGGCGTTGTGCACGATGCTGCTGGCGCCTCCGGCACTTCGGATTGATTTTCGCCGTGACTTGTTGCGAATGCAGTTATTGAAATCGTTGCCCGTCAAACCGCTTTCAATGGTCGTTGGCCAATTGACGTTGCCCATTTTGATCACATGGGGTTTCCAGTGCGTCACCCTGACGATCGCAGCTTGGATCGTTCAGCCTGGTTGGGTCCAGTGGTTGATGTGGACGGTGCTAATGGCCGCCTTTGCGGTATTCACGTTTGCCGTAGAAAACGCACTGTTTTTGGTGTATCCACACCATGCTCACCAACAAGGGTTGGCAATGATGTTACGAGCCAAGTTGACATTTTTAGGAAAAGCAGGCGTGATCGCTGCATCCTTGGGAATGTTGGTGCTGTGGGCCGCCGTGTGCAACCACCTCTTTCCGAAAGAAGTCTATCTGTACGGCTTTGTCGGCGGTGCGATCATCGCATCGTGGTGTGTTGCTGCCCTCAGTATGATGGCGACGGCGATGTGTTGGCGACGCTTTGATTTGTCATTTGATCTGCCTCCACAATAAGCGTTCGCCCAATGCCGTCTACTTTGGCACGAACCGGGTGGTTGTTATAGCGGAGCAGCGCGAGCCGCCCGGCCAATTTCGAACGTTCTACTCTCGACCAGACATGTTGGGGTGCAGTGCGTCGCGAATGGGATACGCGAATCGCGTTTGGTTTGTTTAAGAAAAAACCACTGCCGCCCAAATTGGACAGCAGTGGTTTCAGGTTGGATCAAAGTGACACGATTGAGCGGGGCTTAATCGTTGATTGATTTCCGAGTCGTTTACTTGTCTTCTTTTTCAGACTTCAATTCTTCGAGGAACAATTCCATCCGTTTCTTTTGACGATCGTCGCTAAGTTCAACGGCCTTTTCTTGGAACTTGATTGCTTCGTCGAGTTTTTCATCGATCTTGGAAAGCTGGGCCAAAATGTTGTAGACGAGCGGTTTGGCTTCGGCGTCCACTTTGTCAACGATCGGTGCGAGTGCGGCAACGGCTTCACCGGCCAATGGACCGACACTGCCACCTTGTTGAACCACAGCGGTCAGCGAGTAGGCGAATTGACCCAGCGACATCCAATCGCCCTTCATTTCCTCGAGACGTTCGCGATAGTATTTCACGACTTCGTCGGTGACGTGACCCGCCGACAACATCAAGCTTGATCGGAAATCCTTTAGGTTTGCCTGCAACGCGGCATCGTCCGTTTCCTCAAGTTGTTTGTCGACCAGTTTGATTGCTTCATCAAACTTTCCAGCTCCCGCCAACATTGAAATTTCTTGGATTGCCGCTTCGAGCCGTTGTTGTTCTTCCATGGCCTTCTTGAAGGCTTCGCGGTCCCACGAATCGGAAACCACTTGTTGCAGCGGTTCTTCCATTTCCATGGGGTGGCCGATCCATTCGACTTGGCTGGTTTTGCCAACGATAAACGCGGTCGGGATGCCCTGTTGGTTGGCTGCTTCCATGTAGTCTTTGTAGACCGAGCGGTCAGGGTCGGTGGTCAACGAGTATGCCGATGTGATTTCGTCGAACGTCTTTTTCAGTTCTTTGTTTTCTCGCGCCAAAAACTCTTTGACCTCTTCGACTTCTTCGTCCGAGACGCTGATGATTTGTACATTTTCGCCGCGGTACTGATTTTGTAGCTCGGCAAGGTGAGGCATGCTCATCACACATGGGCCACACCAAGTTGCCCAGAACTCAACGACATAGACTTTGCCTTTTTCAAACTTCTTGACCGGTTTGAAAAATCCTTTGCCGTCTTGCAGCCAGTGCTCGATGTCGATCGCGGGAGCTTTAGAACCGATACCGAGGGTGGCTTCAGCTTTAGCGTTTGGTTGCGCGAGCGTGACCAACATGCATGTGGCCGCAACAAGAAGAATCGATCGGAAAGAGAGAAATTTCATTTTTAAGAATGCTTGGTTGTGTGTAGGGGATTGGCCCACGAAAGGATATCAGGCCGGTGTGTTTGAAAGCTCGAACGCGAAACGCAACTGCTTACTACCGAAGAAAATAGTCACTATGGCCCGCTTTCCGCCAGTGGTTACGGGAATTTCAGCCGTTTTTGCTGGCACTTCATCGCAAATCAATGACCCGAATACCGAGCCTTCGCTGACGGCACAATGCAAAAAGGATGCCTGGATCCATCAAATTCGGCCCCTAACGCGGAAAAAGGATCTCTCCTTGACCGCCGACCGCGAAATCGCCACGTATTGACACGAATCCGTCCTCGGCAATCCGGTTCAACAGGCCAATAACGTTTTTGCAAGCAAACTGAGGCGGTGCGGCGGCACTCGTCCAGGCCTTGGTTTGGCGTTCCAATAAGGGGCCGATGACCGAAAATGCCTCAATCGGGTCGCTGAAACGCGTCCGGCTCAGGACGGGAGGCTGATTGACGATCAGCGTGCCTCGCCGCATCGCGTAGCCCGCGCTTTTGCCAATCGTGGCAGCCACCACGATCGTGCCGGCGATTTGATGGCTGCCGAGAAAGTCTTTCACAGCAGCTTCGATGAAGATTTCGCCACGTCGCATCCGGTGGCCGACATGATTACCGGCCGAACCGCCAACCACGATTCGGCCTCCGCTCATACCGCTGCGAAAGCCAGCCACCGGTGCCCCAAGAAAGTCGCCTGCATCACCGGCAATCCAGATTTCGCCACCGGACATCATCGTCCCGGCGTAGTTGCCCACGTTGCCTTGGATCGTCATTCGTCCGCTGCGATGCTGCATTCCCAAACGGTGAAATCGACTCAGGTCGCCAACCAACTGCAATTCATTTTCAGCTGGCATTTTCGAAACGGAAAACAGTTCGCCGACCGCACATACGTCGTCACCACATTGCAGGTGCAATCGTTTGACCTGATCGGCATCACTGATTTGAGCGAGGGCCAATAGCGAGATTGCCGACGCGTCGATGTCGTGCTCGGGTTGCCGTTGCAATTCTAAAAGCCAGCTGTTCATTTTAGAATCTCTGCAAGGTGGAAATGGTGTCGTCCGAGTTTTCCACCGTAGTTTCCTGCGGTGATTCGAAGCAGTCCTCCGTCGGTTTGCGAGTCGACGGCGGCGTGGATTCCCATCCGCATCGCATGGGCAATGGCTTGGTCCGATAGCCCATCGATGACTACTTCCATCACCACCGATTCGTCACGCATCAATTGCGTGGATGGATCCACGGTGCGAAGCGTGGGGCAGAAGGCATTGTTGGTCGAAGCAAACAGGGTGGCATATTTCGAACCCACCTTGGATCCGCTGCGTGTTACGCCTCCTGGAAACGGAGTGATGACACCTTCAATCGGTCGCATCGACTGGACCGCAGCGCGGCATGCGGTGGTGACCGCGTTAACGTCATTGCCGATCAAGATCAGATTTCCGCCGCCAATGCCATCGACACGCGCCACGTCGTGGTCACAGACAAATTCGCCGTCCATCACGGGGATCCGCCAATAACGCCGCGATCCGATCATCTTACTGATTTGGTGGCCGTCTCCGAAGTAACGCAGCGTCTTTCCGATCGGGACCCGTTTGTCGGACTTCGGTTCGGTTTCCTCGATTCCAGCGTACAACGCGGTTGTCGGACAGGTCAAAACGCATTGGCCGGCACGCATCGCTATCTGCCGGTCCATCTCCTTGCCGGATACGGCAAAGGCAAGGATCGCAACCCCCGGGCGTCCATCGGGGGTTTCTGTTTCGGCGAGTTCACGTTCGACGGCAATTTCAATCCCACAAGCGATCACACTTGTGCCAAAGCCAGTCATCGCAGCGGCGGCATCGGTTGCCCATTGGCGATCGTTCGCGGTGACAATCAATCGCGTTGCCTTCATGTCAAACGCTTCGGCGAATGTCGCGTCGATGCGAACATTGTTGATATGAAAGAATTCGTCCATGTCGTTTAAATCGTTGCTCGCACGGCGGTATGTTTGTTTGGCGTCGTGCCGAGCGTGGTTTGCATTTCGTCGTCACTGATCCTCAGCCGACTCATCGCCATCGTCGCCTGTTCGGCATACCGCTGAGCGAGCATCGGGATGGTTTGGGGATCAAAGGGAACGTCCACGGTGTGGGTGACGCTAGCGAGGGTCGCCGCATCGATTGAACCTTCGCCGCGAACGATGTTGCCACGGCGGATCACATAAGCGGGCTTGGCAAACATTTGTTCGAAGTTTTCTCGCTTGCGATAGATCACCACATCGGCCTGGGATCCCGCGGCAAGGTTGCCGACGCCGTTGAGACCGAGGATGGCTGCGGGAGCCGAACGCGTCATCGTGGCGATCTCGTTGAAACTGTACTCACGCGACATTCCTGCCAATTGGCTCGACGCAGACGCATTGGCGTCGATTTCGGCGAGCGCGGTTTCGCGGTACGAGCGGTCGCACAGCAGCCGGATCAAGTGAGGGTACGTCGTAAACGGACCGCCGTTGGGATGATCGGTCGTCAAGAAGACTCGCGAAGGGTCGTCGATCATCAAAAACAATTCCAATCCAATCGCCCACTGCAAACTATGGACATATTGTTTACGTCGATAGCGGAAGGGAACCACGCCACAACCGGCTTCGCACTCGACGTCCACCAACACGGATTTTCGCGGTTTGGCATAGGCAGAATTGTCGTACTGATGCATCGAATCGGCACTGATTGTAACGGTTTGGCCAAACATGACCTGTCCCACGTCGATGGTGACGTTGGGATGGGTTTGTAGGGCACGCGCCAATTGTTCGGCTGCCGAGGACATTTTGAATGCACCGGAATTGCCATAGCTATGAAACTGGGCATGGGTCAGATGAATCGGCAAACCGTCAGCGGCTTCGATCGTCGCCAGCGTCGACGCGATGTTGCCAGGAACGCCAAGATTGCTGCAGTGAACATGCAGCGGGTGAGCCAGGCCGATCTCGTGAACTGCACGGCACAATCGGCGAATGATCGTCGACGGAGTGACGCCGTAACGAGGATGCGGCGTGTTGACGTCGAATTGGCGTGTATTGAACTTGAACGCGCTGATGCCGCCGGGGTTAACCACCTTTACCGCGATGCACTGGGTGGCAGTGACCATCCAAGCGACGTAATCGTTGATGATGGCTTGCGGTGCTTCTTCGGCGAGCAATTTCAGTAGCACGTAATCGTTGCCGAGCAAGCAATAGCCGCCGGTGTCGATTCCGACCGCATCGGCCATTTCCGCATGGGCTGAGCGGGCATTGCAGGGAATCACGGCGGGTTCGAAACAGGTGGTATAGCCCATGTCGAGATAGCGATTGCCGACGACGTTGGCGGCTGGCAAGAACTCGCTCGTTCGTGGGCAATCACGAGGAAATTGATCCTGCAGCAGCAATCTTGCCAGCGTTAGTTTTCCACCACCGATATGGGTATGCAAATCGATTGCTCCCGCCATCACGATGCAATCGGTTGCGTCAATCGTATGGTCGGCGACCGAGTCGGGGGACGGATTGGTGATCGCTTGGTCGCGAATCCATACATCCTGAACTTCGTCGATTCCCGATGCTGGGTCAATGACGTGGCCTCCGCTGACACGCATCAACATGGACAAGCTTTCAGAATCAAGGACAGGCGGAGCATCGAGTTTTTTAGTACGAGAATCAATACGCGGTGGGGTTACTCGGTCACTTCGGTTTGCGGGTCGGTTTTGGTGGCGTCCTCGTCGGTCGCGCGGTTCCTGCGTGATGGACGGCGAGTGCGTGAATTCTCTTTCGCCAACGGTTCACCATAAACGCGATCCGTCGTGATCGTGATGGTTTCTGCCTTGACTTTGGTTTCGTCCGAGGGTTGGTAGAAACCGCTGACCGACACCGGGTCGCCGGGCTGAGCCAAAGAGAGATTGTTTAGCCGCAATTCGAATTGAGCCTCTTCGGCCAATTGGCAGCGGACCGAAATCTTACCCGCTTGCGTCATCAAAATGCCATTGGGGGTGATTCCCATCGGGATGCCGACCACCTCGTATTTTTGCGGCTCCACTCGCTGTTGAGGATTGGCGTGAGGGTCGCCGTAGACACCCGGTGTAAATTTGTCTCGCTGGTGGCCTTTGAGTTGTTGAGGCGGAACGGGCTGAAAGATTTCGACTTTTTCGATCTTCGATAGCGGGTTGCCCGCTCCGTCGAAGACGCCGGAAAATCGAATCAACATTCCGCGGCCTAGGAAGGCTGGTTTGGCTTCGGCGACGAAGGCTAGATTGGGTAATTCATCTGGCGGTTGGACAAACATCTCGGTGCCATCGTCGCGGGTGACCACCAACACGCCGGGCTGAGCGGTTTTCAGCGTCCCCGTAAACTGCGTGACCAGATTGGCATTACCTTGGGCGAACGCGGTCGAGGGGATCAGCAGCAACCACGCCAACATGCAGCCAATTCGAGCTAGGGTTTGTAAGGAATTGATTCTCGAGCGACGCGACCAACGGCTCGATGCAGCATCCACGGCAGGGCATGGCTGGGTGTCGGTAAACCGAAACAAACATAAATTCTTCATCGATTTGAAAACTCCCAAAAATCATAAAGCTGCGGTGTTGGCCGGACCATCCCCGCTGGACTTCTCGCATTGTACGGTTAGCTTGGAGACTTGTGTTGATCACTTTCTGATTCAAATTTCCCCGAGCCCCCACGCGCAGATGTCGCCTCCTTCGCCCGCCGCACGACCCCGAGTGACCACCCGAACGCTTCAGCGAATGCGTGACGACGGCAAGACGATCTCGATGTTGACCGCGTACGATTTCCCAACCGCCGCGATTTTAGACCAAGCGGGAATCGACATTTTACTGGTCGGCGATTCGCTTGCGATGGTGGTGCAAGGCCACGAGACGACGTTGCCGGTGACCATGGATCAAATGCTGTACCACGCCGAAATGGTGGGAAGGGCGGCCGAGCGAGCGTTGGTCGTCGTCGATCTGCCATTTCCCGAAGGCCAGCGTGAAATTTCCCGCAGCGTTGATTGCGGAGCCCGGGTGTTGAAAGAGACCAAGTGTCACGCCGTCAAACTCGAAGGGGGCGCCGAACAGGCCGAACGAATCGAGACGTTGGTGACGGCCGGAATTCCGGTCATGGCACACGTTGGGCTGCGGCCTCAGAACATCCACGTCGACGGAGGATACCGTGTGCACCGCGAGATCGATTCGTTGGTGACCGATGCGTTGGCAGCAGAAAAAGCAGGTGCCTTCGCCGTGCTGGTCGAATGTGTCACCGTCGATGCCGGCAAAGCGATCACCGAGGCGGTGGCGGTGCCGACGATCGGCATCGGTGCGGGGCCGCACACAACCGGACAAGTGCTGGTTACCAACGATTTGATCGGTTTGACTCAGGGGTACACGCCCAAGTTTGTGCGGAAAATCGCCGACGCATCTTCGCTGATTCGCGACGCCGCGACGACCTATCGCGACGCCGTCGCCGATCGTTCGTTCCCTGGTGCGAGCGAATCCTTTTGATCTGCAGGTTGACGCGGATGTAGCGATTGCAACGAGGATGCTTGCATCAACACGTCCGTCAACTGCCCCCCGCTTGCGAATGGGTTAAGCGTTGTCGGAGGAATAGCCGAAGTCGGTTTTGATATCATTTTTTTAACTGACTGTTCAAAACCCACACGCTTCAATGATGGAGCGTGATCGCTGCAAGGCTTGTCATCATGGATGGAATCACAGGCAACCGGCTCAATTTAGCCGCGTCGATTGCAACGTTGTTTCGATCGGCGTCGATGATGCTGGCGTTGGCCGGTTCGTTGCTGCCGTCGCTTGCCGTTGGTGGCAGTAGCATGTTGGAATTCGATGCACCGGCTGCGGACCGTCCGCTGAACAATTTTGATAAGCTCGATTTGCCAGGTCCGCATCGATTCGAACCGTTGTTTGGCGTCGACATCGGTGCTTTGGCGTTAAAGCGTTCGGGGCCGGATGCGTTCCCACTGCTGTACACGGATTCTCTCGAATTGGTAGAGACGAGTGACGCGATCGATCCCGAAATGAAGCTGGGGGCTCGTATTTCGGTAACGCTGTTTAATTTGACGCGTTATGCCCCCGGATTCGACTGTGACTTTGTATTTTTGTCGGTCGACGACATGGTGGCCGAGACGCAGTTCGACGCCGGCAACTACACCACGACCAATCTGAATCCGCTGTTTTATGGCGGTTTGCCGTCAGCCCCGGATCCAAGCTATACGATGTTTCTGGACTCGGATCTCGATTCGGCAGAATGGATGATCGGTTACCGGCCGATACAGCGGATTCGATTGACCGCGGGGCTTCGTTGGTTTCGCTTGGACGAGACGTTTGACGTGATTGATACCGCGTCGCTGGCAACGACGACGCGATCAGGGTTCTTTTCAACCGCTTCGAACGAGGCGTTCGGAGTTCAAGTTGGTGGCGAAGCAACGTTGTGGACCAATGGCCGATCGCGGATCTACGCTCGTGGCAAATTCGCGGCACTCAACAACGAAGTTCACGGCTCCGCCGTGGCTCTGAATACGTCGTTCAACTACGAAGGCGACAAAGATACATCGTTGGTTGATGTTGAAGTGGGTGGGTCGATGTGGTTATGCAGTTGGGCTTCGCTGCAGTTGGCCTACCAAGGACTTTGGCTCGAAGATGCGGTCGGAGCGTTGGAACAATCCTCGAGCCAATCGTTCTTCGATGCCTCGAGCCAGACACCGGCGTACCACGACTTGAATTGGAACGGGCTGAATTTTGGATTCAGCATGATTTGGTAGTCAATCAGTCGCCAACGCCGAGGTCATCGTCAAAGGCTTCGAGGATCAGTTTCAGCTCGGCCTCTTCATGCTGAGCAAACGAACGCAAGAAGGTGTCGTAGCGAACCAGCACGCGGGCGATCTTTTCTTCTTGATCCGAGGACACTTCGCTGGCGGATTCCGTCAAGTGGCGAATCGCCTCGAATAAAGTGGTGTGCTGCGAACGCAGCGATTCCGCATTCGTGCTTAATTCCGGCGAGGTGTCAATCGCTTCGTCAAAATAGCCAAACGCTTCTTCAAGCGAAAAGTGAAGCGCAAGCTGATCGCGGAGTTCGGAAAATAGTTCGATCAGTTCCGCCCAGTGGTTGGTCGCTATTTTTGGATGCGACACCATCGGGCCAATCTTATCGACCAACACTTTTAAGTGATGGTTGTCGTCCTTGATGTCTTTTAAGAACGCTGCGTTGACGGCTAATCGCCGAGTCGAAGTTGCATTATCGGTCATGTCGACTACTCGCGTTTGTGTTTCAAAGAGAAGCTCATTCTAACACAGGGCGGATCAAGCCGGGGAGGGCGATCCGGGGGATCGGCGAACTAAGCTAATTTTACGCGATTTCAATCGTTAGCGGTACAACTTTGTCGATCGAGGTTGACTTTACTTGCAACATCAACAGCCGATCAAAGCCGAGTGCCACTCCCGTGCTGGCGGGGAGCCCCCGCCGCATCGCGTCAAGCAACGAGTTGTCGATTGGCAGCGAGGTTTCGCCGCAAGCGATCCGGCGTTGATTGTTGATCTGCGTCCGCCGGACCAATTCGTCAGCGTCAAGTAATTCATCATAACCATTTGCAAGTTCGATGCCTTTGAAAAACATTTCAAAGCGAGCTGCACAATCTTCATCGTCAGTGGCTTGACGTGCCAATGCCGCTTGGGTGAGGGGGTAGTTGCGGACGATCACCGGGACGTCGCTGCCAAGATTGGGCTGCACGTGATGAGTGAACAGCACGTCCAGCATTGCATCACGGTCGCTGGCAATGTCTTTAGCAAGCATTGCATCAATGGCTGCGGTTTCCGATTGTAACCGCGTCAGCGGTGCCGAGATCGGATCGATTCCGAGGGCTTCCAAAAATGTGTCGCGATAGGTGGTCACGTCAAAGCGAGCGGTTTCTAATACCTCGCATGCCAATGTTCCGGTGGTGTTGATCCCCGAGTCGATATCGGCTCCGACGTCGTACCATTCCAGCATGGTGAATTCGACGTTGTGCGTGGGGCCTCGCTCGCCTGCTCGAAACACCGGGCCGATGCTGTAAATCGACGGCGCTCCGGCGGCCAACATTCGTTTCATCGCCAACTCGGGCGATGTTTGCAAGTAGTAGCACTCGGGAAGGTCCGGTTCGGCCAACGCAAGTTGTTTGGTCGCAATCGTGAGCGGGTTGATGTACGGATCGACGATGCAGTCGCGTGACAAACACGGCGGTTGCACCTCGAAGAAATCCCGCTCGTCAAAAAACGATCGGACTTGCCGCAGCAGTCCTGCGCGAGCACGAAGGTGGTCAATATTGCAGCGTGAAGGAGGGGACATCAATTGCCGTCGGGGCGAAAGATCTTTTGCAAGATGGCCACGTCGACCCATTGGTCATTCATGCGGCCGATCTCTTTCTGAATGCCGACCATCTCGTAACCGTGACGATAATGGAATGCTAGGCTGCGTTGGTTGTCGGCAATGATTCGAGCTACCGCATGATGCAGATTGCAGTCGATACAGTGCTGGTCGATTCTCTGTTGCAATTGGTTGCCGATTTGACGGCCTTGGCCATCGGGCGCGATGTAGATTGCCGTTTCGCAACAAAATCGATAGCCAAAGCGGTCGCTGTAACGTCGCGCCGATGCCCATCCGAGTATGGAGTCCTCGGACGCGGCGACGAACCAACCATCCGGTTTGGGTTGCTTGATCCGTTGGCCCACCATTTCGCTCGACAGATGGACGGTATCAAACGTGGCGCCGCCGACATCAACATAGTGATTGTAGATTTCAGCGACGCGTGCCGCATCGTGCTCGGTTGCATGACGAATACGAATGCTGTGGTCGGATGGTGGCATTGCACTAGTTAATCAGAAAATGGCTCAACAGAAACATCAAAGACGCGATTGTTCGCGAAGCCAACACAACGCATCACGGACCGCAGGCAAATGTTGTTCATCCATCGCGCCGTCATGATCGAGCCCGTCAAGTTTGACAAGCATTTGTGGGCCGGCGTAGGCGTCGCGAATGCGTTGCTGCAGCGAGGGCGGAACCAGCGAATCGTTTTGACATTGCAAAAAGATTGCTGGCACATTGACGCTTGCAGCGGTGTAGATCGCGTTCATCGCCGGCGCCAATTGGTCGGCCACCGGATGGATCAACCGGCCCAGCGGATAGCGTTTGGCGACGTGTTTTACCACCAAATCCACTGGGGGTGGATTTCGCAATAGCAGGCCTGCGATCGGAGACGAACTTTGTTGTGCGATCGTGGCGACATGCAGCGCGGTGGCACAACCGAGGCTGTTGCCACACAACCAAACCGTTGGCACCGCCGCGTAGCGTTGTTGGTAGCGATCGATCGAGGCTTCGAAAAAATCGATCGCCGCTTCGGCAATGCGTCGCAGCGTCGGACGGCCCGCACTATTGCCATATCCCGGTGGGTTCCAAGTCCAAGCATGTGTGCGGACATCTCGCATCATTTCCGTCGGGAACGGCGACGAACGCTCGGCGCGGCCTGCCGTCCCAGGGAATTTCAGTAGCAACAATTCGGGCGGGTCGCCTGCATTGCTTTCCGCATCTCCAAAACCGGGATCGCGATAATTGGCGTAACCAAATGTCTCTAGCGGCCCAAATCGCGATGGCAGCTGCAAACGATACTGCATGCCATGGTCCACCCGGTCGCGGGTGGGCCGTAGCACCAGTTTGTCGAGCAGAAAGCTACGAAAGTGATTGATAGGCCGTTGCAGCATTTTGTTTAATGGACACGTTGGCCAGGTTGAGCACCTTCATCCACCCCGAGGACAAACACCTCGGCGCCGCCTGGGCCCGCGGCCGTCACCATCCCTTCGCTCAAACCAAATCGCATTTTACGTGGTTGAAGATTGGCGACCATCACAACCAAACGGCCGATCAGGGCTTCGGGTTCGTAAGCGGCTTTGATGCCGGCAAACACTTGGCGTCGCTCGTCACCACCTAGACTGAGCGTCAATTTCAAAAGCTTGTTGGCTTCCGGCACGTGCTCGGCATTGACCACGCGAGCGACTCGCAAGTCGACTTTGGCGAAATCATCAATCGTGATCTCATCGGCTAATGGTTCGTCTTTGAGCGGTTGGTCGCTGTCGTTGAACGTGGGCAAATTGTCTTGCTTGGTTTCTTCGGCTGCCAATTCTTTGCTTTCGTCGATCATCTTCTTTAAATCCTCGGGTTGAACTCGGTCCATCATTCGTTGGAACTTGGCCACAGCGGTTCCGGTAAGCGGGGTTTTACTTTGATCCCACGATGTGATTTCTTCGCCTAACAAATCACCACACTGCTTGGCCAATTCCGGCAAGACCGGCGTCAAATAAATCGTCAATTGTCGGAACAGATTCAGTGCGACCGTACAAACGTCGCGTAGCTCGTCCTGGCGATCCGCATCCTTTTTCATCTCCCACGGTTTGGCGTGCTCGACAAACGGGTTAGCTGCATCGGCCAATTCCATGATCCGCCGCATCGCACGAGAGTAATCGCACGATTCGTACGCGGCAGCAATTTCGTCGCCCGCATCGGCAGCGGCTTGGAACAAACCCCCGTCGTCCGGGTAGGTTGCCGAAAGCCCCGTCGCACTCGCAAATTTGCCAACACGGCTAGCCAAATTGACGACCTTGCCGACTAGGTCGCTGTTGATTTTGTCGGTGAATTCATCGAGCCCTAGATCGATGTCTTCCACGCGAGCGGTCAATTTTGTGGCGTAAAAGTACCGCAGATACGCGGGTTTGGTGTGTTTCAGGTAGGTTTCGGCGGACACCAGCGTGCCGGTCGATTTGCTCATTTTTTCGCCGGTCACGGTCAGGAATCCGTGAATGCGAACTTTGGTCGGCAGACTGTAGCCCGCAGTTTTTAGCATCCCAGGCCAAAACAGCGTGTGGAAATAGGTGATGTCCTTGCCGATGAAGTGATGGATCTCGCAATCGTCGGATTTCCACCAATCCTCGAGCTTTTCGCCATTGGCGTCGCACCACTGTTTCGTGCTGGCGATGTAGCCGATCGGAGCATCGAACCAGACGTACCAATAGTTACCGGGCGAATCGGGGATCTCAAAGCCAAAGTAGGGACCGGGGCGGCTGATGTCCCAGTCGCGAAGTTCGTTGGCCAAGAAATGGCCTTTCAAATAGTTGGCCGTTTCGCTTTGCAACGCATCGCTGCTGTCGATCCAGGTCGACAAAAACTCGCGTAGTTTGTCGAGCTCGACGAACAAATGGATAGCCTTGCGAATCTCGGGTGTCGCACCACTCAGTGTGCTTTTGGGATCGATCAGTTCGGTTGGACTGTACGTATGTCCGCATACGCAATTGTCGCCCGGTTGGTCCGGCTTGCCACATTTGGGACAGGTGCCGCGGACGAAGCGGTCGGCCAAAAAGGTTTGGGCTTCGGGATCGTAAAGCTGCTCGATTTCGCGTTCGGCGATCAAGTCGTTCGCACGCAGCGATTTCCAAAATTCGCCACACAATTCGCGGTTGGCGTCGCTGTGAGTGCTGCCGTAGTGGTCAAATTCGATGCCAAATCCGCTGAAATCGCGTTGATGCGATTCGCTCATCGCGGCGATCAATTCCTCTTCGCTGCGGCCTTCTTTACGGGCCCGAATCATGATCGCGGTGCCGTGGGTGTCGTCGGCACAGACGTAGATACAGCGATTGCCTCTTAATTTTTGGAATCGCACCCAGATGTCGGTTTGGATGTATTCGACCAGGTGCCCGATGTGGATCGGACCATTGGCGTAGGGCAGGGCGCTAGTGACAAGGATTCGGCGAGTCATCGAAATTGATTTGGGAACGTTGTGAAGGGGGAAGCTGCCAGGAATCGGACAATCGATTTTTGTCGGCAAAACGTCAAACAGGGGGATGCCGCGAGCGTCTTGGGCGGATTGTAGCTTTGAATCTCGTTTTCGACGACGCGGGGCGACGATCTGTACACGTTTTTGCGGCTTCAGCGGAATGAACAAATCGGAAAAAAATGGTTGTGAAACTCAAAAAAAACTAAAGTTCCACGCCGATCGCCGGCATTGATCTTGCCTCGTCGGGGTGAATTCATGCAGGATTGGGATCCTCAGGTGACCCAAATCCAGCAGGGACGTTGGAAAATCAATGCGGTCATCTCCGCTTCGGTAGGCCTTGGATGGCTCATCCGAAATGAACACTACCGTCCATGGAGGGACGAGCGTGATGAAGATAATGTTCGCGATCGCGATGGCGTTTGTTGCGGCAACAAATTGCTTTCAAGGTGTCACGGCACAAGCCGCGGGTGCCATTTTGATCGACTTTTCTTCCTCGCAGTGCCCTCCCTGTCGAGCGATGCAGCCCGTGCTCGCTCAACTCGAACAATCCGGTGTCCCCGTGCGGCACGTGGATGTTCAATCCGAACCCGATCTGACCCGCCGTTATGGTATCCGCCAAACGCCCACCTTCGTCGTGGTTGCCGGCGGAAAAGAAGTCACTCGGTTGGTCGGAACGCAGTCGCTCGCGGATCTGCAAAATGCATTAGCGGTCAAACCGGGCGGTCCGTTGGTACAGACCGGATCGATGACCCGCGGCGGCGAATCCTTTCCAGCTCCCCAGACTCGCTTGGCCCCCGTCGGCCGATTGCCAGTCGGATCGTCCCCAAATCAAGCCGCCTCAAACCGAGATTTCCAGGGGCAAACGTTGACCGCGGCCACTCGCCGCGACGCTGCTCAATCGAGCGAACCGATGCCAAGTTTGAGCAAAGCGGATGCGGTGGAACGAGCTCGTGCGGCAACCGTTCGTCTGCGAGTTCATGACGGTAAAGGCTACGGTGCCGGCACCGGAACGATCATTGATACCCAAGGCGAAGAGAGTCTTGTTTTGACCTGCGGCCATCTGTTCCGCGAAACCAAGGGCGAAGGAAAGATCGAAGTCGATTTGTTCGTCGCAGGCCAAGTGCACACGGTGCTTGGTCAGCTGCTCGACTACGATGCGGACGATCGCGACATCGCACTCGTCGTGATTCGTCCCGGTTTTGCGATTGATCCCGTCGAGGTGATATCGTCGGCCGATCAAGTTCGCACCGGTCAACCCGCATTTAGCTACGGCTGTGATCGCGGCGACGACCCCAGCCGACGCGACACTCGCGTCACCGGCGTCAACAAGTACAACCAACACATCAACGCGTCGAATCTCGAGATCGAAGGCGCTCCGATTGACGGACGCAGTGGCGGCGGTTTATTCGACGATGCAGGCCGTTTGATCGGAGTTTGTAACGCAGCAGATTACAAAGAGGACGTGGGAATCTATGCCGGACCGGGTGCCGTGCACTGGCAATTGGACCGTGTGAACTTGACCAGTCTTTACAAGAACACCGCCGCCGCAGCAGTTCCCGAGCGAATGGCTAGCTTGAATCAAAACTCGACCACGCCAATGGGGCTTCCCGCTTCGGCGCTGCAGCCATCGGCGATCGCCGCCCCTGCCGACTTTGCTCCGACCGACTTTGCTCCGGCCGGCGTCGCACAAGCAAGCAACCAAGAAGTGATCGTGATCATCCGCGACCGAAACAGCCCGCAAAGCTCACCGCAAGTGATGACGGTCAGCGAGCCGACCGAAGATTTTCTGCGAATGGTCCAGCAACAATCGCGTTAGGGTCGCGGTTGGGTTGAGGGTGCGGTATTCGTGAGATACCAGTGCCGTGGATGTTAGCGGCGATCCCGCAGCAAGGATGTATTGTCGCGATGCGGTTTCGCCGTGTCGCTAATTTATCGAACAAGCCGTTGCAGCTGGTTGGCGATCTGGTCCAGTGGCAAGACGGAATGGATGATGTTCCGCTGGATCGCGACTTTTGCCATCCCAAACACGACGCTAGTCGCTTCGTCTTGGGCAATCGTGAAGCCGCCGGCTGCATGGATTCGCTGTAGCCCATCGACGCCATCATGTCCCATTCCGGTCATGATCACTCCTGCACATGCTTTGCCAAACTGTTCAGCGACGCTGGCAAATAGGTGCGTGCCCGCCGGTTGAAAGCCATCGATCGGAGGATCGTCGGACAGGCAGATTCGCGAGCCTCGGGCCACGCCGAGATGGCTGCCTGCCGCGGCGACGTAGACGCAGCCGTGTTCGATGCGATCGTGCTGACAAGCGAGCCGAACGGGGAGCGGCACCACGGTATCAAGCCAACTGGCAAATCCCGCGACAAAGCTGGGGACCATGTGCTGTACGAGCAGGATCGGAGCCGGAAAATCGGCTGGCAGCTCGCCTAGTACTTTTGCAAGCGCCGGAGGACCCCCGGTCGAAGACAAGATCGAGACCGCTTGGATCTTGGCTTGGGGGGGCAGATCGGTGACTTCGCGAACGAGACTTGATTCATCGTCGGTTTTCAGCCGTCGACGTCGCCGTATCACCAACACGCCCGCCATCGCCTTGACCGTTTTGACGATTTCTTTGGCCAATGCGGCGTATCGAGGCGAATGCGGTCCTGGCGGTTTTAACAGAATCGCCAATGCTCCTGCCCCGAGCGCTTCCATCGAAGCTTCGATCTCTCGGACTCGTGTGCTTGCCGAGACAATGACGATCGGCGTGGGCGCTTCGATCATGATTTCGCGTGTCGCATCCAATCCATTCATCCCCGGCATGTTGATGTCCATCGTGATCACGTCGGGACGCAACTCTTTGGCTTTTTCGACCGCTTCGTGTCCGTCTTTGGCAAAACCGACCACGCGAAACCCCGCTTCCTCACACAGGATCGCCCGCAATACTTCACGCGCCGTAGCGGAATCGTCGACAATCAAAACCGTGTGCATGTTTATCTCCCTAAACCAACTGAGCGATCGTGTCGAGAAGGTTGGCTTGATCAAAGCTGCCTTTCACGATGTATCCATTGGCACCCACTTGGACACCTCGTTCTTTGTCGTCGTCGGATCCGCGTGCGGTCACCAGGATAATCGGAATCTCGGCAGTCGAGGGATTGTTTCGTAGTTTCATGGTCAATTCAAATCCGTCCACTCGTGGCATGTCGACATCGCTGACAACGGCATCGAAATGCGAGTCTTGTGCCGCCGTCCATGCCTGTTCGCCATCGGCAGTGGCGACGACGTCATAGCCCGCGGTTTCAAGGATGTTCTTCAGCAGCTCTCGTGTGGTTACCGAATCATCCGCCAACAACAATTGTTTGCGAGTGGTTGATTCTTGTTTTCGAAGCGTTGATCGTGAGTACGTCGGTGCAATGCCTAGCGCGGTGCGTACAACGTTGGACGTATTCATCACCATAGCAATCCGTCCGGTGGGCAGCAGGGTGCAGCCGGAAAAGTGACGCAGTCGTCGGATTCGGCTGCCGAGGTTTTTGACCAGCACCTCTTGTTCGCTCAAGACGTCATCGACCGTGACCGCAACCCGCTGCTCACCCGCCGCTAAGATGACCGCTAATCCCTTTGACAATTTTCCCGCGATCAACCCCTTGGATTTTAGTCCAAGGGTCGCTGCCAGCGATACGATCGGAGTCGGAGAATCGCTCAGCATCAATGTGTCACGTCCGAGCGAAGTGCGAACTTCGGTGATTCCAAAACGCACCAATCGCTGGACCGCTGTCGTCGGAATCGCGAAAACATCGTCGTTGACTTGCACCAACAGCGATCGGATCGTCGTCAATGTCAGCGGGACCAACAACGTGAATCGTGTCCAGTGACCGACACGAAAGGTAACATCGACAGCACCGTGCAGCGATTCGACGCGGCTTTGCACCACATCCAATCCCACGCCGCGGCCCGAAATATCGGTGATCATTTTGGCGGTGGAAAATCCGGGGGCAAAGATCAGTCTTGCTTGTTCGCGGCGGTCTTCGGGGATTTCTAAACCGCGTTTTTGGGCAATGCTGCAGATGCGGTCCAAGTCCAGCCCCGCTCCATCGTCTTGGACCACCACCTCGACGTGTCCGCCACGCAGCGAGGCGCTGACGGTGAGCGAGGCCGATTGGGATTTTCCGGCGGCAATTCGCTCTGCCGGTTTCTCGATTCCATGATCCACGGCGTTGCGAACCAAATGCAGTAGCGGATCCTTCAGTCCTTCCAACACCGAACGGTCCACCTCAACATCCCCCCCTTCGATTTTGAAGTTGACCTTTTTGTTGCTGGTGGTCGCAATGTCGCGGACGGCGCGTTCGAGTCCACCGCAGGCATCGGTGAATGGCAGCATTCGCACATGGTACACCTCGTCATCGAGCTGGCTGCAGGTTTGTCCGAGCAAACGGTTGTCCGCTTCGATGTTGGTGGACAACGCTTCGATCTTTTTGGTCAGCATCGTCAAGGATTTGGACGTTTTCTCGATCCAGGTTTCGGCGACCCCCGAGACCGCCGTCGGCTGATCGGCAGAGCGGGCGGCAGCGTGGGTAGGCGTGGTTTGTCGCGATAGGTGTTGAGTATGCAGCCAGTGCGATTTTAATTCGGTCGCCAAATCACGCAGCTCGTTCGCATCCTTCGCCCGCAGCGAAAATCGCCCGCGGACCACAAGCAATTCACCGCTGTACGCAAGCAAGGCGTCCAGTTTTTGCGCGGGGACGCGTATCGAAGCCGTTTGGTCCGCCGCCGGAACCCGCGTTGCGATTTCGACGGATTTTGATGGCCCGCTCGTCTTCGAAGGCCCACTCGGTTTCGAAGACACTGTCGTTTTCGAAGACCCGCTCGTCTTCGATGGCACTGTCGCTTTCGATGGTTGGTTTTGTTTGGATGGCAAGCTCGGTTTGGATGGTTGGCTTGTCCTCGCCGTGTCGCTCGTCTTACTTGCCGCCGGTGGCGTTTGCGGTTTCGTGGAAAGCAGGCGTTCGAGCTTGTCGCCCATTTTTCCGATCGGGGCCGTTTTCAAATCACGGCCATCGCGAAGCCGTCGCCCCGCTTCGGCGAACGCGTTCGCGGTTTCCAGGATCCGCGACACCTGTTCCGCCGTTACGTCTTGGTTCTCGTTTTGCATCCACGTGAGCAGCCGTTCGAGATGGCCGCCGACTTCACAAACCACCGCCAAGTCGTTCGCGCTGTCAGCGCCGTCACTGGCTGACGCTTTGAGGTCGCCCACTGCGTCCAGCAGCAAACGCAGGGCGTCTTGTTTTTCTTCGTTGCTGCCAGCCGTTTCCAAGGCCAACGCACTGGACGAGATCGTCGCAACATGATCGTCCACGGCCTCGAGGAAGGTGGGCCGGTGATCTTCGGCCGCCTCGTCGGCATCGGACGAAGCCGCCGAACCGGACGCATCGGAATCCGCAATGTCGGAATCCGCAGTGTCGCTGGTCTCCGCAGCCGATGCCGCTGCGCCAGAAGACTCTGTCTCCGCCGCCTCGGCACCAGAAGACTCGTCTGGCGTGACGGACTCGGATTCGCCGGAGGTCAACTCGTCTGCGACTCGCTTCAATTCGGGCAACATTTTGACGAGCGCCGAGTCATCAAGAGATTCTTCGGCGCGAAGTCGCACCGAGATGTCGTCGATGCCATCAATGACCTTCAGCATCAACGAGATCATGGCGGCAGGCGCTGGGCGACGCTGGTCACGAAAGTAGCCGAAAATGTCTTCGAGGTGATGGCAGGCCGTTTGGATCGGCTGCACGTTGACCGCCGCAGAGGCCCCTTTGAGCGTATGCGCGGCACGGAAAATGACCTTCCACAACTCATCGAGTTGTTCAGGCGTTTGTTCCTTTTCGACCGCCAACAATTCACGATTGAGCGTTTCGATGTGTTCGCTCAATTCTTGAAGGAACGTTTCCATCAACAATTGTGCAAATTCTTGTTCGTCCATTGTTTTTGGGTTCCTGTACGTAGGACAAACGTCGAGTTTGCCAAGCCTTCGAAGAGTCAAATGCAGGTGCCGGGGTGGCAGGCGATGATCAAATCTCCGTTAGTGAAGCGAGTTCATTACTGAGTCCGTTCAAATTGCGGGCGGATTCTTCGATTAGCTGTACGGCACTAAGGCTTTGTTTGGTGACGGTGTCAATGTCGCGAATGCCTTCGTTTAACTGCCGCACCCCGGCCGCCTGCTGGTTGGCCGACGCCGAGATTTGCGTGGCCATTTGAGTGGAATCGGCAAGGGTTTGTGCGAGGGTTTTGATCACTTCGCCGGCTCGCGACGTGACGTCACTGGCTTGGCTAACGGTGTGGGTGCCATGTTCGGTCGACAGCACGGCGGCATTGGTTGCCGATTGGATCTCGCTCAAGATCGAGCGGATTTGCGCGGTGGCGCGTTTGGATTGTTCGGCCAACGATTTGACTTCGGCCGCAACGACAGCAAAGCCTTTTCCATGTTCGCCCGCACGCGATGCTTCGACGGCAGCGTTCAGGGCAAGCACATTGGTTTGTTCAGCGATGTCGTTAACCGTGGCGATGATTTCGCCGATCGCTTGGGCCCGTTCGGCAAGCGACAGCATGTTTTCCGCGATCGATTCGACTTGTCGTTTGACTTCTTCCATCGCGGTGACGGAACCTTCGATTGCCGTTCGTCCTTCGTTACCCACTTCGTCGGTATGACGAGCGGCTTGTGCGACCTCGTCAGCACGTTGGGCAGCTTGGGCCGCGGTCTGAGCGATCTCTTCGGCGGTGGCGACGACCTCGGACACCGTCGCCGCCTGTTCCTGGGCGCCCGCGGCTTGCTGGCTTGTCGTGGCCAGAATTTCTTGCGTGGCAGTGGCAAGTCGCTTTACGGCGTCACGAATCGCACTGAACAATTTGCTGCGTTCCAGTTCGTTGCGTTTTCGTTCGGCGATGTCCTGTAGCGTGGCAATGTAGATTTCATCACCTGCGTAATTCATTGCCACCACTCGCATCAGCAACGGGATCTCGGATCCGTCTCGGTGCCGACCCGTCACTTCGGAACCTGGGCCAAGCCGACGGACTTCACCCGGTGCTAAGTGGTGCAGCGATGGATGCGACGCGTCGTTGCACAACGACGGCGACAATCGGGACGCGTTTTGGCCGACCAATTCGTCCTCGCTGTAACCAAACATCTCTCTTGTCGCACTATTGCAAGACAAAATGATGCCTTCACGGTCAAGCGACACGATGGCATCGGCGGTCGAGTCGATCGTCGCCTGCGTTCTGGCTTTTTGGTCCTTCGCATCGGCGATGTGTCTGCGAAGCGATTCGGTCATTTCGCGAAAGGACGTGTTGAGCTGGATGACTTCACCCGCACCAAGAATCTGGGGCATGGATTTGTCAATTTGGCCACCGGCGATCTCATCCGCAGTGCGGGTCAGCGTTGCCAATGGGGCCGCCAAACGTGCGGCGAAAAAGTAGCTGGCCGTCAAGACGCCGATCATGATCAACGTCCCTGTTAACAGGAACCGGTTTCGCAAATCCGTGACGCTCTGCAGCGCCGACTCGCCGTACTCGCTGGTCGTGACGCCCCAGAATCGAGTGTGGTCACTAGGGTCATAAAACACGCGAGTGAACGTACCAAGCATTGATTTGTTATCGGGACGGTCCGCGGCTGAAACGTAAATGGCTTTTGCGTTATTACCAAATTGTGTGCTCACGTCATCGTTTTTCAGTAAGCGTTCGGCACGCACCGGTCGCAGTTGATCAAACCGATCATTGCTCAATGCGGTCGCATCACTATTGCTGCTGCAATACAGGAATTGCATGGTGTTATCGACAATTTCAATGACCTGTTCTGGGTTCACCCGGTCGCCTGCAAGCGTCTCGACGGCGTTAGAGAACACGCGGTCGCCTGCCAACGTGATCACGAAAACGCCCCGGAATTCTTCGTCCGTTTGATTGTTTGACGTGCTAAACACCGGTGTGCAGACGTGGATGATCGCGTTGCCTTGGGGGTTTAGTTCCAGCGGCGAAACATAGACGTTGCCTTGGGGAAGTTCACGTGTTTTTAGAAAGTAAGATGCATCTGCGATATTGCGGATCTGGTCCGTTTCCAATTCGTGGCCGCCGCGTCGCGAGACCACTCGCATCACGCCTTGCCCCGTTGCGTCATAAAAGGCGGATTCGATTCGCTCGTTGTAGGCACGCATTTCGGTGGTGATGATTTGGGCGAGCCGGTCGATCCAAATTTGAATATTCGATCCCGTTTGCACGGGGTCTTGGCCTGGGTTTAGTTCGTTGTCCCAGCAACGAATGATGCCAGGGATCGGCGGGTAGCTTGGGATCGCCAGCGTATCGGCGCGTGAACGCGCCAACGTGCTTTCCAGATTGCTGGCGATTTCGTTGGTTTGCGCCACCATCTTTTCAAGTGTCATGTCGGTGACAATTTCTCGACTCTTTCGAAACGCTAGCGTTCCGAGCGTCAATAGCGAGATAAGAATCGCTAGCCCCAGCAAGACTGATATTTGCCATCGCAGTGATAGTTTGCGAACGTGTTCTGCCAATCTCATGCCGTTGCCTCAAACGTTGCGGAGCGAACGCTTCACTCACATTGGTCTACATACAATTCTTCGCATTCAAGCAGTGCTTCGCCGTCGAGCACAAGCAAACCGTCCCTGCTGCACCCGAGCATTAAATCACGATACCCTCCGGCGACTCCCATCGGTTCAAGCAGTTCGTCGTGACGCAGCGCCACCACATGATCGATGCCGCTGACTCGAATCGCAAATTCTGGCCGATCGCGTCCAAGCACCAAGGCCTGTAATTTGGGTTCCTCGTCGACCGAGATGCCCAACAGTTTGCCTAGGTCGATCACGGTGGTGACCTCGCCGCGAAGATTGGTCACGCCTACGAAATGCGGCTCGAGCTGAGGAATCGGAGTGATCGCGTTAGGGAAGGTCAGCTCGAGTACAAATTCTGAACCGATCGCAAACTCTTCGTTGCCGATGCGAAACCGTACCACCTCGAGTGCTTCGCGGTTGTCGAGCGTTGGAGTCGGCACGCGAGCAAGTAGCCGGGCCCGCTCGTCCAAGATCTTGGCGGACTGTTCCGACGGTAGACTCTCGGAATCGAGCAACGTTTTGCTGGATTCTTCGAGACGGCGTTTGGCAGCGTCCCAATCGAACGTTTTGGTGAGTTGATTTTCAGCTGCACTCATGGTGTTTTCGCAAGCAGATCTCGGATTTTGGTCATTTGTGATTCGGCTGCCGCCGCTGTCACCGCCGCTGTGTCCTGTTTAGAAAAGGGGATTAACGATTGAGGGTCTTGCTGGTTACACAATTTCAATGCGGTCTCGAAATGACGATAGGCAACCTTCCATTGTCCTCGCCTGAATTGGATCGAGCCAGCTAAAAATTGGCACATCACGTTACTTCGCTCCAAAAACAAGGCCCGTCCGATGGCCCGTGCAGCTTCGCCAATCTCGTTCGCGTCCATCAGCAATCGAGCCCGCAAGTAATGCAATTCCGTCGCGAGTGGATGCCTCGCTACCGCTTCGCTACAAGTTTCAAGTGCGGCGGTGGCATCCAGGTTCGCTTGGCTGCGCACGTGAATCACACAGGCGTCGGGGTGATGAAGATGATCCTTGGTCAATCGAAACGCCGTAGTGTAGTCGCCGGCGGCAAGCGACTGCCTCGCCTCGGCCATGACACGAATCGGGGCGGGGACCTTGGGGTTTGATGGCAACGTTGGCGGCGACGTTGACGGCAGTGGGGCCCGCAGTGAGCTGGGAGATTTAGCCGGTTCCGCATTCGCGGCGGACCGGTGATCCGTGGGGATCCGAGGGGGAACGTTGGACGGCGTGGTTTCTGGGTTCCGCTTGGTTTGGGTTGCAGAGTGGGGATCTGCCGTCACGTCGCGCGTCCCTGCTTTTCGAACGCTAGGCCGCTGATAGAACGTGCCGTACGGTGTGGTGATTGCGGCAAAGTTGCTGGCGTGAATTAGTGATGGATCTCCCGAAGCCGTGATCAACCAACCCCCGGGCACCAAACACTCATACAACCGATTTGCGATTGCATCGATCGTTTCGCGTTCGAAATAGATCAACACATTGCGGCACAAAATCAAATCAAAATTTCCAATCCCGGCACTTGGATTGGGGTAATTGTCGCAGGCTAGGTTCAGGATTTGGAATCGAACGTGCCTGCGAACCTGCTTGCTTAACTCATAGCGTTCGCCCGGTTGGGATGCATGCGTTTGCACCAAGTAGTTAGCGACCTGAGGCATCGCACCGCCGCGAAAGGACCATTCGCGATAACTTGCGCGTCGCGCCTTGGCAATCGATTCGACCGACAGATCGGTGCCCAACACGTCCAAATGCTGCCTCTCTTGTTCACACAAAATTGCAAGCGAATAAGCTTCTTCGCCCGAGGCACACGCCGCAGACCACGCTCGTAAGATGGTTGAATCACCACGGCGTGAACGCAGTTCAGGAATGATTTGATGGCGGATGAAATCGAATTGTTTGGGTTCACGGAAAAAGTAGGTCTCGCCCACCGTGATCTCATCGACCAATTCGTCATAGATCTCGGCGCTGCTTTGAATCAAGCCAATCAGCTCAGCGGAATCACTGATTCCAAGGCGTTGCATCAGCAGCGAGAGAGTGCGTTGGATCGAGGGTCGTTGGTCGCTGCGAAACGAAAGTCCGGTGCGTTGTTGGATGACGGCAAGGACGTTACTCAGTTCGCTGTCGTTCACCACGCGGGCTCCATCACGTCGTGTATTCGGTGGCAACGACCGACGCGGCAAGTTCTCGCACGTCTCTCATTGCGTCATCCAAATACAACGTCGTCGGTTCGATCACTTGGACGACTCCCAAGTGCGTCTTGGCAACCGTGCGAAGCAAGCGTGAGGGTGGAATCATCGACGAGGATGCCTTGGTGGTTTCCGCAGTGGTCGCGCGGATTGCCGTGTGGTCTTTGTCGTCTCCGTTGTCGGTCTCTGCACTGTTGTCAGCTACTGTGTCGCTGTCGGTCACCGTTTCACCGTCAGTCACCTCACCGTCATCGGGGCGGATCCGCAGCAGGTCCACGGCGTGGTCGACGTGCCAGGCGAACTCGCAATCCGCGACCTTGATCACAATCAAATGATCGCTCGTGCGAATCGTCGATCGGCCTAGCCCCAGCAGCCGTTTGGTATCCAGCACCGGTATCACATGGCCGCGAAGATTGACCAAACCCATTACTGCATCCGGAGCTTTGGGAACGGGGGTCAGCGACACGGCTCGCAACACTTCCCGAACATAGTGAGCCTCGACGCCAAAGTGACGTTGTTCACATTGAAAGACAAGGATTTCGAGTTCCATGGTCGGCGGCTTTTGCGATCAGGCTAAAAAACGAAATCCGACAAAGCGGACTCGCGTTCTGCCATTCTACACCCCTTGGTCCACGTCGGATGTCCGAATTTGCGATTCGAATGACGCTTTTAGGGAGCCCCATGCCAAGATGGCCCCATGCTGAGATCAATGGCTGCCGAGATGGATGGATGCGAGGATCGCGATCCGAGCGTTGGTCAAAACGACTCAGGAACTTCGTGCCCTTGGATCGACGCATTGGCTTTATGGATTTCCAGATCGATGCTGAACGTCGCCATCTTGACGGATCCGTCCAGCATCAGCACGTTCCAGCCGGCTGGATGAGCGCTGCCGAAATCATGGCATACCAAGCAATCGTTCATGCGGTCCAGCATCGGAGGCCGCACGGCATAGCGAGCATACGTGCTTGGTGTGTCATCGTCGCGGGGGTCACCGCAAATGGGCATTTGATCGCCTTGGCAAATGCCGGTGGTGTAATGGTTGGGATCCATTGCTTTTTCGCCAACCGCGTAGGTGGCACTCAGTCCGTCCAAAACATCTCGTGCACGGGTGGATCGGCCCAATTGCCAAACCCCGCTTTTTTCAACTCGGATCATGCGATCGCTCAAAGCTTCGCTGGGGTCGAGCTCACTGCCGCTGCCCGCTGATATGGCATAGTCCGTGCGTGCCGCCTCGCTGCCGTAATGCGATTGATAACGCGACATCAGCGGATAAGGGTGAGCATCGCGGCGCGACGGACAATGCAGCATGGCAACCGAAGATTGGATCGTCTCGATCCGCTCGGAGGTCAACGTTGCATTGGGCGTTTCCGCGATCCGAGACAACTTTGCCGCCAATTCGTTCTGTTCGGAATAGGCCAACGTTTGAGCAATCCAATTTGCTCCGGCCATCGCGAGCTTCGGTTGATTGCGATCCGGAAAGTAAACAAGCTGCGGCTTTGCCTCGCCCGCGTACCCCGGGAATTGGCGAAATCCGGTTGAGTAATTGTGAAAGCTGAGTCCGATTTGCTTCAGGTGATTTTGGCACTGGATGACGCGTGCCGCTTCACGAACCGACTGCACCGCCGGCAACAGCAAACCCACCAGTATTCCGATGATTGCGATCACGACCAACAGTTCGACGAGCGTGAAGGCGCGGTGGTTGGTTTGTCGCATGGCACAGTCAGGGGTGAAGTGACAATCGGAATGGCGATGGGGTTTCGATACCGCCGGTTCAAACACGATTCATGCAGCGACGCATCAATCATCAGCGACATGTGATCGAAAGCCGGTTCACTATAAAGGGGGGCAACACACCATCGCAAGCATTTTTTGTAACGAGCCAGTCGCTCATTGCGGCGATCCGCACTCGAGATGCGTCTTACACGTGAGCAGTGTTCTCAGTGATACGCGCCGCGATTGATTGGGCGACCGATTCATGAGGTCCCAGATACGACGACAAGCGGATTTCGACGTCGGGATACTTGGCTTGGGCTTGCGTCACGATCGCTTGAATCGCTTGAAACAAGCGGCCATCAAACAGCAGATGAGGATGAATCAGGATTTGGCGACTGCGTCGGGCCAGATGGTCGAGGGTTTCGGCAAATGGGGGTTGCGCCATCGCATAGAACGAAGTGGATGGATTTTTGATGCCTAGCCGATGAGAAACCACTTCGCTTAACACTCGCATGTCGGCTTGGGCACACGGATCGTGGCTGCCCCGGCCGACCATCATTAACGTGATTTCATCGTCCGGATGCGTGAACTGGCGGCGAGATGCACGCAAGTGGCTGCAAACCAAATCCACCAGCGCCGCTTGCCGTGAAATTGGCCGTGTGTGGGTAAACGACACATGCGGTGTTGCCGCTTGGCACTTTCGCACCAAGTCCGGAATGTCCTGCTTGGCGTGGCCAGCGGCAAATAACAGCAGCGGAGCCACGCGGATTTCGGTGACGCCTTGGCTGACCAACCGATTCCATGCGACCGGAATCGTCGGCTGCTGAAACTCGAGCAAGCTCGGTTGGACCAGCATGGCCGGAAGCTGGGTTTGCAGCTTGCCGGCGAGTTCAAAAAACTGCTGCGTGCCGACTTCGTCTCGCGTACCGTGTCCCACTAACAAAACGCCGATCGGTTTTGCGTTTGGTTCAATCGGATCGCTCGGGGCAGGTCGAAGCTCAGGCACTGTCATTGTCAGACGCGACTAGTGCACGACGTCGGATTTGGAGAAGCCTTCCTTTTCCAAAGCGGTCAGAGCTTGGCCGACATCAAAGCCCGGTTTGTAGTGCACGATCACTTGTCGATTGTCGATGATGCCTTCTTCTTTCTGTGCAGCCAACTCGACGGTTTCCACCGCTTCGGTGTTTTCCAGTACTTCCTTGACACGGGGGTAGCACGACACCGAGCAGTGCATTTCAGGAACCGCAAGCGTCAGCGTTCCTTCGTCGGCCATCACTTCGCTGGACACCGTTTCGGTCTTCGCACTGGCCACTTCGTTTGTGGGTTGTGCCGGGTTAGGGGGCATTTTTGCAATAGCCACCATGATGATAACGGCGGCAAGGGCTGCGATCGCGTAAGCAATTCCACGCATAGAAGGTCTCTCTGAATCAATGGTAAATCGTGAAAGGAAAAAGGGTAAAAGTTTGGTTTGACTGTAGCGTGCATGCCGCCCGCGACAAGATCAGCTGTTCGTTTTTACGCTTGGATCATCGGCAACGTTGACCCACACATGGACGTGAGGAGCCCCGCGATAGTGCCATACAAAGGCGGGGCCTTCAAGACGCCAATTGTCCCAAACCTTGTCGTTACCGATGTCGTGGTCTTGGTAGAACGCCAATTCGCAGGCTTCGAGTCCACCTTGGCTCTTTAGGCATTTGACCACTTCGTCGCGATCACTTTGGCGATACATCTCGACCAATTTTTGCAAAACCGTTTGCAGGTGAGCTTGTTGATCGGCCGACATGTCGGACACCGGCAATCCAGTTCGTTTGCCTTGTTTGCCACGAAAATGAACGTTCTGTTCGCGTGGTGTCTTTGCGACCAACGCTTCTTTTTGTTGCCGTCCGTCGAGCATTTTGTACAGCTCATTTGCGGCGAGAGCTTGGTCCCAAAACACATTGTCGATGTGATTTGCACCTTCGTTGAACTCCGGCGCGTGGCCATAGAAGATCGGCCCGCCGAACGCGACGTGGTCGGTCGAATCGCCATCGCAGCGCAATGTCATGTGGCGACCCGTCATCACCATTTCGAACTTGCCGTTGCCGGGAGTCCCAAAAATCGCAATGGATTGTTCGTTTCCAAATCCACCAGCGTCGTCTTCGAGTTGTTGGTAGTAACGCTGGTGCCAATCGGGATGAATGATCGATTCAAAGGTTTGCTTGATCAGGTCACGCTGCTCGTCGCTATAGAAGTCGTCGTTGATCTCGTGCTTGGTGATGTTCCAGTTGTTGGCAACGAAGGTACGCAACAAACCTCGTTTGGGATCTTGGTGATTCCAGTCGAAACAGACATCGGCACGCTGTTTTTCGCTGAGCGTTTCGTACAGTCGGCCTACCAAGGTTTCGGCAGTTGGCGTTGCTTCGGCTGTTTCTGCTGCAGAAGAAAGCAGCGGGGTGGCTGCGGCGCCCGCGATCGCAGCACCTGCGATGGCTGCGGAGCTGTGTCCCAGAAATTGACGACGGTTAACGGCGTGAGGATCGTTCATTGCGTGGTCCAAATAGGTATGGGCGAGAGAGGGGCGAAGGGCGGGCTCGAAGCCGAACTTCGCTATTATAGGGGGCGTGGACCGGCCGAGGAAAGCAAATGCGGTTAGCAAATCGCTTGAAATGCAAAACAAAAACGCCACAGAGGAAGTCAGCTTCCCCCGTGGCGTTTCGCTTGATTCTTAGTCCTTCATCAAGATGCTAGCTCTTCACTGGCTTTCGCATCTCAATTTCATACCCTTCGCGATAAGGACGTGCCAAGAAGCTGTTGGCTTCTTCGTCACCCACGATTTGCTCCTGTGAATCGTCCCACTTTAGATCGCGGCCAAAGCGAGCCGAGATGCCTGCTAGATGGCAGACGTTCAGCATTTCCATGTGCGAATGGACATCCGAAATCGGTTCTTTGCGTTCGCGAACACAGTGTAGGAAGTTGGCCCAGTGTTGTTTGCGTCCGTTGTGTTCCATCGGCAAGCCCTTGTAAACCTTGGAAATCGCGTCATCGGGCAACGGGTTGCTTGCCAAATCCTCGACGGGTTTACCGACCAATTTGCCACGATTGACAAAGATTTTGCCCTTGGTTCCCGTGATCAAGACGCCGTTATCGGTGTCGTTGCGAATGATCATTTCGGTACCGCCGGGATACTGAACGTTGAACTGGAACCCGGTTGCCGTGTTGTAACGGTCGTTTTGGACAGGGAATCCATTTTCAAATTCAACGGGGTGTTTCGCCGTCCCGCCGATCGAGAGCGGTCCTTCGGTTTGACCGTTTAACTTGAGTGCCCAGTTACAAATGTCGACGTGGTGTGCACCCCAGTCGGTCAGTTTTCCGCCCGAGTATTCGTACCACCAACGGAATTCGTAGTGACAGTTCGTATGGGCTTGTTTGCCCTGTTTGCTGTAGCGGTAATCGACCTTCGGCGCCGGGCCGAGCCAGCGGTCCCAATTCAAGTGCTCAGGCACTTCGGCGACCGGGATCTCGGGGCTCGACGGAGCACCGCCGATCGCGGCTTGAACCTGAGTGATCTTGCCGAGTCGGCCTTCGGCAACAATCGCCATCGCTTTGACGAACAAGTGGAACGTGCTTCGTTGCTGCGTGCCGACCTGCACAATTCGCCCAGTGTCTTTTTGTACCTTGCGGATCAATTTGCCTTCGTCGATGGTCAACGTCAGCGGTTTTTCGCAGTACACGTCTTTTCCTGCCAACATCGCTTCGACAAGCGGCTTGGTGTGCCAGTGGTCTGGCGTGGCAATGTGAAGGACGTCGATATCGTGGCGATCCAAAATCTCCCGATAATCTTCGTAGGTGTCGGCTTTTCCATCGGCAAAGCGTTGATTGAATTTGTCGCTGCGAGTTTTGTCGACGTCGGCGACGGCCACCACATCCAACCATTCTTTGGCAGAATCGATGTTCCCCGTGGCCATGCCCCCGGCACCAATCACGCCGATCGTCATCCGGTCGTTCTTCGATTTGGTTTCAGCCGCTTGCGATTTCGCACCGCTGAAAAAATAGGGAGCGGAAGTCGCCGCACCCACCACCGCGCTCGTTTTCAAGAATTCGCGTCGTCCATTGCTTTGAACGGTTTGCTCCGAAGAGGGGGTGCGTTTGTGACGATTCATGGGGTATTAGCCTGTCTCACTTGGTGAAATGGAAGAGTTTTGGGTGTCCCGGCAGTATATCTGAATTCAGCAACGGCGGAACAAGAATCGGACGCAATGACGCAGCCAGGACGAGGAACGGTTTGCATTGTGCCCCGAGGGCCCGATGACGGCTTCGGTAATCCGAAATTTGGCGGCATTTCCTCCAATCCAGTGGGGGAATCTCTGGCATCTGCTATCGAGAGGCTCGGCGTGATACACTTGGTGATTGACAATTCGAAAGCATTCTTTCCGTTTCTTCAACTTTTTACCGAGCCACGCGTCCATGACCTTTCAATCCCACATCCAAGCTTTGGATGCTGCGATCACCGAACGCAACGCAAAAGAAATCCGTTCTATTCTGCTTGGACTTGATTTCGTGCTGATCAATATTGACGACGAAGATGAGGGCGATGGTGACGAAGAGAGCATGGGAGCGTTGACCGCCGAGATCGAAGATGCGGACGTCTTGGTCGCCTTCAGTTCCGAAGAGAATGCGGGACTGTTTGTCGGCGAGATGGGCGATCTGTTCAGCGAGGAAGACGAAGTGCAAGGGTTCGTCGTCGACGGCGAAACGCTGCTCGAGTTCTTGCCCGAAGGGTTTGGTTTACTGATCAATCCAGAAACCGAGTTCAAACAGATCATCGATCCGGACCTTGCCGCCGAGATCCTCGAGCTGGGCGAGCCGGAATAGGGGCGAGTCCGAATAAGGGCGATCCCGAATAAGGGCGAGCCGGAAGTAGGGGCGATCCCGAGTAGAGAGCGATGCGATCGCCGGTTTACGATGTCGGTTTGGGTTTCACCAAACAGTGAAATCCCACGCACGGCTCTTCGTCTTCTCGCTCATCCGCCGCGGCTTGCAGCAGTTCTTGCACCTGTTGCAGTCGCGTGGGATTCAATGCTGCTGAAACCACACGCTGCTGACCATCGTCGCCGATCACCACCGTGGTGATCACCGCGACCGTGTCTTCGTGTTGCAGCGCCGTGATGATGTGCTCGCCCACCTGTTGTTCGGCGTTTTTGATGGTGGTGACAAATTGAGCGATCTGTTGCGAGTTCACGTCGTTGGTCACTTGGCCCGAACGCGACCGTGATTTTTCGTTGATCTGGATCTCCTCGACCGATTCGTCTTGAGACGGGGTGTCGTTGGCAGGATCGTCGTCGCTCGAGTGGTCGTCCGATGGGGAAGCGTTCATGCACCAAGTCCAATGTTGCTGTTAGGTAAGAACGAAGCGAAGTAAACGGAGCGAGGCTGATTCGCTCGGACGTTTCGCTTCGTGGGGCGTCGAAACAAGCTCAGCGGTTGCGTAGCTCATCCGCCGTGATCGTTTCAATCCTGCCGAAGCCGGTAATCAAATGCGCTTCGTCGATGTCAAAACGGTAGAAGGTGAAATCGTCGAAGTCGGCATACACGGTCGCATGAGGATGTTTTCCAAGAAAGATCTCACGTGCCACCTCTTCTTCGTCTTTGGCGATCCGCACACAGCTTCCACACAGCGAGACGCGTGCCCCGGCGAGCGGAGCGATTGTTTGGTCACATTCCTCGACAACCATCAGCGAGCAGCGGACGCTGTGACTAAGGTTTTTGGTGTGTTGGGCTAAGCCGCTTAGCAGCATCAGCACCGACGTGGGGCTTTGCGAAGCGATGGTCACCAAACTCACAAACGGCGAGTTGTCTTCGTTCAAAGTTCCAAAGCTCGCTGTCAACGCGTTTTCGGTGATCACGACAACCGTGTTCGCATTCGCAACTTTTGTCATTTTATTTCCGTCATTTCAGTGAAGACAAATCCTGTGCTTGGCACCTGATTTGGAAGGAGAAGAGGGGAGCAGGTTAACAGTATTCACTCGGACTGCAAATCAATACTTCATATTTGCCGACGGTTTATTCTAGCTGGCGGAATGCGCGTTTGCACAAGTTGTCCCATTTGAAAACCAGCCGTCCAGCGTCGTTCTGTCGGGCGGCCGATTTGCACCGTCGAGGTGGTTCCATCGAGCGACGTTGGTGGCCGGATGCCTCGCCCCGCGGGGCTGTGACGCCAAATGGTTCGCTTCCGCTGCCATCACTCTGCGAATCCACGTGTGGCGGTCGATGCCCGACGAAGGATAACGACGACGGATCATCTCGCAGCGACAAAGCGATGTTGCGGGAAATTGGCGGAAATCGCTAAGGTGTGCCAATCGATGTTGCCATTGGCGTGGACCGAAGCGGAGCGGTCTCAACAGTGGAGGGTTGTGTTGGCTTCGCAGCATCGCACCGTGGTTCATTGGGATACCGTGTCGTTCATTAGGATGTTGGACTCTCCAGATGTCAGACGCTTCGTCATGGCCATCGTCGCGGTCGAAAGAGACCGACGCTTTACTGAAAACACGTCACCACAATGCGGGTTCGAGCAAAACTCACACGCATGGCAGTGAAGGCATCGCATTGATGCGGCGATACGACATCGATTTGGTTTTGGATGTCGGTGCCAATTGTGGGCAATACAGCCAAGGTCTGATCCATCACGGATACGTGGGACGGATTATCTCGTTCGAGCCGGATCCCAAGACGTATGCGACGCTGAGTGAGACTCGTCGTGGTTTTCGTAATTGGAAAGCCGAACCCTTCGCGCTGAGCGACAAAAACGGCACGGCGATCTTGAGCGTGGCCGCAAACGGACGTAGCCACTCGTTACAAAATCACGGTGAGGACGCCGCCACAGTCGCTTCGGAATCCGATGGCGGGGCGGAGGTTTGGGTTGGCCGTGTCTCGGTGCGCACTCGACGTCTCGATGCAATGTTCGATGACTATTACACCAGCGGCGATCGATGTTTCGTCAAACTGGATGTCCAGGGGCACGAACACCGCGTTTTGGCGGGGTCCAGCGGGTGTCTCGAGCGAATCGTGGCGATTCAGATGCCGTTGTCGATTTCGCCGGCGGCATCGTCGAGGCGGGCAAAGGGCGAAAATCCGCACGAGTGGCAGGAATCGATTGAATCGATGAGTCGGCTCGGCTATGAGCTGATGCTACCGAGTCCCACGTGGTCAGAGGTCACGCCGTCGAGCGGTCAAGCCGACGCAATCTTTGTGCGACGCGAAGCGATTTCGCGACGCAAAGCTGCGGCCTGAACAGCGGACGAAAAGCGATGGGCATCATGCCGCATGGCGTTTGGTTCGCTCGATGGCTCGTTGAGCATCCGCTTGCAGCAAGGATTTGCGTTTGCGGAAGCCGTCAAACACGCGAATCGAGCGATTGCGGATCACGCTCCGCACCAGAAACGGGCTGACCTTTTGTTGGCTGAACAAATGCATGCCTCGCCGCGTGATGGTCAAGTGCCGCTTGTATTGCGAGGCGATCGATTGCAGGGCTCGATGGGACCACAACGCAATGTGTTGACCACCCTCGAGCACGTAGTACCACCACTGGTCAGGTTGCGGCGCCGGGTCGGGAACAATCCGAGTGGAGATGATCCAGTTCGCCCCGAGCGAATCAAGGGTCTTTAGGTCTTTGTGCGGATCCGCCATGTGCTCGAAGACTTCGAATGCCGTTGCCAGGTCAAACTGTTTGGCATCGGGTTGGACTTCGTGGCCTTTCGCGAACAGGTTTTCACAATACGGATCGTAGTGCGAAAAATCGTGGCCACGGTCACGCATCATCCGTGTGAACATGCCATAGCCGCCGCCGTAGTCGACGCCTGATTCGACCCCCGGCAGCACCAATCGCAGCGTGCGATCGACAATCTTTGCAAACGCTTCGTTTCGCCCTACCAGTCCAACGTCCGTCGACACAATGGCCGAGTCATACGCTTCGTCTAGCCAGTACGGGGTTTCGGTTTGAATGAATTCGCAATCGGTACAGCGAAAGTATTCGATCTCGTAGCGGCTCAGGATGGTTGCTCGTGCGAATGATTCCGAACGTCCGTTGCAGACGAGGCAATCCACTGCCATGGCCGGGCCCTTGAAAAGGTTATCAATTACGCGGCATGACGCACGCAATTTCGATTTAGTAAGTCTTCATAGACCTTTATCGTCTGCGCGGCAGTGTTTTCCCAGGAAAAATAATCGGCACGGCAATGACCGGCAGCAATTTTGCTATCACGGTCGGTGATGGTGTTGTTGCCAGCGGCAATCAGCAGTTCGGCAAGCTCGTCGACGTTTTCGGGGTCAAAGAAATAGCCTGCCGAGCCCGCGACTTCTCGCAGCGCAGCACAGGATGAGGCAAAGACCAGGCATCCATTGATCATTGCTTCGAGCACAGGCAATCCAAAACCTTCCATTTTCGAAGGGAAAACAAAGGCGTTGCAGTGCTGGTACAGCGTTTTCAGTAACGAATCGTCAGCGGCAACGTACAGCTGCGTGCGGGGATCCTCGTTGGACCATCCCAGCGCAGCCTGCTCACGCGGTTTCATTCGCGGGCCCACCAGCACGAGGTTCAAATCGGGCGTTGCCTGCTTCATCTTGTTCCAAGCACGCCACAGCAAGTCAAAATTCTTGTAGCCCCCGCGTCGACCGACGAACAACACGAACGGACGCCCACGGAGTTCTTCGGGCAGCGGAGCAGCATTCACATTGGCCAATCCACTTCCCAGCGAGGTGATCGAAGCACGATCTGCGGCAGCCGGAAACCGCTCGCACAATTCGTCGTACGTGGTTTGCGAAATGCAGCAGATATGGTCCGCCACGTCGATCGCCCTGGCCTTCATCGTCAATGACTTGCCAGTCGGATCGGTATCGGGAAACGCTTCGTGGATAAAGTCGTAGACCGTGATCACCGTTGGCACGGCAGACCGCTGGATCGGACGTCGGCACAGACCTTGGTAATAGGTCCAATGGACAAGGTCGGCTTGCTGTGCTCGCATCCGTTGGTTGATCCGGCCGTGCTGGGCAGGATGCCAAAGTTTCCGCAGGAACTTCAGCGGCGGCCGCGTTGCCACCGTTTCGTATTGAAAATGAGGGTGCGTAATCCCCGACGCCGGTTCTTCCGGTCCTAGCATGATCGGCGTGGTTTGCGCCGGAAGTCGATTGATCAGCTCGACAAAATAACGTGCAACGCCTCCGCAACGAAGCATCTCGAATATGGAACCTTCGTAAAGAACTCGCATGCTATCGTTAACTATGGTCAGAGAATGGAGTGAACGGAATGAAAACGGTGTTGGCCAAGTGGAGGCGATGGGGACGATGAAGGGTGCGGTCGATTCGTAGGTCCCAGCGAAAGTGGCGAAATCGGTTCGGAAACCATCTGCCGTTATCGTCAGGGGGGAGTTTCAAGGGGGCTCGACTGGGGAGCCGGTGTTGCCCCGTAGGTCCGTTGTAGCAAACTACCCTGGTTTGGAGAAAGAGAATTCGAGGCCGTTCCCACCAGCTTTTCGTCCTTTGCAGTGTCTGTCCCTTTGTGAGGGCTATGTCCCCGTTTCCAGGGGACTGTTTCCTGGGCACTGTCCCCGCCATCGCTATCCCCTCCAGTCTACCCGTCTACCGGGACTGTCCCTTTAATTTCAGTCCTTCTGATTTCACGAGTCTGCCCGCAAGTTCTCCTGTTTTTTGGTTGCGTCAGGTTCGCATGGAAGCGGTGCCCGTCTCTTGCTTGCAAACGCTCTCCCAGCCTCCCCCCCTCGTCGGGCTCTGTCCCCGATGAGGTCACTGTCCCCAATGAAGTCAGTCCTCACTAAAACACGCAAAAAACGCTTGAAAAGCATGGATCCCCCAAAAACAGGCTCTGTCCCTAGTGAGGTGGTCCCTAGTGAGGTGGGCTCTGTCCCTGGTGAGGTGATTGCTAGCATTTGTTGGTGGGCGGATGGGGGCTGGCAGGAATTGGCTTGCTCTGCAGGACCTCTCACACAACCAAACCGCTGGGCAAGTCTGGTTCTGATCGGCTTTCTCGGCTCTTGGCTTGCACGCT
Organism: Novipirellula caenicola; assembly: GCF_039545035.1. Taxonomy (NCBI): domain Bacteria; kingdom Pseudomonadati; phylum Planctomycetota; class Planctomycetia; order Pirellulales; family Pirellulaceae; genus Novipirellula; species Novipirellula caenicola. Next base: position 583,734 of record NZ_BAABRO010000004.1, read on the forward strand.
TTTCTCACAATCCATCTCCCTTAACACCGCCTCTCCATTTCACTGCCGTTAATGAACGTATGATCCCCATTCCGCGAGACTGCGGAAGTTGGGGCGTTGCGTCGAGATCAGAGGCTAGCTCAATCCTCGGCCCACTCTTCAGTCGGGTTCGCTTGGTTCCGGCCGCTCCTACGTGCAGCCCGGCCGCTATCCGCATCGCGGCGCACCAAATCAACAGCCAAGTGCCGTCTGGTTGGGGCGAGTGATCGTTTGAATCTCTTGAATCTCTCTGCCGGGCGGCTCCACGCGGATCTGCCATAAAAACGCCCGTTTACTACGACAAGTGGAGGGCATCGGGCGTCGGTAGGTGAGCTAAGTCGAGTGCGGATTCTCAGTCATCGGGTTCTTGAGGGGCTTATTTGGCTTAGCCAGCGGTGCCGAGCAAAGAAATACGGTGCCGCAAGCCCCCATTGGCCTCGACGATTCTGCGGTTTGCCTGCTACATTGCCCCGCTTGCCCAATTCGGCATTCTCCGACAGCCCATTACTATTCACAGGCCACCTACGCCGTGATCGTCATTCTGCAAAGCAACGTAACGGAAGAGCAAATCGATCACGTGCTTCGTCGGATCGAGGCTCTCGGGCTGCAACACCACCTCAGCCGTGGGACGTTTCGCACGATTGTCGGCATCATCGGCGACGAAGAAAAACTGCAATCCGAGCCGCTGCACGCGATTCCTGGCGTGGCCCAGGTCATCCCCGTCCTGCCGCCCTACAAGCTGGCCTCGCTCGAAGCCCACCCCGAACCGAGCATCGTCGACGTTTCTGGGGTGAAAATCGGCAATGGGCATCTCGGCATGATCGCGGGCCCGTGCAGTGTCGAAGACCGCGACCGCATGTTTCGAATCGCAGAAAGCGTCTGCGAATCGGGAGCAAACCTGTTCCGCGGCGGCGCCTACAAGCCACGAACCAGCCCCTACGCGTTCCAGGGACTTGGCGAAGCCGGTCTGAAGCTACTTCGCGAAGTGGGCGACAAGTTCAATATGCCGGTTGTCACCGAGGTTACCGATCCTCGTTTGGTGGAATTGGTCGCTGAACATGCGGACATGTTGCAGGTTGGTGCACGCAACATGCAGAACTTTGCCTTGTTGACCGAAGTTGGCAAGTCGAAGCGGCCAGTGCTTCTAAAACGCGGCATGAGCGCTACGATCACCGATTTGTTGATGTGTGCCGAGTACATTCTGTCGCAAGGCAACATGAACGTGGTGCTCTGTGAGCGTGGGGTCAAAGGGTTCGACAGCGCGACGCGGAATCTGTTTGATGTTGCCGCGGTTCCTTTGATTCATAATTTGTCGCACTTGCCCGTGATCGTGGACCCGTCGCATGCAACAGGTCGGCCGGATTTGATCCCCGCCTGTGCATTGGCCGGTTTGGCCGCTGGAGCCGATGGCGTGCATATCGAAGTGCACGATTGCCCCGAAGAAGCCAAAAGCGATGGGCCCCAAGCTTTATTACCCGATCAATATCGTCAGCTAGCAGACCAAATGAAAGAACTTGCTAAGCTGTTTGGAAAAACTGTGTCCCCGCTTCCGGAGAAAATGGGTTGAGTCGTCAAACAATCATTGCTGGTAACTGGAAAATGAACACTCGTTGTGACAGTGCAGTGGCACTGGCCAAGGGAGTGGTTGCCGCCGTCGGTGAAACACCGTCCGTTCAAGTGGTCCTCTGTCCACCTTCGGTCTATCTGTCCAGCGTTGCGGATGCAGTCGCGGGCACTCCAGTCCAATTGGGGGCCCAAAACCTGTACGCTGCCGAAGATGGGGCGTACACCGGCGAAGTCAACGCATCGATGTTGACCGATGTCGGTTGCGGCTTCGTGATCCTGGGCCACAGCGAACGTCGTGCGTTGATGGGCGAAACCGATGCGGACGTCAGCAAGAAGCTGCATGCGGCGCTTGCCGGCAACTTGGTGCCAATCGTGTGCGTCGGCGAAACGCTCGAAGAGCGTGAAGCGGGTAAAATGGAAGAAGTGATCGAAACGCAAGTTCGTGGATCGCTGGAAGGACTTGATGAAGTTCGCGCGGCCGGAATCGTCGTGGCCTACGAACCAGTATGGGCGATCGGCACTGGCAAAACGGCCTCGCCCGAGCAAGCCGAAGAGGTTCATGCCCTGATTCGCAAATTGTTGGGCGAGATGTTCACAACCGACGTAGCGGCACAGATCCGGATTCAATACGGTGGCAGCGTCAAACCAGGCAATGCCAAGGAATTGCTTGGACAACCGAACATTGACGGAGCTTTGGTCGGCGGAGCGAGTCTGAAAGCCGAAGACTTCGCAGGAATTATCGCGGCTGGCTGAAAACCGCACCGCCGCGGAACACACAACTACTAATATTGTCTATTTGAAGGACGAACAAAGTCATGATCGCTCAGATCGCTGGATTTTTGCTGATTGCGTCGCTTGAAGGAGCCATCTTGGGCTTCTTGATGGGATTTTTGTCGCTGTTTTTGATTCTGTTGGTGCTGATCCAACGTGGAAAGGGTGGCGGATTGACCGGAGCACTCGGAGGTCCTGGTGGACAAAGTGCATTTGGTAGTAAGGCCGGAGACACCTTTACCGTGATCACCGTGGTCGTTGCAACCGTGTGGGCGTTCTCGTGTGCATTCACCATGTGGTTGCTCGGCACCCATGCTTCGACGACGACCGCCGATTCGGTGATCAAGTCCGGTGGTGGCGACAAAGATCCAGCAGGCGAAACGTTCAAACTGCCCAAGCTTGATGGCGAAGGAACCACCGGTCTAGGTGCGGGACTGTCCAGCGGCGAAGCGACCACCGAAAGCTCGGAGACGACCGAAAACTCAGTCGAACTAACTCCTGCGACCAGCGGTGCAGTTGCCGACGCCGACGATGCTAGCAGCGAAGCAGATGCAGGCGAAACCACCGATGCCGCTGCGACGGACACCGCAGCAGAACCGGCTGACAGTGACGGCGACAAGTAGACTGCATGAGCTCTGTGACTCCTGAAAATGCTCGCAGCATGACCGGTCAAGGTCATGCGTCGCTGCAAACGGATCTTGGTACGTTTGTGGTGGAGGTGCGCACTGTCAACAATCGCGGTTTCAAATGCTCGCTGCGATCAAGCGACGGACTATCGGCGTTTGATTCGCGAATCGAGTCGTTGGTTCGCAAGTTGATCCATCGCGGCAGCATCAATCTAACGGTCACTTGGAAGCGGCCTTCCTCGGAAACGCTGCCTCAGATTGATCAAGCGGTGTTGGGTGCCTATTTCGAGCAGCTTCAGCAGGCTAAGGCGACGTTTGCCGGTAATGGTGTGACGATCGATTTGGCGCAGTTGGCGATGTTGCCAGGCGTGGTGGTCCCGCGGTCCCAAGAACGCGTCGACATGCCAGCGGTTTGGTCGGCGGTCGAAGAGGTGATTCGCGATGCAGTCGCAAGTCTCGACCAAATGCGGGCTCACGAGGGAGCGCATATGGCGGCGAGTTTGCGAGAGGATTGTGATGTGATCCGCGATCACGTCGATCGGATTGCCGAGCTTGGACCGCGAAGCGTCGATACCTACCAAAAGCGTTTAGAGACCAAGATTCAACGCGTGTTGGCTCAGCATGACATCGAAGTGCCAATGATCGATCTGTTACGCGAAGTTCAGATCTATGCCGACCGAGTGGACTACAGCGAAGAGATCACCCGGCTGGGCAGCCATTTGCAGTTGTTCTTGCAAACGCTAAGCGGCAATGCCTCAGGCGGCAATCAGGCCGCTGGCAGTCACCAGGCCGTTGGCAGTAACCAGGCCGCTGGCGGTGGCGAAGCGGCGGGCGATCCCGAGCCATCGGGCCGCAAACTCGAATTTATTGTTCAGGAGATGCTGCGAGAAACAAACACGATCGGCAGCAAGGCGTCGCAGACGGAAATTTCGGGGCATGTCGTCGAGATCAAGTGTGCAATCGAACGGATGCGAGAATTGGTCCAAAATCTCGAATAATCCAGCGAAGGCAAGACATGAATTTGGAACAATGCGGTCGGCTGATCATCATTTCCGGTCCGAGTGGAGCGGGTAAATCAACGGTGGTGCGCCGATTGCGAAAAGAGTGCCCGTTGCCACTGCAATCGAGTATCTCGGCGACCACCCGCGGCCCACGGCCTGGGGAACAGCACGGAGTGGACTACTTTTTCTTGAGCCACGACGAATTTGAGCGGCGACGCAAAGCGGGCGACTTCCTAGAGTGCAAGGAGGTGTTCGGGCGTGGCCATTGGTATGGCACGCTCCGCGATCAGGTCGCCACTGGTCTGGAAGCTGGCAAATGGGTTATTTTGGAGATCGATGTCCAAGGGGCCTTGGCAGTCCTCGATCACAAAGAGTTCAGCCCGATTACACTGTTCATTCACCCCGGTGGGATGGAAGAGCTCGAGCGGCGGCTTCGCACACGCGGGACCGAGTCCGAGGAAGCGATTGCAGCGCGGCTGGAAACCGCCTGCCGCGAGATGCAGTTCATGCATCGTTACCAATACGAAATCATCAATGGGTCGGTCGATCGAGCCGTCTCGGAAATCTGCCAAATTTTGAAAGACCAAAAGGAAAAACAACCATGCTCGAAGAGCTAAAAGAAGAAGAGATCGTTAACAAGGTCGGTGGTCGGTTTAAATTAAGCACGCTGATCCAAAAGCGTTTGGTGCAATTAAACCAAGGCAGCCGGGCGCTGGTGAACGTCGATACGCACGACAAAATGACGATTGTGTTGCAGGAAATCATGCAAGACAAAATCGTCTTGAACATGGACAACGAAGTCCAATCGCTCGAAGAACTCACCGCGGCTGCCGATGCCGCTTCGGACGGCCCTGATTTGGATGCGTCGGATCTATGAGCGAGCAGAGGCGAGCAATCTTGCTCGCCGTCGGTGGGGGGATCGCGGCCTACAAAGCGGCGACCGTTTGTAGTCGACTCGTTCAATCGGGTTACGATCTGCGTACGGCCATGACCTCATCGGCATCTCAATTTATCGGCGCCGCCACTTTCGCGGCGCTGTCCGGAAAAACGGTCGCTCAGGATTCCTTTGATCCTGGGCGATTTCCGTTAGGGGCTCACATCGAATGGACTCGCGATGTGGACTTGTTGATCGTAGCTCCGGCAACTGCGAATCTTTTAGCAAAGTTTGCTTCAGGGCTCGCCGACGATCTTATAAGCACGATGTACTTGCAAGCCGAATGTCCCGTTTTGCTGGCACCGGCGATGAGTGCGTCGATGTGGAGCAAGCCGGCGGTCCAGCGGAACGTCGAGACGTTGCGTCGCGATGGATGTCATTTTGTCGGTCCGGAATCGGGTTGGCTTAGTTGCCGTGTTCGTGGCGAGGGACGGATGGCCGAACCGGATGCGATTGTCGCTGCGGCGATTCAGCGATTGCCTGAATCTTGAGGGCGGCCTGCGTCCAAGCTCGCTGCCTCCGATGCTGGTCGAGTCTTCGGCCGGCTGCATGATGTTTGACTTTTATTCTAATCTCTCTTTGCTGCGTTTCGCGGTACGAGCCAAACCATGACTGTCTTTGTTTTCGGGCACCGCAATCCCGATACCGATGCGATTTGCAGTGCGATTGCCTACGCCGATTTTTTGAAGAAAACGACGCGTCCCGATGCAGTCGCCGCTTGTTGTGGGGCCCCCAACCAGCGGACTGAATTCGCGCTGCGGAAAGCCAAGTTGCCGCCGCCGCGAATCATCATGGATGTGCGGCCCGAGATTGAGGACGTGTGCCAACGCGACGTCGTCTTTGCTCGTCAATCCGAGGTGTTCTACGAAGTCTACCAGCGGATGAAAGAGCATGGTCTGCGGGCGATTCCGATCGTCGATGACAACGACAAGGTCGTCGGGATCGTGACGCTATTGGAACTGCTCGAATTGGTGCTTCAAGGCGGCGTTGATCCGATCCATTCACGCGAGGTTTGCAGTAACCTGACCAAAGTCGCTTCGGTGCTGGGCGGGACGTTCCAGCACGTCGTTGACCCCGACCGGACCGACGAGTTCGTTGTGACCGTTGGGGCGATGAGCGCCGAAGGATTCACGCAGCGGATGAATCAGTTTTCGGCCGAGCGGTTGTTGGTCGTCAGCGGCGATCGACCGACGATCCAATTGCCCGCACTCGAGTTGGGCGTTCGCGCCATGGTGATCGCGGGCGGTTACGAATTGTCGAGCGGGTTGTTGCACTTGGCCCAGGCCCGCGGCGTCTCGGTGATCATCAGTCCCTATGACACGGCGACCACCACGATGCGAATCAAGGCGGCTCGCTTGATCGATTCGGTGATCCAACGCGACTTCATTTCGCTGCCGGCAAAGATGCCGGTCGAAGCGGCACGTCAACAAATCTTTCGCTCTTCGCAAACCGTCTTTCCCGTACTCGACAACGGAAAACTCGTCGGCGTGCTCAGCAAGAGCGACTTGGTCAACCCGCCGATGCCCGAATTGGTATTGGTCGACCACAACGAGTTATCGCAAGCGGTGCAGGGGGCCGAAGACGCGATCATCACCGAGGTGCTCGATCATCATCGCCTTGGCGGATCGCTCAAATCGTCCAATCCGATTCGCTTCACCTTGGAACCGGTAGGGTCGACCTGCACCCTCGTCGCTCGCTTGTTTCGGCAGGCGGATTTGAAACCCTCTGCTGCGGTGGCGCTGTGCATGGCGTCGGGCATCATCAGCGACACCTTGTTTTTGCGTTCGCCCACCACCACCGATGTGGATCGCGATATTTTGCAGTGGTTGCAGCAGTTTTGTGCGTTTGACTTGGAGGAATACGCGACCGAGTTCTTCGAGGTCGGTTCGGCGCTGCGATCCGGAGAAGCAGGCCGTGTGGTGCGTGAAGACTGCAAAGAATTTGAGGAGGCGGGAGTCAAATTCTCGATTTCGCAGATCGAAGAAATTGGTTTTGACTTGTTCTGGGAGCGCAAGGATGAATTGGCCGCAGCGCTTGAGCAATTGGCAAAAGACAACCAGCTCGACTTCTCTGCGCTGCTGGTCACCGACATCTCCAGCAACGGCAGCCTGTTGTTGATGAGCCGCGAACCGGAGGGGTGGGATGAAATCAACTACCCGGAACTCGAAGAGAATCTGTACGAACTCGAAGAGGTGGTCAGTCGCAAAAAACAATTGCTTCCGTTGATCATCAGTTTGCTCGATTCCGCCCCCCAATCCAGCTGATTGCCGCTATGATCCTTCATCCCTTTGTGCTCACCTCCGCTCGGCTTGGGAGTCCCTAACGATCGAAACGCTCAACGAATCCATCTACGACCATCCAAAATATTACGATCTCGTGTTTGGCGCCGATTGCGCCGCCGAGGTCAAGTTCATTAAGGGCTGCGGAAGTGAGTGGATGCAGCGTGCTCCGAAACGGATGTTTGAGCCCGCTTGTGGCACCGGCCGGCTACTCTATGCACTTGTCAAAAAAGGGTTCCGCGTCGACGGGCTCGATTTGAATCCCAAGGCGGTCGAGTTTTGTAATGCTCGTTTTCGTCGTCATGGCGTACGGGAATCCGCCTTTGTCGCCGACATGTCGGACTTCACAACGAAGTGGAAATGCGATCTGGCGTTTAACACCATCAATAGCTTTCGCCATCTCTGTAGCGAGCGTGAGGCACGGGGGCATTTGCAGTGCATGGGCGAAGTCGTTCGCCCCGGCGGGCTGTATCTGTTGGGCATCCATTTGACCCCGACCGAAGTCGCCCCGAGTGAGACCGAGTCGTGGTCGGCGCGACGCGGACACTTGGCAATCAGCACGCACATGTGGACCAACGAACGAAATACGGAAAGCCGCATTGAGCGGTTTGGCATTCGTTTTGATATCCACAGTCCATCGCACAGTTTTCGGATCACCGATGAACTTGTGTTGCGAAGCTATACCCCAAAACAGATGAATCGATTGATCCAATCGAGCAAGTGTTGGGAGGTCGCTGCCACGTACGACTTTGGTTACGACCTGGATCATCCCATCGAGGTCGACGCATCGACCGAGGATGTAGTCTATGTCTTGCGGCGCAAGCCGGACTGACGTGCCGCCTGATTGGCGACTTCTGTACCAAGTGTCTTCTAAAAACGCGGCAAGCGGTTATCGCCTTCGCGATCGTCCTGAGGAAGCAAAAAGAATCGCTCCGATCAATGTCAAAATCGCGACACCGCCCGCGATGGCCGCATTTTGTCCCCAACCCTGCTTCAAATTTTGGACCCGTTTGTAGCCATAGGGGACAGGCAGTTCGAGCCCAGCCTCTTCCATCTGCTCGTATTCCCGCAGCAGTTCAGCGGGATTTCGAGTTGGGTAAACGTCGCGGACCTCTTGCAGATGGATCTCGGTGTTGACCGGGGCGTCGATCAGTGCCCAGCGAATGCCGCAGTAAGCGGCAATCAATAGGCTTGCGGTGCAAATCAGCCCCAAAGCCAGGGTGCCGAACGTCCGGCCCGAGCCGGCTTCGTTGTAGGAAGGGGGCTCGTTGGTCGCCGCAGAGGCCGATTCGTCCCTGGGCAGCCGTTTGAGTTCCCCAAGCCGAGGGACCGCGACCGATTGCTCGCAGGAAGGGCAGGAGACGCTATCACCCGCTTGTGAGGGGGTGACAAGGATCACTTTTTGGCAGTGAGGGCACGAAAGTTGGTACATGAAGATCAAATGAAAAAGAATTGAAGGCGAAGTGGGTGGACCACGAAGGCAACCTGACTAAAATCCAAAGTGTGCAAACGGCGCCACCGCCAACCCCTACCGCTCCCACCCGTTGACGGAGAAATCGTGTGACTTGCTCTCACTTTACTCCGCAACCGCGTCGGACACCGCTCATGGTGACTCGTGGTAACAATAGCGAACTGTTTTGTTCGTCCTGGTGGACCGGAAGGATCGGGTCCCACCTACAAGAGTGGTCATTTGCCGAATGTTGCCATGGAGGCAAGGAAAGCGGAGCGACTTGATATTTAGGGCATACTTAAATTTGAGGTCACGAGGCTTGGAAGTGTTTGGACCGGGGAAACTCTTGATTACGGCAGCCACGTTGGGTTGGTTCGTACCAAGTGACGACCGGTCGATTGGGCAACCGGCGGTCAATGGGGCAATCGGGCAGTCTGTCATTCGGTGGTGCTCTTAGCAAAGAGGGTCTCTCTTTGCTTGGTCTCCATCGGTCAAACTGCGGTACCGATCCCACGAACCGTTTCCGCAAAGCTCATTTCGTGACTAATGCAAACAACCCATTCATCTAGAAACTCCTTCCATTTGAAGTACTGTCGCAATAATGAGTCCACTGTGGTGTAGAGTTAAGGAGCAACTTTGTTCTTAGTCAACTCGTTCTCAGTCAGCTTGTTCCGCATCTCAATGTGAAATGAAGTTCAATAAGAAATGAAGTTCACAGGGGGCTTCCGCTCATTCCTTCGTCAACTTGCACCATTACTCACTTGCACGATTACTCATTTGCACATCGATAAATTTTCACGATTGTCATCCACCACTTGGCCATCGACCACATGATTGCTCGTTTCGTTTGACTTGATACGAAACCGATTTTTAGCCCTCATATCTCACACTGTTCCGCTAGGAGTTCCCCTTTGTTCGATACACTCTTGGACGAATTTGATGACGTAACCGTCCAAAGCACCGAAGCCGTGACCGGCAGTTTTCGCAAGCTGCCCGTTGACGACAGCGACGACAACGATGCTGCCGTCGCTATGGCTTCTGCTGCCGATGGCGAAGTCCAACTCGAAAGCCCCGACGAACTGCTTGCTGGTGACGAAACCGAAACGTGGTCCGATGATCCGGTTCGGATGTACTTGACCCAAATGGGCGAGATTCCGCTACTGACACGAAAGCAAGAAATTGAACTTGCCAAGCGGATCGAAGAAACACGCCGTCGGTTCCGTACCAAATTGCTCGAGAACCATTACGTTCTCGTCGAAGCCTACAAGACGCTGAAGAAGGTTTACCGCGGCCAATTGCCGTTTGACCGTACCGTTCAAGTTTCGGTCACCGACCATTTGGAAAAAGAACAGATCGTCGGCCGTTTGCCACACAACCTGCGAACGCTGCAAACCTTGCTGCGACGCAATCGACACGATTGGAAAGTCGCACTCAGCAAGGCGGCCTCGCAGCGACGCCGCGTCGAAGCGTGGCGGTCGCTTGCCCGTCGTCGTCGTCGTGCCGTACGTTTGATCGAAGAGCTCGGTCTGCGTACCCAGCGAATTGAAACGCGAATCGACTTGCTCGAAAAATTCTCGCATCGTTTGACCGAAATCGACCACATCATTTCGGACCAAAAACGCACCAAACATGGTCGTGAAGTCCGCGAGAAATTGCTTCACGAGCGACGCCAGATTTTGACCGCGTGCCAGGAAACCCCCACTTCACTACGCAATCGCGTGGCGATGTTGAACAAGGTGTACGCCGAGTACCAACAAGCCAAACGTGAACTGAGCGAAGGAAACCTGCGTCTGGTGGTTTCGATCGCTAAAAAGTATCGCAACCGTGGTTTGTCGTTCCTGGATTTGATCCAAGAAGGGAACGCCGGTTTGATGCGGGCGGTCGACAAATTTGAATATCGTCGTGGTTTCAAATTCTGTACCTACGCGACGTGGTGGATTCGCCAAGCGATCACCCGAGCGGTTGCTGACCAGAGCCGAACGATTCGTATCCCGGTTCACATGGTCGAAACGATGAGCCGCGTGCGAAACGTTGCTCGCCAATTGCTGCAAGAACTCGGACGTGAACCCACGATCGAAGAAACCGCGCGTCGCGCGGATGTGACCGTCGAAGAAGCCCGTCGTGTTTTGACGATGAGCCGTTTCCCGATTTCGTTGGATCGTCCCGTTGGCAACAGCGAAGACAGCCAGTTCGGTGATCTGCTTCCCGATGGTGCCGCAGAGAGCCCGCAAATCGGTGCGACGCAAGAAATGCTGCGTGACCGCATCACCGGAGTGTTGAAGTCGTTGTCGTATCGTGAACGCGAGATCATCAAACTGCGTTATGGTCTCGGGGACGGTTACAGCTATACGCTCGAAGAAGTGGGGCACATTTTCAAAGTGACTCGTGAGCGTATTCGACAAATCGAAGCCAAGGCGGTGCGAAAGCTGCAACAGCCGAGCCGTAGCCAGGATTTGGTAGGCTTCCTCGACTAGTCAAGTCGATCCATTTGTATTAACAATCGATGGCGATGTGCTTGTTTCAAGTGCATCGCCATTTTTTGTATCCGCTTTGACGAGTCGCTGGCGAATCAGGGAACCCAAGCACGATGCCCACCGTCCATGAATTATTGCAACAAGGCTGGCAACGGCATCAAGCGGGAAAGCTTGATGAGGCGATTCAAGTTTATCGCCACGTGCTGGCGAATTCCCCAAAGAACGCGGATGCCTTGGTCTATTTGGGGATCGCGTTTTTTGATCAACGCGACTTTGAGCAATCCGTTGCCGTCTATCGCGAAGCGTTGGCGATTCGTCCGCAGTTTCCCATTGCTTGGAACAATCTTGGCAATTCGCTGCGAATGCTCGGGAAGATCGACGAGGCCGAGCAGGCGTTGGCGACGGCGCTCGAGCAACAACCGGGCTACCTTTCGGCGCTCAAGAACCGCGGCACGCTGTGGGTTTGGTCCGGCGAGATCGAGCGTGGTTTGAAATGGTACGCCGAAGGATTGCAGATCGATCCCAAGAATGCGGAATTGCACCGCAATCTCGGAGTGATCCATTTGTTGTTAGGGAACTATGACATTGGGTGGGCCGAGTATCGTTGGCGCTGGGCGATGCCGGGAACCTATCGACCCAAATTGCCCACGCCGGTTTGGCAAGGCCAGCCGATTGCCGGAAAATCGATCTTGCTGTATCCCGAGCAAGGTCGAGGGGACGCGATCCAGTTCATCCGTGTCGCATCGCTACTGAAGCAAGCCGGAGCGACCGTGTACGTTCAGTGTGCTGCCGAAATGATGCCGCTGTTCTCGTCGCTACCCGGGATCGATTTGCTGCTGCCCAATGGATCGGTCGTCCCGCCGATTGATTATCAAGCATCATTCTTGGACGTGGTCGATTTCTGGTACCAACAAACCAAACAGTTAGCGGTGGTCGATTCGCTGTTCGCTGCAGGCCGAGGTTACTTGGCGGCGAGTGCCGAGCAAACCAAACGATGGGCCGATTGGATGCAGCAGCATGTTCCTGGTTCGCAGGGCACCGTCACGCGGCGGATTGGAATCAATTGGCAGGGCAATCCCGAGCACCATGCCGACGTTTATCGAAGCATTCCGCTCGCCGCGCTCGAACCGCTCGCAAAAATCCCCGGCGTTTCGCTGGTCAGTTTGCAGTTTGGTTATGGGGAATCGCAACTGCAGGATTGTGGTTTTGCCGATTCGATCGTGCGATTACCCACGGGAATTGATTCGGCTCTAGGCGCGTTTACCGACACCGCCGCGATTCTGCAAAATCTCGATACAGTGGTGACCACCGACACAGCAATCGCGCATTTGGCAGGAGCCATCGGTGTGGACGTGACCGTGATGTTGGGCAAGGTTCCCGATTGGCGATGGCAGAATCAGGGAGCCGACACGCCGTGGTATCCCAGTATGCGTCTGGTTCGTCAAACCGAGATGGGCGATTGGTCGAGCGTCGTCGACGAAGTCGCCAAGCAACTCGCCTCGCCGTAGCGGAAGTCGTCAACGGCTTGTTGATTTAATTCAAATGGAAATCGCAAGGGTGAGCCGTGGGCCGTAAGGCCAATACCGCTAAATCGACATTTCCACCTGGTCGGCGAAGATGCCATTGGGCGGAGGCGGATTGCGGTCGCAGTCGCGTTTGGTGGGCCAAGCTTGACTGCGTTTCTTCACCTTGCGGGGGTTAA